>JBGPIT010000441.1:0-4001 GCA_041485125.1 Binatia bacterium | reverse complement strand
GACGGCGAGGCACCAGAGTGGGAGCAGGACACGTGGCGCATGCGCGACGATCAAATCAGGATCGCGGTTCGGGTCGTTGGTGTGGGAGTGGTGCTCGTAATGAACGCCACGGAAGAGCGGGAAGGAAATCGTCAGTGGGATGCCGCCGAGACGACCGAGAAGCGCGTTCGCCGTTCGGTTCGGGTGCGCAACGCCGTGCATGGCTTCGTGAAGGACGGTGAAACCCACGTAGATTGCCGCGGCGTTGATCGGCACGACCGTCCACCACGGAATCACGCCTGCCAAGTAGCCCCACGAGCCGAGCGCGAGCAGACCGACCGTCAGGACGGCGAGGCCTACGGTCGGATTCTGCAGGGTGCGGCCCGTCGGCGCCCCGATCCAAGAGCGGTCGACCTTGATCGCCGCGACGGTGGTGGGCGCCTGCACACGGCGATACTAGGCGTGACCGCCCTGCCGAGCAAGATTGCGGGCTTCGCTTCTATTGACGCGGACGGAGACGCTCCAGCTCAGCGAGTACGCTCCGCTCGCGAGCCCAGCGTTCAACGTAGGACCAATCGAGGTCCGGAAGCGTCACCAATCCCTGCAAATCGATCTGATCTTTGGGACGGTTCGCGATCAGCTTGAACACGATGAGATCCTCGGGCGTCGCGACGCGGAGAGCAGCGCCGACCGCAAGACCGCGCGGGATTGCTTCCCGTTGAAATGCAGTCTTTGCCGTCTGAATCTCGAGCGTCAGCATGCCATCAGGTGACGTGAAGCGAACGAAGTCTGGACCGGAGGGCAGCTTGCCGCCGTGTTCTGCGGTCGCCGCGTAGCCGGCCCGCGCGAGAACGTTCCTGAGCCGTTCCAGCCCCGAAACATCGGCTTCCACGGTGACATCGACGTCGGCAGTGAAGCGCGGCTCGAGCCATGCATTCACCGCATGGGCTCCAATCACGATGTACGGCAGAACGGCTTCGTCGAGCAGGCGGGCAACGGTCGCGAGGGCCTCGTCGTCCATGCTGGCATCCGACGCGTCGTCAGGGACGATACAGGCCCAGCGCCCGAGCCCGCTCGTAGAACGGCGACGGATCGTCGTCCCGCGCGTCGGCGGCGCGTACCGATGAACGCATCGAGAGGTAGAGCGCCCAGCTGCGCTTCAGACGCTCCGCTGCCGAAGTCTGACGGTGCGCCGCCGCTGCGTCCGCATGCGCGGCAGTCTTGTGAGCGCCGATCCTGCGCATGAACTCTCGATCCTTGTCAGAGACGGCCACGAACGGGAACATAGCACTTCAAGGAGATGAAGGCAGGGCGCTAGCGTTCGGGCGCCGCGCCGGTGGGTCGGCGCGGCGGTGACTATTTACCGTCGCCGGCTCTCACGCCGCATCAGCGGTCGAGGACGTCGAGCTTCTCGGCCTTCGCGAAGTCTTTCCGTAGCGCTTCCCAGTCGTCGCCGGTGAGCGGCCGGAACGCCGTGTCGCCGCGCTTCCGCCAGTAGATCGGCGCGTCGGGCAGCTTCTTCCGCGAGAAGTGATCCTTCTTCAAGGGGCGGACGAGGATCTTCTGCGTGCCGGTCCACTCGAAGTCGTCGACGATGCGGACGAAGTCGGGGAACCACTTGCGATCCATGCTGCCGCCGGTCACCTGGCCCTCGCAGAAGTCGAAGAAGCCCTTGGGATCGAACTTGGCGCCGTCGCGCAGCTTGAGCGCGGTCATGACGAGCTCGTCCGAGACGGCGCACGGCACGCCGTAGGCGGCGGCGAGATCGACGTCGGGGTGCTCGGTCACCAGACGCGCGATCTGCGCGGCGGAGAAGTTCTCGCCGTCCTTGCGGATCCAGTCGTCGGTGCGGCCGTCGAAATACAAGAACCGCCGGCCGTCGTGGCTGATGATGTGGCCGAGGTCGCCGGAGTGGTAGACGCCGTCGCGATACTTCGAGTCGTTGGCGTCGGGATTGTCGAAGTAGCCTTGAAAGAGCCCGGTATCCTGCGCGCACCGGCAGATCTCGCCGACCGCCTCGTTGTAGTTGGTGATCTTGCCGTCGGGACCGAGGACGGCCTCGGGACATTCCTTGCCGCGTTCGTTCAGGATCTTCACTTGGGGATCCTGGATCTCGCCGACGCTGCCGCGCGGATCGCCGAGGCGGCGGAAGGTGCTGATCGCGGCCTCAGTGGAGCCGTAGAGCTCGAACATGTCGTCGAGGCCGAGCCAGCGGATGAACTTGTCGATGTCGGGCGGCGAGGCGCCGTTGCCGACGGCGTAACGCAGCTTGTTCTTCGGATTGTTCGCGACCTCGGCGAGGATGCGGGCCTCGTCGCCGCCGTACTGCTTCTCGATCGCCGTCAGCACGTAGTGGACGGGCTCGCCGACGTAGTTCCAGAACGTCACGCCGTGGCGCAGGACGTCGGGGACGAACTTGCTGGCGCTGAAGCGCTCGTTGATCGCGAGCCGGCCGCCGGCCCAGAAGGCCGGCATCATCCCGACGAACATCGCGTTGGAATGGAAGAGCGGCATGCAGGCGTAGCCGCAATCGTCGCGGCCGAGAGCGAGCTGCGTCGAGACGCCGATCCCGGTCGCGCAGAGCTTCAGGTGATTGTTGTTGATGCCCTTCGGCAGACCCGTTGTGCCCGAGGTGTAGATGACCATGAGATTTGCCGTCGGATCGACGTCGCGCGCGGGCGCGTCGAGTGATTTCCCCGACTCCGCGACCTCGCTCGCAACCGCGGCGGTCAGGCTACGGTAGCCTTCGCGGTCGCGGCCGTCCTCGGTGAGCACGAGGATGTTCTCCGGCGCGATCGACTTCAGCTGTCCGCGCACCCGGTCGAGCTCGGGAAGAAAACGCTCGTCGACGACGACGAGCCGCGATCGCGAGTGGTTCAGGACGCCGGTGAGGGTCTCGCCGCGCAACCCCGTGTTGACGCCGAAGAGCGTGAGGCCGCCGTAGGCGCAGCCGCCGAGGAGCGAGACCAGCTCGAAGTGGTTCTCGAGGATCATCGCGACGTGGCCGGGATGCTGCTCGTCGACCGTGCCGAGCCGGCGCAGCAGGAAGTGCGCGGTCCGGACCGACTCGTCGCGGAGCTGGCGATACGTCCACGTACGGTCGCCTTGCATCAAGAAGATCTTGCTCTCGGTCTCGGGATGGACGGCACGGGCATCGAGCTGGCCGCCGATCGTGAACGGCGCATCGAACCGGATGGGTTCAGACACAGGACTACCTCCTCTGATGGGCGTCGCGGGTGCGGGGCCGGGCCGCGGCAGTCGCCGTACTTACTCCGAAACGGAGGGATGGCAAAGAGCGTCCGGGGTCGCTCGGCGCATGAGAGGGAGCCGTTCGCGCGAGGTTCCGGTTGACGGACACGCCCGTACCCGGAATACGTTCAAGTCGACGACCGCTGCGAGGTCGCCGAATCGGCTCCGCGCGTGACGACCATAAGCGATCACATCGGAGGACGACTGATGAGCCAGTGGCAGATCGGGGCGGTGAAGGTGACGAAGATCACTGAGCTCCAGCTGACGGGCGGCACGAAGTTCATCCTTCCTGATGCCACGCCGGAAGCGGTCCGGCCGTATCGCTGGCTCGCACCGCACTTCGTCGACGAGCAAGGACGCCTGCGGATGAGCGTCCACGCGCTCGTGCTCGAGACGCACGATCGCCGGATTCTCGTCGACGCCTGCATCGGCAACGACAAGGAGCGCCCGATTCCGGGCTGGAGCCATCTCCAGACTCCGTTTCTCCGCGATCTCGAGGCCGCCGGGTACCCGCGCGAGTCGATCGATACGGTGCTCTGCACGCACCTCCACCTCGACCACGTCGGCTGGAACACCATGCTCGTCGACGGCAAATGGGTACCGACGTTCGCGAACGCCCGCCATTTGATCGGCCGCACCGAGCTCGCGTATTGGCAGACCCAACAGCACGACGCCGCGCACCGGGCGTCGTTTGCCGACTCCGTTCAGCCCGTGCTCGACGCCGGCCTCGTCGACCTCGTCGAGACCGATCATCGCGTCAGCGACGACGTGCG
>JBGPIT010000440.1:0-4011 GCA_041485125.1 Binatia bacterium | reverse complement strand
GACCTCGCGAACCCGGTGACGCGCGAGTTCTGCGCCCAGTGCGGCACGCACATCGTCGCCAAGTCGTCGGGTCTGCCCGGCGCTGTGATCCTCAAGGTCGGGACCTTCGACGACCCGAGCGTCTTCGGCAAACCGGAGATGGTGATCTACACGATCGACAAGCAGAGCTTCCACCACGTGCCGGAGGGCGTGCCGACCTTCGAGCGTGTGCCGGGCCGTTGACGAGAACGTCCCGTGTGCCGAAACATCAAGACGCTGCATAACTTCAAGCCGCCCGCGAGCGACGAAGAGATCCGCGCGTCGTCCCTGCAATTCGTCCGTAAGCTGAGCGGGTTCACCCGACCGTCCAAGGCGAACGAGCTCGCCTTCGCGTGCGCCGTGGAGCAGGTGACGCGCGCGGCTCATGAGCTCCTCGGCGCCCTCGTCACGAACGCTCCGCCCCGCGATCGTGAGACCGAGGCGTCGAAGGCGCGCGCCAAGGCAGCGCACCGCTTCCGCGCCGCCGACGCCGAAGCGACGACCTAGCTCAGCAGGCGCTGAGGCCGAGCCGCGGGCGGACGACCGTGTCGCGCAGACGCTCGCGCCACGCGGCCGTCCGCGTCCACGACACGCTGGCGGCGACGATGAGCGTCCACGTCGCGAGGCCGGCGAGGAACGAGAGGCCGACCGTCGAGCTCCACGCCGCGATGAGGATGAAGCAGCCGGGGGCGGCGAGCGCCGCACCGACGCGACAGACGAGCGGCGAGGCGGAAGCACCGTCGGCATTGCGACGGCGGACCAGAGCGAGCATCCCGCCGTAGAGGAGGACGACGCCGACGGCGAGCAACGCCGCCATCAATGTCCGCGTGCCCACGCTGGCCGCCGCGACCAACAGGAGGAAGACGTTGCCGATGTTCGAGTTTTTCGCGTTCACGGTGAACCTCCGGGGCGCAGTCGCGCCGCAGTGGAGGTCTCAGCAAGGCTCGTGCCCGCAGCGGGGCCGCGCCCGCGCGTCGGACACAGCAGCGCGGTGTGCCACGAGCGCGCAGGCGGCTGCGCCCGCGGCACGCTCCCAAGCAGCTGCGTGTCGCGTATGACACGGCAGAGGCGATTACGGCGCCTGCTCCGCTCTCACCACGTCTCCTTGAACGTGCGTAGATCCAGCTCGTGCGTCCATGCGGCGCGGCGCTGGCTGTAGAGAAACCAGTACGCGTCGGCGAGACCGTCGAGGCTGACCAGGCCGTCCTCGCCGAGTGCCTGTGCGAACTGCGGTAGGCCTTGAATGATCTTGTCGCCGGCGATGCCGCCGTCGACGATGACGTGGGCGACGTGGATGCCGCGCGGTCCGTAGGCGCGCGCCATCGACTGTGCGAGCGAGCGCAGCCCGGCCTTGGCGGCGGCGAACGCGGTGGTCGTCGGCTTGCCGCGCATCGAGGCGGTCGCGCCGGTGAAGATCACGGTGCCGCGGCTGCGCGACAGCATCCGTCGCACGGCTTCTCGGCCGACGAGAAATCCGCCGAAGCAGCCGACGCGCCACACCTCCTCGAAGAAACCCGCCTCCATGTCGTGGGTCTCGCCGAACGCGGCGTTGCCGGCGTTGTAGACGACCAGGTCGACGGCGCCGTCGCCGTCGCTCTCGGCGCGGTCGAAGAGGGCGGTCACGTCCTTCTCCTTCGTCGTGTCGACGGGCACGGCGGTGGCGCGCCCGCCGGCGCTCCGGATCGACGTGGCGGCCTTCTCCACCTTCTCGGGCGTTCGTCCCGCGACGTAGACGTGCAGCCCCTCGCGCGCGAGCCGCGCGCAGAGCGCGCCGCCGAGGCCGGCCTCGGGTCCCACGCCGACGACGATCGCTTTGGTCGTTTCACTCATGATGGTTTCCCTTCGTAGAAATTCCGTTTGATCCGCTCGCAGAAGGCGGGAAGGTTCCCGGTCTGCACCATGTGCTCGCGCATCCGTCGCGAGCCCGGCGCCCAGAGGATCTGCGCGAGAAACCCGTAGGCGGTAGCGTCGAGCTCGGTCGGCTTGTCGCCGAAGAAGTATGGCTTGTCGCCGAGGAAGGTCGAGAGCGCGGTGAGATCGTCACAGGCGATCCGGTAGAGATCATCCTGCGAGTGGCGCCCGAGACCCTGCATGTGCAGCGACTTCGCGATCGTCTTTCGCACCAGCCGTCCGACCAGCGGCCGGAGCGGCGCGGGAAAGCCGGCGAGGAACGGCGTCTTCGTGCTCGGCCAGGCCTCGTCGTCGATGAACCGTCCGTGCGCGATGGCCCAGTAGAGATGCTCCTCGATCAGACGTCGCAGCGCCAGCGACGTCGCGCGATCCTCGGCGCCCAGATCCTTGTTCAGCCGGTCGCCGTAGGCGCTTTCTCGAGGTATTCGATGATGAAGCCGGAGTCGGCGATGGTCTGATTGCCGTCGTCGATCCACGGCACTTTGCCTTTGGGTCCTTTGCGCGGGTCGACGACGCGGACGACCTCGAACGGGAGTCCCGCCATGCGGAGCCAGGTCTCGAGCTTCATACAGAACGGGCTCGGGTTCGGGATGCCGAACATCGGTGAGTACTGGTGAAGCTGGATCATGATCACACCTCCTCTGGTCGCAACCGCAGGCGTTGCAGTTACAGTTGACCGTCACGAATCTTCCGGCCTCACTTCGTCGCGAAGAAGGCGGGCCACACCTTCCGCGCCACGTCCTCGACCGTCACCTCCGCGAGGCTTTGCTCGAATGCTTTCTCCGCCTTGGGGAGGAACTCCCCGAGTGCCTCGGGAATCCGCTTGCCGATCGGGCAGGCGCGGTTCGGCTTGTGCATGCGAAAGAGCTCGACCTTCGCGACCGCGCGGTAGACGTCGAGGAGGGTGATCTTGCGCGCGAGCCTCGCGAGCCGCACGCCGCCCGCCGCGCCGGGGTGCGAGACGACGAGCCCGGCGCGCCGCAGCGAGGCGACGCTCCGTCGCACCACGACCGCGTTGGTGTGGACCGTCCCCGAGAGCGTGTCCGACGAGATGAAATCCTTCGGCCGGAAGCTCAGCGCGACCAGCACGTGCACCGCCATCGGAAACCTGCTGCTCTGCCCCATGCGGGAACCGGAACTACAGAGGTTACGAATCTACGGCAAGGCCCCGGTGCTTCGAGGGTGCTTGCGTCCACACGGCAAGCGGATGCAAGAGAGAGCGGTGTACGCGCAGACCAACACCCAGCTCTTCGGTCAGCTGCGCCGCGAGCACTACTCGGTGGGCGACCAGCGCCTGGTCCTCGCCGCGTACGACTTGGCGACGGAGCTCTTCACCGGCTACTTCACCGGCACGGGGCGGACACAGATCGCGCACGTGGTGGGTACGGCCAGCATCCTATGCTCGCTCCACGCGCCCGCCGCGCTCGTCGCCGCGGCGCTCGTCCACAACGTGTACGCGACCGGCGACTTCGGCGACGGACGCCGCGGCGTGTCGCCGGCGCGGCGCCGGCAGATCCGCGACGCCGTCGGGGCGCACGTCGAGGAGTACGCGTATCGCTTTCCCACGCTGAACGGCGCGGCGCTGCCGGCGGTCTCGGACGCGCTCGCGCCACTCGACCGCGAAATACTACTGATCATCGTGGCGGATTGGTTGGAGCATCGCCTGAACGCCGAGTACCCGCGTCGGCAGGGGCTCGGCATGGCGGACTGCGCGGAGCACCTCGGCTTTCCGGCCCTCGCGGCCGAGATCCGCCACGCGGTGAGCGCGCCCGACGAGCTCGACGTCGACCTGGCGCGCGAACGTCGCCGACCGTCCGGAACGGTCGCGCCGCGGTCGTACCGTCGAAAGCTGACGGTGGCGCTGCCGTCGAGACTCCGTGACGGTCTTCGTCACCTCGTCGATCGCTTTGTTCAGCGGAGATCCGCGGGCGGTTCGCCGCTCGGATGATCGCGAGGAGCTGTCAGGCCGACGCGCGCCCGGCGTCTTGCGGCGGTGTCGCCGCGTCCTTGCGGTCGGTGAACGCCGTGTAGAGCGTCTGCCGCGGCGCCGCGAACACGCGGCGTACCATCGGCTCGAAGAAG
>JBGPIT010000439.1:0-4015 GCA_041485125.1 Binatia bacterium | reverse complement strand
CAGATCGTCGCCCGCGATCAGCTGCACCAGCCGAAGCGCCATGTCGATCCCGGACGAAACGCCCGCCGCGGTGACGATCTTGCCGGAGCGCACGACGCGTTCGGAGGTCGGCTCCGCGCCGAGGCTCCGGAGCACCTCGCGCGCCGCGAAGTGCGTGGTCGCGGGGACGCCCTTCAAGAGCCCGGCGGCGCCGAGAATGAGCGCACCCGTGCAGACCGACGTCGTCCACTGCGTGGTCGCGTCGATGGCGCGCACCCACGCGAGCAGACGCTCGTTCCGCCGCACCTTCACGTCGCCCGGTCCGCCGGGAAGGAGGAGGATGTCGGCGGCCTTCACGTCGTCGACGGCGTAGTCGGCCATGAGCGCCAGGAAGCGCGTGTCGGTGCGAATCGGTCCGGCCTTCTCGGCAACAAACCGAACGGTCGCCCCCGGTAGGCGCGACAACACCTCGTACGGACCGATGGCGTCGAGCGCGGTCATCTCGTCGTAGAGCAAAATCGCGATCTCCATGTGGAACTCTCCTTTCGCGGACCTTTGCTGGCGCCAAAGGTAGCCGCGACGGCGTCGCGGCCGCAATGACAAAGGCCGGGCGGATCCTGCCATCGGCGCGACGCGATCGCGCGGCCGGCTTCAACCTGGTGCGGGCCCGTGCTACGCGTCGCGCGCACGAGGAGAGCGACATGGCCGAGCACTTCGAGATCACGGACGAGATGCGGGCGGTGATCGGCAGAGAGTGGCCGCCCTGGACCTACGAGCTCACGACGACCAACGTCCGCGCCTTCGCGCGCGGCGTCGGCTACACCGACCCGGTCTACTTCGACGTCGAGGCTGCGCGCCGTGCAGGCTACCGCAACCTGCCCGCGCCGCCGACCTTTCTCGGCTCGCCGATCTTCATTCCCGGCGAGTCGAGCGACACCTTCAGCACGCCGAACAAGAGCCAGCCGAGCGTGAACCACGGCCTGCCCGGCCTTCTCGATGGCGGCACCGAGACCGAGTACTTCGACCAGATCTGCGCCGGTGACATGCTCACCGCCGTCAGTAAGCTCACGGCGCTCGACGTTCGCGAGAGCAAGGCGCTCGGCAAGATGCTGATCGTGAGCGGCGAGACGCGCTTCACGAATCAGGCGACGGGCAAGGTCGCCGTGGTGCAACGCAGCCAGGCGATCTTCTACTAGGAGCGAGCGATGCCGAGTTGGGACAGCATCAAAGAAGGCGACGAGCTGCCGCGAGTGGAGAAGAAGATCGGCCTCACCCAGCTCGTCAAGTACGCGGCCGGGTCCGGCGACTTCAACCCGCTGCACTACGACTACAACTTCCGTCAGGCGAAGCAGATCGGCTCGATCATCGTCCACGGCCGCTTCAAGTACGCGACGCTCGGCGAGTACGTCTCCACCTGGCTCGCGCACGCGGGTCGCATCAAGAAGATCTCGTGCCAGTACCGCGGCATGGACTTTCCCGATCAGCCGGTCGTCTGCCGCGGCAAAGTCACGCGCCGCTGGCAGGAGAACGGCGAGAAGCTCGTCGAGCTCGAGATCTGGACCGAGAACGGCGAGGGCAAGCAGACGACGCCCGGGAAGGCGCTGGTCGCCTTCGCCTGATTCGACGGAGCTCGCGCGGGCCGATCACCGGGGTTTACGCCCGCGGGTGCCGGCGCTATGCAACCGCCAACCCCACAAGCAGAGGAGGAATCCCCGATGCGCGCCGCCGTTTTCGATGGAGTACGCAAGCCTCTCGTCGTCCGTGACATGCCCGATCCGGTGCCGAACGCCGACGGCGTGCTGATCCGCGTCGAGGCGAACGGCATCTGCCGCACCGACTGGCATCTCTGGTCGGGCGACTGGACGTGGGTAGGCATCCAGCTGCCGGTGCCGCACGTCTTCGGCCACGAGTTCTGCGGCGTCGTCGAGGAGGCGGGCGCGAACGTCAAGAACTGGAAGAAGGGCGACCGCGTGCTCGTTCCGTTCAGCCAGGGCGAGGGCACGTGCGAGTGGTGCCGGACCGGTCATCAGAACGTCTGCGACACGCCGCTCGTCCCGGGCGTCGCCTACTGGGGTGGCTTCGGCAGCCGGGTCGCGGTCCCGTTCGCCGACGTCAATCTCGTCCGGCTCCCCGAGGGCATCGAGTTCACCGACGCGGCGAGCATGGGCTGCCGCTACATGACCGCGTTCCATGCCCTCATCGACGAGGCGGACGTCCGGCCGGGCGAGTGGCTCGCCGTCCACGGCTGCGGCGGAGTCGGTCTCTCCGCGGTGCAGATCGGTGCCGCCATGGGGGCCAACGTCATCGCCGTCGACGTCTCCGACGAGAAGCTCGAGGCCGCGAAGGCGGAAGGCGCCGTCCACACGATCAACGCGTCGAAGGATGAGCCGATCGGCGCGATCATGGGCCTCACCGGCGGCGGTGCGCACGTCTCGATCGACGCGCTGGGCGTCGCCGCGACTTGCCGCAACTCGGTCATGTGCGTCCGCAAGCGCGGCCGCCACATTCAAGTGGGACTCACCTCGGGCGCCGAGAAGGGCGAGATCGCCTTGCCGATCGACATCATCGTGCTCAAAGAGGTGCGCATCATCGGCTCGCTCGGCATGCAGGCGCCGCACTTCACGCGCATGCTCTCGATGGTCGAGGCCGGCCGGTTGAATCCGGGACGCCTGGTGCACCGAAAGATCAAGCTCGAGGAGGCGAGCAGCGTCCTCGAGTCGATGGACAAGTACGGCACGATCGGCGTCACGGTGATCGCGAAGTACTGAACTGCGACGTCGACTGAAACGTCGGCGGATCGACGCTTCGCGCCAGCGCCGCTCTTGAAGTAGACGTTGGCGACGTGGCGGACCGCGCAATCAACCGCGAGCAGACGTCGACCGGTGCCTCCCCGCGCCGAGCCATGGCGCTCGCGATCCTCGTGGCGATCGTCGTCGCGGCGAGCGCCGCGATCGTGGTGCCGCAGGCGCGCCCGTTCATCGAGCGCTTGTCACGGTCCCAGACCGTCGCGCTCTACGCGAGTCCGTTCTTCTGGATCGCGATGGCGTCGATCCTCCTCCTCGAGCGGTGGGCGCCGGCGCGCGCCCAGGCCGTCTTCTCCCGGGGCCTCCGCACCGACGTGTCGTACATCGTGATCACGCATACCGCGGGGTTTCTGATCAACCTTTTCTACGTCGCCGCGCTGCGCGGAGCGTACGATCGCTGGCTCGGGTTTCTGACCGTCGACGCCGCGACGTCGTGGCCGTTCGCGCTGCGCCTGACGCTCGGCATCCTGCTCGTCGACGTCGTGGCGTGGGCGCATCACTGGGTGCGCCACCGGGTGCCGCTCTTCTGGCACTTCCACGCCGTCCACCACGCGCAGCGCGAGCTCAACGTGTTCACCGACCTCCGCTATCACCCGCTCGAGTACCTGGTGACGACGACGATCGGCGCGCTGCCGATGTTCGCGCTCGGGAACGCGCTCCCGACGGTCGCCGCCTGGAGCGTCCTCAGCAACTGCTACACGAAATTCACGCACGCGAACGTGCGCACGCGCCTCGGGCCGCTGCGTTCGCTCCTCGTCACGCCGCAGTCGCACCGTGTCCATCATTCGATCGACGCGGCCCACCGCGACACCAACTACGGTGTCGTGTTCTCGATCTGGGACCGTCTGTTCGGCACGCAGTGCGCGCAAGACGACGTGTACCCGGAGACCGGCATCGACGATCCGGCGTTCCCCGACGAGTGGGGGGACGGCGCGAGCGCGCTGCTCGCGCCGGTCGCGCACTTCACCTACCCGTTCCGCGCCGCGCGCCGCCGTCCGTTCGCGCGCTGAACGGTGGAGACGCTGCCGGGTGGCCCGAAAGACCACCCGGCAGCTCGCTAGCTCACTGGGCGCAGCTGTTGTCGGGAGCGATGCAGTTGACCGCGTACGCGCTGGGGCTGGTAAGGCACAAGACGCCGGTCACGTCGCATCGGCCCGTCGGCAGGTTCGGTGTCTCGTCGGTTTGCTCCTCGTAGACGGCCATGACTTGTTTTGCGGGCCGGGCACGGATCT
>JBGPIT010000438.1:0-4018 GCA_041485125.1 Binatia bacterium | reverse complement strand
TCCCGATCCCGCATCGCTCCGCACCTCCTCGCTCCCACTCGGGAGGCGCGAGGGTAGCACGGAGCAGGGCCTCACTCCGTCACCCTACCCACACCAGATCCTGAAGACCCACGTGGAAGGGTACTCTCCCGCGATCCTGACCCATCCACAGCGTTCCTCTAGGCGCGTGCGAGCATACCTGCGGCGCGGCCGTTTCCTCGCATTGGTAGTCGCCGCGATTGCGATCGTCGGCGGCGGCGCCCTGTATGTGAAGCATCGCCTCGCCGCACGGTCGTTTCCCACCTACTTCTCGCAGGCACAGAGCTTCATCGAGGACTTCGACGGCGCGCCGCTGGTCGCCGCGAATTGGCATGGTCATTTTCGTCCCTACGTCTTCCGCGACGGGACGTTCCAGCCGATCTTGCCGTCGAAGACTTCCGACGAGCTCGAGCGCGTCGACCTGTACAGCCCGACGGTCGTGACCGCGCACCAGATCGTCATGGCCGCGCAAACCGCCGGGCGGCCGAGCTTCGATCTCTATCTCTACGACGTCGACACCGCGTCGCTTCAGAACCTCACCGACTCGCCCGACCTCGACGAGGGCGACTTCTGCGTCGAACGATCGAGCGGCCTCCTCTCCTTCCGCTCCGGCGCCCGCACGCAGCGCTTCGTCCGCGTCGGCGCGGACGGCGTTTCGAGCTTCGCGGATCCCGTCGGCGCCGGATTCGATCGCTGCATCTGGGCCTCGCCGGAGCAGGTGATCGGCGTGCGCGGGCGACAGCCTCCGTATCAACTCTTCGTCTGCACGTTGACGGCAGCGCACATGGCCTGCACGCCTTCCGACGCGCTGTCCGAGGTCGACCATTTCATCGATTTCTTCGCCACCGGCGACCACCGTGTCGGGGTCATCGCCCGCAAGCGCGACACGCCGTTCCGCAGGCCGTATTTCTTGTCGCAGTCGGGTCTCGTCGAGGTCGCGGACCGCGAGTTCCCACCCGGCGACGTCCTGGAATACGACGGCACCAACGCGCGCATGGGTCTCCACAGCCGATACTGGACGACGCTCGAGACCAGCCCCGACGGATCGGTCACGCTCTTCAAGATGAAGAAGATCGGCGATCGATACGTCGCGATCGCCGCCGACGCACGGACGAGCAAGACGCTCGCCGAGCTTCGCGACGGCGCGTGGCAGCTCGTCAGTCCACCCGGATGGGAGCCGCCCACAAAGCCGGTCCAACCGCTCGAGGTCTGGCTGCGCTCGAGAAAAGGCGCGTTGCACCAGGCGGTCTATTTCGGCCCGCTGGCACCGACCAACGTGGTCCTCTGGCTGCACGGCGGACCGAAAGAGAACGTCTCACCGCGTTTCAATCCGTATTTTCACTGGTTGAACCGCCAGGGCTTCGGCGTGCTCGCGTTGAACTATCCCGGCAGCACCGGGCGCGGCGGCTGGTACGAAAATCAATTCAACTCCGCCGCGATCGCGGACGCGCTGCAAGCGGCGCTCGACTATCTCTGGGCGCAGCACGTCGAGAAAGTGGTGAGTTGGTCGATCTCGACGGGGCACCAGCTACAGATCGAGCTCGTTGCACACCAATTCGGCGTCTCCGCGCTGATCGATCAGGCAGGAGGCGAGCCACGCTATCTCAAAGCCGAGGCAACGCGGCAGCACATTCCGTATTTGTCGATCATCGGCAAAAACGACAAAGCTGGGAACGACGACGTCGTCGACGTGCGCTATCCAGGCGGTCACGACATCACCTTCGAGCCCGATTTCCGCATGATGCTGGCGAAGGTGGAGCCGTTCCTGCGGGCGGCTCCGGTGTGGAGATATCGCACGCCGCCATCATTGGATGGGCATCTCGTGCTCGATCCCGCGCATTCGGGAAACGCCCGCGATCCCAATCGCGATCGCGGTCTCACCGAATCGGCGCTCACGTTCCAGCTCGCCCACACGCTGATGAACGAATGCTTGGCGGGACGCGGGGTGATCTTGACGCGCACCGGCCACCCGACCTTGGAAAAGAGTCCAGGCGCATCGGTGCGGGATCGTGCGACGATTCTCGAGCAGAATCCCGAGGCGGCGCTCTTGAGCCTGCATTTCAACGCGTCGTCGCCCCCCATCAAGAGCGCCGATCTGACCAGTGCGTTCGTCTTTTTCCATCCGTCCGATCGCGAGAAGCAGCTGGCCGGTGGCTTGGTCGCGGCCATGCAGGGCCTCGGGATCGGACCGAAGCTCGCCTATCCTGAGCTCGCCAAGGTCCCGCTCGAGACGGTCCAGCCCGGCGTCTTCGCCCGCGACCTCTATTGGCTGCGTCGATCCCCACACAGCCGCCTGCACCGGCGACAAGGCGCGCCGCGCGTCGTCTTCGAGGTCGCGTACTATGACGATGATGCGGAGAATGAACGGTTGAAAGAGCGTTCGCTCGGCAGCGAGGGCACGTGGGTCTATCCGAGAATCGACGAGATCGCGCGGGCGATATGCCCGGCCGTTACGCAATTCACGACGGACGACGAATCTCGTTGATGCTTTGCCGCGATCACTGCGGCAGCGTGGCGAGCCGGCCCTTCATCCACTCGCCAATGCCGCGCCGCGCCCCGACGTAGCGGCCGTCGACGATGACAGGCACGCCGTTGACGAGGGCCGCGACCACGCCCGACGACGGCTCGAGCGGCTGGTCGGCGGTGGCGTTGTCGCGGATCGCGTGCGGGTCCCACAGCACCAGATCGGCGAAATAGCCGACCTCGATGCGGCCGCGCCGCGCCAGCGACGGAATGAACGGCGCAAAGCGCGCACAGGCCGCGGTCGAGAAGCGATGGAGCGCCGTTGCGAGCGGGAGCCTTCCGGTCGCGACATACGTCCGGATGAAGCGCGCGAAGCTGCCGGCGCCGCGCGGATGAGAGCTGCCCGAGGTCGGAGCGGTATCGGAGCCGATCGAAGCGTCGCTCTCGACGGCGAAGAAATCGAGCGTCTCCTGCGGGATCGAGTCGACGATGACGTTCGAGTCGCGGCCGGTGGCGCGCAGCTCCTCGAGCCGCGCCCGATCGACCGGTCCGGCGACGCCCGCGATCCGCACGTGATCCCATCCGACGCCGTAGCGCTCGAGCCAGTCCCCCCGGAAGCGCGCGCGCTGAATGCTCGAGCTCCACGAGGTGTACGGATAGAAATCGAAGAAGAGCGTGAGGCCGAGGTCGCGGGCGCGGGCGGCGATCGCGGCGGCCTCGCGCGGGTGCCAGGTGCCTCCGGTCGAGGTGATGTGCAGGACGTGGACCGGCGCGCGCCGCTGCGCGCACGCGAAGGCCTCCTCGACACCCTCGAGCTCCTGGTCACGCGACGAGAAGCGCGCGTGGAAGCTCACCGGCGTGCCTAACGCGCCCATGCGGGCGCAGATCGCTTGCACGCGCTCCGGCGTCGCGTCGTCGGGTGCGTACTCGGGTGAGAGCGAGACGCCGTAGGCACCCGCGCGGACGCCGGCCTCGAGCGCGGCGGGCAGATCGAAGGTCGGATCGCCGAGACGATCGCGAAACCCGATCAGCCCGACCGTCGTCGCATAGTTGAGGATCGTCTGGTGTCCCTGGTGCGCCAGGCTGTCGCCGGGCAGGCCGCCATGCGCGCTCAGGTACGACGTCACGCCGTCGGCGAGCTTCAGGCGCGAGGGCGTCCCGACCCTCACGAAGCCGGGAATGTTCGTGTCGAGGAAACCCGGCGCCAACACGAGCCCGCGCCCGTCGAGCGTCCGCTTCGCCGGCGGCGGCTCCGTCCCGACGTACGAGATCCGCCCTCCACGCACCGCGACGTTGTAAAGCTCGGACGTGATCTCCGCGCCGCGCAGATAGTGAACATGCGTGATCACGAGGTCATGCGACGGCGGAGCGGGCGGACGCGTGCAGCATGCCACCAGCACGGCGAGGGTCAGCACCCGATGCCCGTGGCGGCGGAAGCGGCGCGCGCGACGCGCTCGCGAAGACAAGTCCTCCAGCGCGGTCACGTCATCGCCCCCTGCGTTATAAACCTTCTCGGACACACCGACCATTGCTTTCC
>JBGPIT010000437.1:0-4034 GCA_041485125.1 Binatia bacterium | reverse complement strand
CTCACGATCGTGCCGTTCGACGGTCGCAACTGGGAGCAAGCGATCCACACGCGCTGACGGGACGCGGTCTCGAGTGGAGGGCGGCGTCAGTCGCGACGGTCGCCAGATGGCGCCGGTGCGTACTCGATCATCATGACCGCGATCGCGCGCGTCTCTTGCCGACGCGGCCCGACGCGACGCGTGAGCTCGGATTGCAGCTGGTACAACGCCATGTCGTGGCCAGTCGTCCGCGCGTCGCGCCGCCAGATGAGAAAGACCGACCCCGCAAGGCCACCCGCGACGTCGCGGCGCCGCTGCTCGATGTCGGACGCCGCCTTCTTCGGGTCGAGATGGAGGGGCAGCAAGACGACGTCCTCGTTTCGTAGCGGCAGGTAGTAGCGCGTCGGGCCGATACCGTAGCCAGGATAGAAGGCGACGAGCGACCCCGGTTGGAATCGCCGCTCGAGCTCGCCCGCGAGCGTCCGCCAGCCTTCGTACGGTTGCCAGGCCGCGCCCCCGATCCACAGTCCCGCCCAGGCAACGACGGGGACGAGCCCGAGCGCGATGAGGGCGTGCCGGAGCGTGCGCGGCCGCACCTGATCCAGCTGCGTGCCGAGCAACGCCGCAAGCGGAATTAGCGCCGGCAGGAGCGTGCGGTACCAAAAGATCGGCGTCACGACGAGCGAGTAGCCGGTGATCAGCAGGAGATAGCTCCCCGCCGCCGCGGCGAGGGGCAGGGCAGGACGCACACCCCCGGCGACGACGATCGTGATCGCGAGGAGAAGCTCCAACGCCGCCATCCAAGCTACCGGCACCCGCACGCCGACCGCCTGCGCCGCCGCGACGAGCTCCGGATAGCCGAGCGTCTTGTCCGCGGTCAGGACGACGAGCGGCCGGTCGAGCCTCGGCATCCACCAATCGTCGGACGGCAGGCGTCTCAGAAAGAGCCCGTAGGCGACGATCACGACCAGCGCGGCGGGCGCGGCAATCATCGCCGCTCGCGTGATGACGCCGCGCTCGAGCGCGCCTTCCTCGCGAAGCCGCAGCACCGTGTAGACCAGGACGCTCGCGACCGCGAAGACGCCGATCGGATGCGTACCGACCGCGAGCGCGAGCCACGCGCCGAGCACGATCGTCGCGCGCCGACCGCCGCCGCGCGCGAGCCGGTCGGCCGACTCGAACGCGCCCGTGACCGCGAGCAGTAGGAGCCCGTAGTGTCGGATCTCCTGCCCGTAGCGCAGCAGGATCGGCAACGTCGCAAACACCGCGAGCGTCGCGACCGCCGCGCCGCGCGACGTCCGTGCCGTCCAGCGCCAGAGCAGCAGCGCGGTGAGACCGGCAAGGACGACGGAGAGCGCGCGCAGCACCGCCTCGGTCGTGCCGAGCCAGGACCACGCCCGCAGCACAACGTAGTAGACCGGCGCCTTGTCCTCCGACCGGAGGGCGGCCAGGAAATGGTCGTTCAGCGCGATCCGGATCGAGGCGTGCTCGTCGAGCCAGATGCCCTTGTCGAGACCGAGGAGACGAAGCGCCACGACGGCCGCCACGCACGCGACGGGCAACGCGTTGCGGCGACCGAACATGCCGTTCGGCTACCCCATGACGAGCCGCCTCCGCAATCGCCCCACGTCGATACGTCCAAGAAGATGAGGGCTCTAACGAAATGCCTTGACTTCCATTGTTCGTCGATTGTATCCGCGCCTGCAGAGCATTCGTCTCTATCCATCAATCGAGGATCGGTTAGGCATCGACGGCGCCTCCGGAGCCCACCGTAAGCCCGCCTTAGGGCGACTCCGGCCCGCGTCGATGCAAGCGCGACGGCGCGGGTACGTGGAGGGTCAGAGCGCCCGCTCGCCGTCATTCGTGCGTCGGCTGCCCTCGGCCGACGAAGGCTCCCTCCCTACAAGCCATCGTCGTCGTCCGCTCAGCGCCGGGCGCTCGGCGATGCGTCCGCCCTGAAAGGAGGATGCAGTCATGAAATGCCTTCGCGTCCTGATTGCCGTGTCACTCGCCTGGATCGCCGTGCCGACGATCGCCTTGGCGACGACTCTCGAGCAGGAGTACGTCGCGACGCCGGGCTGGTGCCCTGGCCTCGTCGTGGGAAACGTCCAAACCCAGCACCACAACTGGCACATGATGTTCTTCGGCGCGTCCCAGGGACGCGAGTTCGTCGAGTTCCACCGCGAGTTCGTTGCGCAATCCGACGACTTCAGGCTGTACGGTTTCGACACCCCGGCGGTCGACGTCGATCCGGACCCCGCAGCCATCGCCGTCGTCGCCCAGCCCGGATCGGCGCTCAAGTACCAGCACACCAGCCTCAATGGCTATGCGCGAGCTGCCGGTCACGTCGTCGGCGCCTTGCACCCGCACCTCGGCGGCGGCCTGAATTCGGCGTGGACGGTCCGTCCCGCGAATCTGCGGCTGGGGAACGTCACGTTCCACGGCTACAACGCCAACGGCATCGGGACGGCGATGGACGGGCTCTTCCACGGCGGCGGCCACATGACGATCGCGTTGCACGACTTCCTCGGCATCAGCGGCGACATGGGCAACACGCTCGATGCGACCCGCGACGGCGCGTTCTTCCAGTGGCACAAGAACATCGACGAGATCTACGCCGAGTGGGCCGTCGGCCAGTACCAGCTGAGCAACAAGAGCGGGCTGCCGATCTACTTCAGCGTCGGCAACGCCGCGGTAGGAGCGGCCGGGACCTCCTTGAACGATCGCCGCCAGTCGGACGTCTACCAAGCGAGCAATCCTCCGCTCGCGAACCAGTACGGTGCCATCCCACGCATCGCCTCCGACATCTACGTCGGCAACACCGACGGCAAGAATCTGCTCTATCGCTACGGCGTGCGGAAATGGCAGACGCTCAACGCCTGGGACATCGACGCCTTCGCCATCCTGAAGCCGCCGGGTAACGGCTGGTACTTCTCGGTCAACATGGCTTCCGCCGGGGCACCGGGGTCGGCCGTAGCCGCGCAAGCGGTGAAAGGCGGCAACGTCTTTCAATCCGGCGGCGGCGGCGCCAACGCGTTGTTCCGCACCGCGGCGAACTTGGGACTCACCGCCGCCGCGAGCGACGAGCTCGACGCCCTGGTCGTCGACGAGCAACGGCGCGTGCAGGCGACCAACGACAGCAACAAACCCGGCATTTACACCCGTTCGAAGCAGTGGTTCTCGCTGCGCGCCGGCTCGACCTTCGGCATCCAGGCGCTCGGTGGCGCCGCCATCGGCGCGAGCGACATTCTGCGCATCACCGACCAGGGCGATCTCGTCATCGACGTGGCGGGAGCGGTTCTCGGTCTGGGGGCGGGCGACGATCTCGACGCGCTCGCGATCGTCGACGTCGACGGATCGGACACGCTCACGGCGCCCGACCGCATCTACTATTCGCTGGCCGCGGGCAGCCCGGCGCTCGCGGCGAACTCACCCGCCGACGTCTTCTGTCATACGGTCGCGGGCGTCCCCTGTGGAGCCATGGGTGGCCGACTCGAGATCACGGCCGCCAACCTCGGGCTCCTCGCCACTGACGAGCTCGACGCGCTCGACGTGCGCCTCGCGCCGACCGGCGTCGGTGCCTGCTGCGGGCAGAGCGGCAACTGCACGTTGGAGACGCAGGCCGATTGCACACTCGCGAACGGCAGCTTCAACGGGCTCGAGACCGTGTGCTCGGGCGCGGAGTGCCCCTCGGACACCGGCGCGTGCTGCCACCCGAGCGGCATGTGCACTCCCACCAGCGATCGCGGCTGTCTCGACGAGGGTGGGACGTTCCTCGGCGTCGGCGTGTCGTGCAGCATGGTCTGCTCGCTCAGTCACGCGCCGTGTGTGACGGATGTCGATTGCCTCGCCGGCGGCGGCGGCGTGTGCACGGCGGGGGCGGATTGCCATGCCGCGCCCGGCAACGACGAGTGCAACGGCGCCTACCCGATCCCGTACGACTACGGGAAGGGCTATCGCCCGCCGGCCGACAACACCTACGCGACCCCCGCGTCCTACGACCCGCCGTACGGGTGTTACGATCACACCGTCTTCTTCCCGCCGTACGCGAGCGG
>JBGPIT010000436.1:0-4036 GCA_041485125.1 Binatia bacterium | reverse complement strand
CGCTCGTTGACGTCCTGGATGAGGTCCATGACGGCCCGCCCGCCCGTCCGGTCGAGGTTTCCGGTGGGCTCGTCAGCCAAGATGATGGCCGGCCGGATCACGAGCGCGCGCGCGATGGCGACGCGTTGCTGCTCACCGCCCGACAGGTGCGTCGGGTGATGCTTTGACCGGTGGCTCATGTGCACCATCGCGAGCGCCTCACCGACCCGTGTGTCGACTTCCGCCTGCTTCACGCCGTCGAGCACGAGCGGCATGCTGACGTTTTCCTCGGCGGTGAGGAAGGGCAGCAGGTTGAACGACTGGAGCACGTAGCCGATCCGGCGGCGGCGGAGCGTCGCCGCCTCGGCGGAGCTCATTCGTGCTACGTTGGCGGCTTCGACAAGCACATCGCCGCTAGTCGGCGGCGTGAGTCCGGCGATGAGATGGAGGACCGTGCTCTTCCCGGACCCACTCGGACCCATGAGTGCCCAGAACGAGCCGCGTGGCAGCACGAACGAGAGATCGTTCAGTGCACGGACTTGGGTGTCACCGGTCCCGAAAGTCTTACTGACGTGGCGGAACTCGATCATGCAGG
Organism: Binatia bacterium; assembly: GCA_041485125.1. GTDB lineage: Bacteria > Desulfobacterota > Binatia > UTPRO1 > UTPRO1 > JBGPIT01. The sequence continues at coordinate 3,462 of JBGPIT010000436.1, read as the reverse complement.
CGAGGCTTCGAACCGCTCTTTGAGCTTCTGCGTGACGTCGTCGAGCCACGCGAGCTCCGTACGGACCACGCCCTCGGCTCCGTCGATCAGGAGGTTCGTGACGAACCCGTCGACCGGTACGCGCCGGAGCTTGCGGCGCTGGACGCCGAGCAGGTGGAGCTGTCGCATGTAGGCGTCACGCTGGTGGTCGATGACCTGCAAGAGCTCGGGAAGATGCTCGGCGCAGGCGAAGAGCAGCTTCACCGCGAGCTCTTGGCGTAGCGGCCGCGGCGCGTCGGTCGGCGGAGCAAGGACGAAATCGTCGAGGCTGCGCTGCCCTTTGCTGGTGATGCGATAGACCTTGCGTGTCGACTCCGGCTCGTCCGTCACTTGCTCGATGAGACCGTCCTCGGCCAGCCTGTCGAGCACGCGGTATACCTCGCCAAAGTTGAGCTGCCAGAATTCACCGAGCGTTCGCTCGCACTGTCGTTTCAGCGCGTATCCGTGGACTCCCCAGGGGTTGCGAGAGACTACTCCGAGGAGCGCGTATCGGAGGCCGCGAGCGTGACGCATGGCCTACTCCTTCTTTCCGGCCCGAAGGAGCATGGGCCGGCGCAGTCGACAGTGCTTTGACAGTGCTTTGACGGTCGCACTTACCGTCTCGAGGTGTCAAGCTTCAATCCCGGGACGTATTCTCTGCCGGAATAGATACTCATTCTCGTACCAGTGGATCTCCCCAGTAGTGACGCTGTGCGCTGCGGTTGCTGGGCACAGTCCTCGAGACGCTCGTCACGACCCGACTCGGGCTTCGGGCCGGCGGCTGGCCGACGAGGGGAACGCCGTTCGAGGGCGCGACGGAACGTTCCGCGCAACAGCGCGCGCCGGGGCCCCCTCTGGCTTCACTCGCAACTGTCACCGCCCGAAGCCACGAGCGATCCAGACAAGGCCACCGGCGTCAGCACCCACGTCACATCCGCATCGGCCTGCGCCAGCATCGCCAACACGACCACCACCACCACGACCGCCGCGATCGTGATCGCCGCCGTCTCGCTTCCACCGGATACCGGAACTGGCATCCACGGCAAAGTGTGATCCTCGACGCCGGTGATCCAATACTGCGGGCAGTAGCCGGGTTTCGACACACGGACGACGTACGAACGGTGACCCACCGAGCGCGGAATCTGGACGGTGGCGGGCGAGAGCACCGGCCCGGCCACGACCTCACCGTTCCATTCATAGACGACGATCTCGCTCTCGGGTGGCTCGACGGCGACTGCGAGCTCGTGCGGTGGGCGCTCGCGGACTCGCGGTGCGCAGGCGATCACTTGCGTCAGATAGGTGGCCGCGAGACCTGCTGTACCCCAGCGTCTGATGCGAGGTGACATTCTCGACATCGCCGTCGTTACCGTTTCTCCGCCGTCACACGCGGCTGGAGCGGAATGACGAGCGAGGCGACGTCATCACGCGTCTGCGGGCGCATCGCTTCGGCGGCGGAGTACGGCAGCTCGAAGCGCGCCGGGTAGTATCCTGTCGCACGTAGCGTCACCCGATGCGTCGTTCCCTTCGCCACCCGCACCACACAGGGAAGCGCGCAACGATCCCCTGGAACGGTACGCGTGGTCTCGATCACCTGCGCATCCAATTCGGCCGGCACATCGGGGATGACACTGATCCGGACGGCGGGTTGCGGAGCGCATCCCGACAGCCCGCAACCAACCATGAGCGTGAGCGTCAACGTCATCGTGAGGGCCTGGTTCGTGTTGCGCGTGGCTCGCCGCACCTCGATCGGCCTACCGTAATACGACGCGCCGGTGATCCTCGTCCGCCAGCAAGGCAGCACGCCATCGCGCCCGCATGCGTGCGTTCACCAGCGCCTCGACGTCGGCTGTTACCACACTCTCGACGTCGAGATCCCACACGCGCAGCAGCCGGCCAAAGTCTCCCGACGACACCAAGACCGGCGCTGTGGGATGGAACGCGAGCGCGACGCACCATCCGGTGTCGGCGGCCTCTTCGGCGATGATCGCGACCGGTCTCCAGGTGTCGGTGCGCCAGATGAGGACCGTGTTGTCACGGGCCTTGGACGCGAGCAGCGCCCCATCCGCACTGATCGCAACGGCGACGACCTGGCCGGTATGAGCCGAAAGGGTGCGAACGGCCCGGGGCGAGGCGAGGCTCCACACCCGAACGGTATTGTCCTTCGAGGCGGAGGCGACGCGGACGCCGTCGGGATGCCATGCGACCATCACGACGGGCTCCGCCCCGGCTGCGAAGGTTCGGATGAGATCACCCGTGCGGGCATCCCAGACACGCACGCAACCGTCTTCCGAGGCGACTGCGAGCGTTCGCCCGTCGGGAGACCACGCACAATGGAGGGCTCCCGCGCTCGGAATGACGCGTTGCAGGTGGACGCCTTCGGCGGCATCCCAGAGCATCACCTTCCCGTCCTCCGCGGACGACGCGAGCACGTCTCCCGAGGGCGACCAGGCGACGGCGTTCACCTCGCGCGCATGCCCGTCGAGAATATGAAGAACAGAGCCGGCCCGCACATTCCATATGAGGATGCGGTTGTCGTAGGCACCCGATGCCAATCTCGAGCCGTCCGCGCTCCAGCTCACGCTCAAAACGGGGGCGTGTCCACGGAGCTGAGCCCGCTCTTCGCCGCTCCGACCATCGATGATGCGGATGGTGTGGTCCCGCGACGGCACGGCGAGCATGCTGCCATCGCGGGACCAGGCGATCCGCGTGACGGCCTCACCGAAGCAGCGGAGCACGAAGCGGACGCGAGCACCGCTCGGCGCTTCTCTATCTATTGATACGATCCGATGCGCATGCGTGTGACGGGTCACGGGCCCTCCTCAGCGCCGCAGGAACGACGGCACGTCCAACTCGGAATCCACGGCCCACGGTTGCCACTCCGCGACCTCGGCGAAGGGATTGCTCAGGTCGAGCATGCGTTTCCGCTTCCGGTCCCACACGCCATGCCAATCGGCGGTGGACGTCTGGCGACGGCGGGCGAGCGTGCGGATCGCTTCGCCGCGCAGACGGGCACGTCCGCTCGCGGGCGGCGTCTCCAGCGCACCGTCGAGATCGCCAACGCCGGGACCGTCGTGATCCAGCACGCCCGCACGGTCGAGCGCCTGAAAGATGCCGCGATCCCCGAGCTGGCTGAAACGCGTATCGATCTCGCAGAGCTCCTTCTTGAAATCGAGGAACGGACGGATTCCATCCCATACGAGCCCATGCTCCTCGAGGAAGATGGTCAGGCGCTGCACCGTCTCCGGCACGGGGCTCCGGGTATGACGCAAGGCCTCCTCGGCGGTGATCGACGGACCACTGAAGCCGCTCTCGGTGACCGCTTCCGCGAGCTCGTCGGCAACGTACGTCCAGTGCGGCAGCGACGCCCAGTCGAAACCCCGCCGTTCGGCGTGGCGCCGAAAGAGCGTCAGCTTGATCGCCCAGTCGAGCTTCGTCGCGACGGCG
>JBGPIT010000435.1:0-4044 GCA_041485125.1 Binatia bacterium | reverse complement strand
GCCGCCCGAGCGGCACGGGTTCAGCGGTCGCCGCGTCAGTACGAGAGCTGGAAGCGGGTCTGGATCACGTCCTCGTGATCACGCTTCTCGCCGCTGAACGTCGCCTTCTGCGAGAAGTCGGTGTGCGCGTAGTTGAGCTGAAACTTGAACGCGCGGTTGAGGTACCAGTTGAGGCCGCCGGTGTACTCCCAGGCCTCGGTGACGCCGGTGGCGATCTTCTGCCGGATGACCGCGTTCTCGAGGTCGACGTTCGAGATCCGTCCTGCCACCTCGAACGCGCCCCAGCGGCCGTTCGCCGGATCGAAGTTGTTGATCGGCGTCACGCCCTTGTAGCTGGCGTCCTCGCCGGTGATGACCCACGACGCCTGCGCGAACCAGCCGTGGTTGCGGACGTCACGCCGCTTGTGCTCGCCCGGTGCCGGCGCGACGCCGAAGGTGCCCGACACCTCCTGATCGGTGTAGATGTACTCGCCCATCACGCCGAACGGTCCGAAGTAGTAGTACGCTTGTGGCGACCAGCGGTAATGATCGCCCTTCGCGATCGGCTTGATGGTGGGATCGAAGCGGAAGAACGTCGAGCGTCCCGTCGTCTTGAAGCTCAGGCCCGAGAGGTCGTCGTCGGATTGACGGCCCCACGTGCCGGCGAAGCCGACGCCGAGCTTTTGCAGCGGCTCGATGTCGGTCGCCTTGAACGGCTCGAACCATAGGCGGCCGGCCGCGTCCTTTGCCGAGCTCACGTCGTTGTCGGCGATGCCGCCGTCGAAGACGCCGTTGAAGACCCCCGCTTGGTAGTTGACGGTGCCGTTCCCGAGGACGTCGCCGTAGACCATGAAGCCGACGTCACGGTTGGGAGCGAGGTTCTGGGAGAGTGCCCGCTCGACGAAGAGGATGTCGCTGCCGCTTTGGAGCCGCTCGAGGCTGAGAGGCACCTTGGTCTTGCCGAAGCGGAACGACACGGCCGGCCAGTACTTGACGTCCATGTACGCGTCCTGAAGGACCGTCGTTCCGCCGCCGAAGTCCGGCATGATCCGGAAGTCGAAGTACTTGTACACCGTGCCTTCGACGATCGGACGGACGCGACGGAGGGAGAAGTTGTCGAATCCGGTGTCGCCTTTCGCATCGACGAAGAAGCGGGTGTCCGCCTGGACGTAGCCACGGAGCTTGAGCTTGAAGTCGCCGCTCGGGGACTGGAGGAAGAAACCGTCGTTCCACCCCGCCAGCACCTTCTGGCTCTTGAACTTCTCGTCGAGGATGCGATCGAGCTCGCTCTTGTCGACGGCCTCCGCCGCGGGTGCCGCCTGTCTCGCGCGCTCGGCCTTCAGCTCTCGCACCTCTTCCTCCAGCTCCCGCAGCCGCTGGTCGATGTCCCCCTGAGGAGGACGGTAATCGCCCGCCTGCGCGGCGGCGGGGAGAGCGATCAAGATGAACGCCAGCGCCCCTTGGAAGAGGCGCCGCGTCCGATCGGACGACGTACGCATGCAATGCTCCTTTCGTTCGAGCATCTGCCTGCCTCCGGGTCGTCCGGTCAGCGGCTGGTTGTGGTTGAGGCCTCCCGCGGTCGGGTCGGCGGCGCCGTCGTCACGACGGCGGCTTCGTGAAGGGTTCTAGGACGCGACCGCCACCTTCGCGGGCGCGAAGCTGCCCGCCGGCCGGCGTCCCGTCGGGCGCTGGATCTTCCACCACGAGCCACGCGGCTGCCGCTGCCTTTCAGCGGCGCGCGGCTCGGGCTGCACGTTCGGCTGCACGGTGACGACGATGCCGCGCGCCGCGAGCGCGGCGAAGCGCGCCTCGACTCCCGCGATCGCGTCGGCGGTGCTCCAGCGCGCGCTCGCGTCCGCGTGCGGCCGGTGCCGGTCGACGGTCGGCGCGGCGACGGTGATCTCGACCGTCGTGCCACGTCCGCCTTCGAGCGCGGCGGCGGTGATGATCCGAACCGCGTCGGCCGAGAGCGCGCCCGCGTGGACGGCACCCGGCGTCGCGTTCCCCGGGACGATGCGGGCCCACGCGATCGGCTCCGGCTCGCTGCGGCCGCGGGTGAGCGCGAGCAGAGCCTCGGTCAGCTCACCGTAGGTCCGGAGCTTGCCGGAGCGGAGCTCGGACGCGATCACGGTGAAATCAACCTCGAGCGCGAGCGCTAGATCGAGGAGATCCAACTCTTGGTCGGCGAGCTCGTGCACGAGCGTGTCTGCGGATATGTCGCCGTCGGCCGGCGACGCCGGCGCGGTCGACTTCGTGAGCGCCAAAATCTCCCCCCATCCCAACCTCCTCGTAACGGCGGTACCAGCCAGGCGGCCGGTACGATCAGACCAGGTGAACATGCGATGCTCCTTTCGAGCACGCCTGCCTCCGGTCTTCCGGTCAGCTGCGTTGCGTGAGCCTGAGCCTCCCGCGTGCGGGTCGGCGTATTCCGCGATCTCCCGTCGCGAAGGTCTCTAGAGGTCCCCCCTTGCGGGGGCCGCTACATTGCCGAGCGTGCATTGCCATGTCGGTCATCTCCGGCCTCAGCGGCGGAAGCGGACCTTCTCGGTGCGCTCGACCTGCACCACCACGCCCTCGTGGACGACCGCCGTGACGGTGCCGAAGCGGAGCCCGCGCAACGCGTCCTCGATGCGATCGATGGCCGTCTCGTGCTCCGTCTCGTGCGGGGGACGCAACCCGTTCACCTCTGCATGCTCAGTACTCATCACAGCCTCCTTCGTTTCGCCTGCGTTCAGATCTGGTAGTCCTGCACGAAGACCCGTGCCTTCCGCGCCGACACGAACACGCTGTCGCCGGCCTTCAGCTCGAGCTCCTCGTACCTCTCCCAACCGACGTCGACGTTGAGCCATACGCCGAACTCCTCTGCGTGCAGCCGGACCTTCACGACCGGCCGCGCGGGGTTGATGTGCATGACCGCCGCGCGTAGCGACGGGCGGCCGTTTCGGATGCGCGCGATCTCGAGCTCGTGCGAGCGTACGAACGCCGTCGCCGCGCCTTCTGCCGGATAGTCCATCTGCAGCGCGCCCATCGCAGCGCGCCCGCCCTGGACGTTGCCATGGAAGACGTTGACGTTGCCGAGGAAGTCCATGACGAACGCGTTCGCGGGATGCTCGAAGATCTGCTCGGGCGTGCCGACCTGCTCGATCTTGCCCTTCGCCATGATCACGACCTGGTCGGCGACCTCGAAGGCCTCCTCCTGGTCGTGAGTGACGAAGACACTCGTCACGTGGATCTCCTCGTGCAGGCGGCGGAGCCACTGGCGGAGCTCCTGGCGCACCTTGGCGTCGAGGGCGCCGAAGGGCTCGTCGAGGAGCAGCACCTTCGGCTGCACCGCGAGCGCGCGCGCGAGCGCGACGCGCTGCCGCTGTCCACCCGAGAGCTGCGACGGCAGCGAGTGCTCGAGGCCTTCGAGCTGGATCAGCTTGAGGAGGTCCATCACCCGCTCGCGCACCTCGGCGCGCGGACGGCGCCGCACGCGCAGGCCGAAGGCGATGTTCTCGAAGACCGACATGTGACGAAACAGCGCGTAATGCTGGAAGACGAAGCCGACGTTCCGGTCGCGCACGCGCGCGTCGGTGACGTTCTCGTTCTCGTAGAGAACCTCGCCGCTGTCGGGCACCTCGAGGCCGGCGATGATGCGGAGCAGCGTGGTCTTGCCGGAGCCCGACGGGCCGAGCAGCGCGAGCAGCGCATTGCCCGGCACCTCCAAGCTCACGTCGTCGAGCGCGAGGAACTTGCCGAAGCGCTTGGTCAGATGGTTCACCGTGATGCTCATGCCTGTCCTCCTTCGCGCGCCTGGCGGGCGGTAGCGGCCAGCTCCCGGTGGGTCTTCCACTCGAGGGCTGTTTTCACGAACAGGGTGACCACCGCGAGCATGGCCAGGACCGACGCCACGGCGAAGGAGCCGGCGAGGTTGTATTCCTGGAAGAGCTTCTCCACGCGCAGCGGCATCGTGTCGGTCTGTCCGGAGATGCGTCCGGAGACGACGGCGACCGCGCCGAACTCACCCATGGCGCGGGCGTTGCAGAGAATGATTCCGTACAGCAGCCCCCATTTGATGTTGGG
>JBGPIT010000434.1:0-4056 GCA_041485125.1 Binatia bacterium | reverse complement strand
TCCGCATGCCGGGTGGTCATTTCATGCATCGGGAGCACCCCGACATCTTCAATCAAAATCTGCTGCGCGTGCTGCCGCGTCACGCGTGAGCGAGGTTGACGCGGCACCCACCGCGCAGTAGCCCGACGGTCGATGGCTTCCAACACGATCATCGTCGTCGGCGGCGGGCAGGCGGGAGGATGGGCGGCGAAGACGCTGCGCGCCGAGGGCTACACCGGCAGAGTCGTCCTCGTCGGTGACGAGCGCCATCCGCCCTACGAGCGGCCGCCGCTCTCGAAGAGCGTGCTCGCCGGCGAAGCAGCACCGGAGACGACCCACCTCTTCAAGCCCGAGGCATGGGACGCGCTCGCGCTCGAGGTGCGGGCCGGTGAGCGCGCCGGCGCGATCGATCGCGACGCGAAGGAACTGGTTCTCGCGGGCGGCGAGCGCATCGCGTACGACGCGCTGATTCTCTGCACCGGCGGCCGCGCCCGCACGCTGCCGATCGCCGCCGGCGATGCGCCCGGGGTGTTCACCCTACGCACGATCGAGGACTCGCTCGCGATTCGCCGCGCGCTCGAAGGTCGGGCCAAGCGCGTAGCGGTCATCGGCGGCGGCTGGATCGGTCTCGAGGTCGCGGCGACCGCGCGCCTCGCCGGCGCCGACGTGACGGTGATCGAGGCGCTGCCGCGGCTCTGTGCGCGCTCCGTCCCCGCCGAGGTGTCGGACTACCTCCTCTCGCTGCACGTGCGCCACGGCGTGAACGTCCTTCTGGATCGCGCGGTCGTCGATCTCGCGCGCGACGGCGACGGCGCGTTGACGGTGCGACTCGACGACGGGCACGCGCTCACGGCCGACGTCGTGGTCGTCGGCGTGGGTCTCGTCGCCAACGACGAGCTCGCACGCGACGCGGGCCTCGCCTGCGACGGCGGCATTCTCGTCGACACGCAATGTCGCACCTCGGACCCGCACGTCTTCGCCGCCGGCGACGTCGCCGTCACGCCGAATCCCTGGGCGGAGCGCCGCATCCGGCTCGAGTCGTGGCAGAACGCGCAGTATCAGGGCATCGCCGCCGCGAAGGCCGCGCTCGGGCAGGACGTGAGCTACGAGCCGCTGCCGTGGTTCTGGTCCGACCAATACGATCTGAAGCTGCAGATCTACGGCTTGCCGTCGGCGTCGCACCAGGTGGTGATGCGCGGCGACCCGAGCTGCGGAACGTTCGTCGCCTTCTACCTCGATGGCGAGCTTGTGAAGGCAGCGGTGGCGGCAAATTCACCGCGCGACCTGCGCGTCGGGCGGAAGCTGATCGAGCAGAAGAAGAGCGTCAGCGCCGCCGACCTCGCCGATACGTCGCGCCCCCTCGCCGCGCTGGCCTGAGCAGGTTTCGTCGCGCGTCGTCCAGCCGCGCATCCTCGTCGGTCCTACTCACGCCGGTCCGGCCAACATGTCCGAATCGCCCTGAATCGGTCAGCCCAAGAAGATCGCTTGTCGGATATCCTATATCTGGGATAGAAGCGGCACCGGTGGCAGGGACGCGGTTGCTCAGACCGGTTCGATGGGTTGGAGGCAGCAGAAGGGATCTCCGGGCGCTGCCAAAGAGCGTCCGGCAGAAAGTAGGATTCGCGCTCTATTTCGCGCAACATGGCGAGAAGCATGAATCGGCAAAACCACTCAAGGCGTTCGGAGGAGCTGGGGTTCTCGAAGTGGTTGAGAACTACGATCGTGGCACCTACCGCGCAGTGTATACGGTGCGCTTCTCTGAGGCCGTGTACGTGCTCCACGTCTTTCAGAAGAAGGCCAAGCGCGGAATCGCGACGCCGACGCGCGACTTGGAATTGATTCGCGCGCGTCTTCAAGAGGCCGCGCGGCTGCACGCCGCGCACGAAGGAGGGTAGAGAATGTCGACCAAGCACCGACGCATTCGCGTGACCGAGGGGAGCGGCAACGTATTCGCCGATGTGGGGATCGAACAACCCGAGGAGTACCTCGCGAAGGCGGAGCTCGCGCGGCAAATCATCGGTGTGCTCGAAGCGAAGCGTCTGACGCAAGTCGAAGCGGCGCGCCTCCTCGGGGTGAGTCAGCCGAAGGTCTCCGCCCTCCGGAACGGCCGCCTCGACGGGTTCTCAACGGAGAGATTGATCCGGTTCCTGACCGTCCTCGGACGCGACGTCAGCATCGTCGTGAGAGCAAAGCCCCGGTCTCGCCGCCGCGCCTCTTTCACGGTGAGAGCCGCGTAGCGACACCAGCGAGCCCGAGTGGCCGCATCGATAGACGAATCCTGATCCGGACACGGGAGGCGCCAGTGAACGAGACGAAGGCCAGCCAAACGGCGTTGGCGACATCGCTAATGCGGGCGATCCACACCCGGCTCGACCACCCGAAGCACATTGACGATCCGTGGGGTGATCGGCTCGTGCTGGACGCCGAGCGCGCGGCGTTCGGCTCGGAGGCTAGGCTTCGTAGGCAATGCTCCCGCCGATCAAACCGCCGAGAGCGCCGCGGACCTCAGTCCCCGCAAATGCGTGCGACTCGCACGCCCACGTCTTTGGTCCGTACGAGCAGTATCCGGTCGCGCCGGACCTTACGACAGTCCGGAGCTTCCGGTGGCCGCGTATCTCGGCATGCTCGACGCCATCGGATTCGCGCGCGGGGTCCTGGTCACAGCGTCGGCGTACGGCACCGACAACGGCGCCATTCTGCATGCCCTGCGGTTGAACCCGGCGCGCCTACGGGGCGTTGCGGTCATCGACGATCGAGTATCTCACGAAGAAATTGCGGCGATGCATGCGTCGGGTGTGCGCGGGGCTCGGTTCGGCCAGGTGCAGGGGTTCACGGGAGCGGTCGGTTTCGACGAACTGGACCGTATGGCTCCGACGCTGCGCGGACTCGGCTGGCATGCACAGGTTTGGACGTTGCTCGGGCTCTTCATCCCGATCGCCGACCGCCTGCTGGGACACGGCGTGCCGCTGGTGCTCGATCACATGGCGCTTCCGAACCCAGCCAAAGGGATCATGGGAGATTCGTTCCAGGCCCTGCTGCGCCTGCTCGGCAACGGAAAGGTGTGGGTCAAGCTAACCGCGTATCGCCTCTCGCAGGCGTTTCCCGACTACGAAGACATCCGCCCGTTTCATGACGCGCTGGTCGCGACGAATCCCGATCAGCTCATCTGGGGGAGCGACTGGCCGCACGTGCATATGACACGCGATATGCCGGACGACGGTCATCTGGTGGATCTGTTCAACGAATGGGCCAGCGACGCCGCGTTGCGCAGGAAGATCTTGGTGGACAATCCCGCGCGACTCTATGGGTTCTAGCAGAGAGCCTCGACCGTAGTTGTTGCTCTTCAGAGAGTGTGGGCAGCGGCCCCGGTTGCGCGCGTCCGGATCCATCAGAGTTTTGGACACGCAGCCGATTTTCGCCCGATCACGTCTGCGTGTAAGCACACGAATTTCTGAGCACTCGAAAAAGATTCGTCTTCATGGGCGGCCAAACCCTCTCGACCTTTGACGAGGTGGGACAGGTCGGGGATTTTCGGAAGGATTCGTCTTCATGGGCGGACAGGGCGTTGAGCACGATGCGATCGACCGGGCGGAGCGCACCCTGCGGCACTACGCGGCTCGCGCTCGCGCCTTCCCGCTCTTGGTTGTTCGTTGCACTCTCATTCTCGGTGGTCGTCAGAAGGGGCGAGGCGCGCGTGAAGACATCGCTCTTCGGCAGACCCGGTATCTTTCTGCCCGACATCGACCCGAGCTGATCGTCGCTGCATCGCGGCGCGTGCCACGACGGTGAAAAGGGGGCGCGGCGAATCAAACGCCGCGCCCCGAGGACACGCTCAGTCGCGACGGTACATCGTGACGACGCAGGCGCCGCCGAGACCGAGGTTGTGCTGCAGCGCCACCTTGGCGCCCTCGACCTGGCGCGGGCCGCACGCGCCGCGGAGCTGCTGGTTCAGCTCGAAGCACTGCGCGAGGCCGGTCGCGCCGAGCGGGTGGCCTTTCGAGAGCAGACCGCCGGACGGATTGACGACCCACTTGCCGCCGTAGGTGGTCTGATCCTCGTCGATGAGCTGGCCGGCCT
>JBGPIT010000433.1:0-4071 GCA_041485125.1 Binatia bacterium | reverse complement strand
CGCCGTGAAGGCCGCCGCCAGCGTCGGCTACGTCGGCGCGGGCACGATCGAGTTCATGGTCGGCGCCGACAAGAACTTCTACTTCCTCGAGATGAACACGCGCATCCAGGTCGAGCACCCGATCACCGAGATGGTGACGGGCATCGACCTCGTCCAGGCGCAGATCCGCATCGCCGGCGGCGAGAAGCTGCCGTGGACCCAAGACGACATCCACCAGCGCGGCCACGCGATCGAGTGCCGGATCTACGCCGAGGATCCGGTGACGTTCTTCCCGTCGCCGGGGAAGATCACGCTGCTGCGCGTGCCGGCCGGGATCGGCATCCGCGACGACTCGAGCGTCTTCGAGGGCGCCGAGGTCACCGTCCACTACGATCCGATGATCTCGAAGCTGGTCGCCTGGGGCGTCGACCGCGACGAGGCGCGCCGCCGCATGCTGCGGGCGCTCACCGAGTACCGGATCCAAGGGCCGACCACGAACCTGCCCTTCCATCGCTGGGTCCTCGAGCACCCGCGCTTCATCTCCGGCGACTACGACACCAACTTCATTCCACAGGATTACCACGGCCTCGACGAGGCGGAGCAGGACGGCAGCGATCCGCAGGTCGTCGCCATTACCGCCGCGGCGGTCGCGCTGATGGAGCGCACGCACAGCACCACGACGCGCGTGAAAGGACCCGCAACGGCGAGCAACGCCTGGCGCGAGGCCGGCCGTCGCGGAGCGCTCCGTGGCTAGCAAGACCCATCACGCGCCGCTGAAGCTCAAGGCGCACGTCGGCGGCGCCGCCCGCGACGTCGAGATCGTCGAGGTCGCGCCGCACCGCTACGACGTCACCATCGACGGCACCACGCACTCCGTCGACACCCAGACGCTCCGCTCCGGCGTGCTGTCGCTGCTCATCGATCACCACTCGCACACCGTCGACGTCCGCAGCGACGGCGACCGCAATCGCGTCGACGTCGGCGGCCGCACCGTCGAGGTGAGGCTCGTCGACGAGCTCCGTCACGGCGGCGTCAGCGTCTCGGCCGATGCCGCCGAGGGCCCGCAAGAGATCCGCGCGCTGATGCCCGGCAAGGTCGTCACCACTCTCGTCAAGGTCGGCGACACGGTCACGAGCGGCCAAGGCCTCCTCGTCGTCGAGGCGATGAAGATGGAGAACGAGGTGAAGGCCCCCGCGGCCGGCGTCGTGAAAGAGCTCCGCGTCGAGCCGGGTCAGGCGGTCGAGGCCGGCGAGATCCTGGCGCGGATCGAGTAGCGCCGCGCGCCCGAGTCGGGCGCGGCGGCGACGTACGGGCGAGAGATCATCGCGCAGTGCCGCCCGGCCTATCGGCCCGGCGACTCACTGCTCGACGCAATACAGGCGCGCGGAGGTGCTGTCGCAGTTCTCCGAGCTGCGGTTCCAGAAGCCGACGCCCGTGAAGCCGCTTCGTCCGGCCAGGCCGGTTCCCGTGGTCGAGCTCCAATCGCCGCACGTATCGGATGTGGGGACAGTCGAGAGCACTGTCGTGCCCGTCCACGCGATCGTATCGAGATACGCGCCGGCGCCGGTCTGCCAGATGCCGCTGGCGAGCCTGGCGTTCGGATCGACACCGCTCGCGTCGATGATCCGCTGGCCGGTCCCGACGACGATGCCGTCGGGACGGATGTAGGTGGTCGTCGGACCAAGCAGCGTCGATGCCGCCGCCGTCGTGCGCGCGAGCAGGGCAACGACGGTGCCGGTTCCGCCCGGCTTCTCGGCCTCGCAGAGCGCGTCGGGACTGCCGGAGCCCGGCGTGAACGTCGACGCGGTCAGGAAAATGCGCTTGCCGCTCACCGGCGGCGGCTGCACGACCGTGTTGCGCGTCTTCATGAGACAGTAGATCCGGTACGTGTTCTCGCAGAGACCGGTGCTGAATGCCGTCCACTGCTGCGGGCCCGATTCCATCAGACCGACGGCGCCGGCGCCGGTAGTCGCCGTCCAGTTGGAGCAGGTATTCGGGCTGACGGTGCCGTTGGCGAGCGTGCCGGTCATGGGCGCCTCGGCGAAGAACGGCTTCATCCCGTTCTCGTCGATGTGCAGTGAATGGAAGAGCTTGCCGGCCGTGAGATCCGCGACCGTGTCGGCGAACGGCTCGCCATCCACTCGCACGAAGCCGCGCGCCGACCCGAGGCGCGTCACGGCGTTCGAGGTCGAATCCGACATCCACGCCACGAACGCATCGTCGGTCATGTTGTTGATGCCGGCATTCGTCGCGAGGATGTTGCACTGGGTGTCGTAAGCAACCGCGCTGCCGAGGTTGGTCGCGAAGACCTGCGACGAGACGAAGACGATGTTCGCCGACTGCGTGGCGGTCGGGGTCGGCGTCGGGGTGAGCGCCGTCGACGTGGCGGTGACGGTCGGCGTGGGCGTCGCGGTTGCGGTCGGTGCCGTCGTCGGCGTTGCCGTCGCGGTGCGGGTCGGGGTCGCCGGGGCGGTGGAGGTTGCCGTGGGTGTCGGCGTCACGGTCGGCGTCGGCGTCGCGATGCCGGCGCAGAAGCCGCTCGCCGCCGACTGCCCGATGCCCGCGAGGAGCGCGGTGAAGCGCGGCGCCATGACCGGGAGGGTCGCCTCGATCGCGCACTCGTGGTGGCGCATCACGCACTCTCCCCAGTCGCCCGCGGTCGCGAGCGGCGCGATGCCGACCTGCACGCACGTCGGCGCCAGCGCGTCGACGTCGATCGCGTTCGCCGCACCGGCTTGCGGAAAGATCGTCGCGCAGCCGGCCGCGATCGCGCCCTGAACCTTCGCCTCGGCGGCCGGCACGTCGACGGTCAGCACCTTCGTGCACGTCGCCCGGGCCTTGTCGGTGCACTTCGTGTCGCCCGGCTTCGTCTGCACGCATCCGAAGATCGCCGACGTGCACTTGGCGAGGCTCTTCTGCTTCTTCGTCACGAACGCGGCCGTGGCCTTCTTCACGACGTGCTGGCACTTGTCGAGCGGCTTCCCGACGGCTTTCGGATCGGCGACGTTCCCGGCGCCGCCGAGATCGTCGAGGCACGACCCCGCACGTACCGCGATGCCGTGCTCGGTCGCGAGGCTCCGCGCCCGCGGCATCTCGACCGAGAACATGCGCTCGGCGCGGCACTCGAGCAGCGCGCGCGCGCAGGCGGCGGCGGAGGCGACGTCGATGAGCGGTATGCCGGCGTCGGTACACGTGGCCTGCAGCGACGTGAAGTCGAGGCCGTCCGACGCGAGGAGGTCGGCAAGGCTGGCGCACTTCTTCGTGACGCCGCCCGCGAGCTTCGCGACTCGCTTGTCGCGCGACGCGTCCCTCTCCTTGTCACAGCGGGCGATCGCCTTCGGCACGCAGCCGTCGTCGTCGGGCTTCGTCTGCACGCACTTGAAAACGCCGTCGAAGCACGCGCCGAGGCTCTTCAAGCTGGCGGCGGTGAACGCGGCTCCCCCTTGCAGGACCGCCTTCTGGCATTTGTCGGCGGCTTTGGCGGCGTCCTCGTCGGCGAGTTGCGCCCACGCGGGCCGGCTGACGGCGCCGACAGCGAAGAGGACGAGGAAAGCCGCGAAGGTCGAGAGGGGGCGGGTGCGAAGCATCGGTTCTCCCGGGCGAGGTCGGTGTGAGATGTAGCTCGATGTGTGCCCAGAGTTCGCTGCCGTTTGCAAAAGGTCGACAGCGTGCTTTGCGGCGCGCGCGCGTCGGCGCGGCGACGACTCGGGAACGACTCTTCGGACTCGTCACGCACTCTTCACCTAGACATCCCGTACCCAGCGGGATAATTTTCGAAACTCGGGTCGGTTTTCTCTCTCGAACGCTCAGTACACACGGGAGGCAGCAGAGCACGTTGCAAAGGGTCGCCTCGTCTCAAAAGGAGCTCCGCGCCTGGACGGTGAAGGACTCGATCGAGCTCTACAACGTCAACGGCTGGGGTCGTGACTTCTTCACCATCAACGACGCCGGTCACGTCGAGGTCACGCCGGGCGGACCAGGATCGGCCCGCATCGATCTCAAAGAGCTCGTCGACGATCTGCGCAGCCGCGGCCTCAACCTGCCGCTGCTGATCCGCTTCTCGGACATCCTCCGCACCCGCATCCAGCAGCT
>JBGPIT010000432.1:0-4071 GCA_041485125.1 Binatia bacterium | reverse complement strand
TAGGACTCTTCGGCGGTGGCGGAGTTGCGGCAGTCGCTCGCGGCGCGTGCGTCGAAGCCCTTCGCTCGATATGCGGCGAACTGCGGGATCGCGATGGCGGCCAAGATGCCGATGATCGCGACCACGACCAGAAGCTCGATCAGGGTGAAACCTTTTTGATTGTTCTCTCTCATGGTGTGTCTCCTTCTTGTCGGGTCGCTGTCGCGACTCCCGAATTGGTTGAATGTCGAGACAGCAAGAGGGGTGCCACGGAACGTGCCCATCGTGCTGCCCGCGACCGGGGCGTAGCGATACACAGACCCGGCGGTCGCAAAACGGCTTGCGTTGCGCGCTGCCTTTGCGAGGGGAGTGACACCTCGCAAACCACACCCGTCGCGGTCGATCGACAAAACCTGTCGCTCCTAGGTGAAATAACAATTTGTGCGCGTCATGGTTTCGTCAATCGTGCAGAGCCGCACCGATTTCGTCGTCGTCGTCACCGAGCCCGTACTTCGACAGGCGATGACGCAGCGATCGGTATTTGATGCCGAGAAGCTCCGCTGCCCGCTTGCGGACGCCGCCGGCGCGGTCGAGCGCCGTCAGGAGCATTTCCTTTTCATAGGCGGCGAGCTGATCGTCGAGGTTGAGACCGTCGGTGAGGATCGGCGCTGGGCGTGGCTCGGCGGCCGGCGGCGTCGTCGCCGCCTCCTGGCGCGCCGCGAGGCTCGGCGGGAGATCTTGCTCGGTGAGCGCATCGCCTTCGCACAGCGTCACCGCATGGTCGACGATGTTCTCGAGCTCGCGGATGTTGCCGGGATACGCGTGCGAGACGAGCGCCCGCATGGTGCGCGGTGAGACCTTCTCGACGGTCTTGGCGTGGCGCTCGGAGCAACGCCGCAGCATGTGCAGCAGCAAGAGCGGGATGTCCTCGGGGCGCTCGCGCAGCGACGGCGTCGCGATCCGGATCACGTTCAGGCGATAGTAGAGATCCTCGCGGAAGCCGCCGTGCGCGACCAGCCGCTCGATGTCGCGATTGGTCGCCGCCAGGACGCGCACGTCCACCGTCACCGCATGGCCGCTTCCGACCGGCGTCACCTGCCGGTCCTGCAGCACGCGCAGCAAGCGCACCTGCATCGACAGCGGCAGCTCGCCGATCTCGTCGAGGAAGATCGTGCCGTGATGCGCCTGCCGGAAGAGCCCGTGGCGATCCGCGACCGCGCCGGTGAACGCGCCGCGCACGTGGCCGAAGAGCTCGCTTTCGATGAGCGTCTCGGGGATGGCGCCGCAGTTCACCACGACGAACGCCTGATTGGCGCGCGGGCTGCGAGCGTGGATGGCGCGCGCGACGAGCTCCTTGCCGGTGCCACTCTCGCCGGTGATGAGGATCGTGCTGTCGGTCGGCGCCGCTTTCTCGATCAACGAGAACACCCGGCGCATCGCATCGCTCTCGCCGATCAAGCCCTCGAAGGCGGGCACCGGCGTGTCGTCGAGCGGCCGGACCGCGCCGGCGTAGGCCTCGATGCGCTCGTGCTCGCTCAAGCGCGACTCCATGTCGCGCACCGTCGTCACGTCCTGCAGCACGTACACGCGGCCGATCGGCCGTTGATACGTGTCGCTGAGCGTCGCGGCCTTGATACGGAGCACGCGTCGCGACTCCTCGGTGTCGCCGACCACCAGCTCCGACGACGCACCGTCGGGGGCGAGCGCGCCCGCGCCCGGCAGCACGCTCTCGAGCAGCACGCCTTGATGGGTGGGGCCGCCGCCCAGAATCTCGACGGCGGTCCGATTCGCCGAGGTGATCCGGCCGGCGCCGTCGGTCACCACCAGGCCGTTGTCGACGGCGTTGGCGACCAGACGCTGCAGCGTCTCGACGCGGCCGAGCTCCTCCCGTTGGTGTGCCACCAACGTCTCGGCCGCCGCGAGCTGTCGCGTGAGGTAGCGCGCGAGGGCGCCGATCGCGAAGAACGAGACGATGTTGGTGGCGTGGGTGAAGAGGTGGGCGCCCGCCGGCGGCGTGCCCGTGGCGGCCGCGATCGCCGTCAGCACCGCGGTGTAGACCAGCGCGGCGGCCGCCGAGGTCGCGAGGATGCCGCGGCCGAGTTGCAGCAGCGCCGCGTTCAGGACGACGAGGTTGTAGAGCACCGCGAGCGGGCTCTCGAGGCCGCCGCTCAGCGCCACGACGATGCTCACCATGCCGAGGTCGAGACCGATCTGCACCGCGGCGTAGAGCACCACCCGGCGGACGCTCGGCAGCAGCAGGCCGGAGATCGCAGTCACGCCGTAGCCGGTCGCGATCAGGACGAGCGGCAGATCGTGCACGGCGCCCGGCGCTTTGGTGGAGAACGCCGCCACCGCCCCCAGGAACATGGAGACCAGCAGCAAGCGGACGAGCAGGAACCAGCCGAGCCGGTTGCGGAGGTCGGTCTCGAGCTCCACGCGCAGGCCCGGCGCCACTAGCCTAGGACCGAGCCCAGCTTGAAGATCGGCAGGTACATGGAGATCACCAGACCGCCGATCACGCCGCCGAGGAACATGATCACCATCGGCTCCATCAACGCCGTGAGGTTCGAGACGGCGTTGTCGACCTCGTCCTCGTAGAAGTCGGCGATCTTCTGCAGCATGGCGTCGAGCGCGCCGGTGGTCTCACCGACGGCGATCATCTGGCAGACCATCGGGGGGAATACCTTGCTCGCGATCAGCGGCTCGGCGATCGTCTTGCCCTCGGTGATGCTGGTGCGTGTGTTGAAGATCGCCTCCTCGACGATCTTGTTGCCGGCGGTGCGGCCCGTGATCGTAAGCGCCTCGAGGATCGGCACGCCGGAGGAGACCAGGGTGCCGAGGGTGCGGGCGAAGCGCGCGATCGCGGTCTTGCGGATCAGGTCGCCGAAGACGGGCATCTTGAGGTTGAGCTTGTCGATGATGTAGTGGCCGCGCTCCGTTCGGTACGCCATGACGAGCCCGACGACGCTGCCGATTATGCTCATCACGATGTACGGGAAATACGCGATCGTGAAGTTCGAGAGATTGATCACGAATTGCGTCGGTGCCGGCAGCGCTTGTCCGAAGCTGTGGAAGAGCTCGGCGAAGACCGGAATGACGTAGACGAGCAGGATGCCGGTCACGAGCACCGCGGCGCCGATGATGCACGCCGGATAGATCATCGCGCCTTTGATCTTGCTCTTCAGCTTGACGATCTTCTCCATGTAGGTCGCGAGACGGTTCAGGATCGTGTCGAGAATGCCGCCGACCTCGCCGGCCGCCACCATGTTGCAATAGAGGTCGGAGAAGATCTTCGGGTACTTCTTCAGCGCCGCCGCGAACGTCGAGCCGGACTCGACCTCCTCTTTCACGCCGCGAATGGCGAGGCGCATGGCCTTGTTGTCGGACTGCGCCGCGAGGATCTCCAGGCACTGCACGAGCGGCAGACCGGCGTCGATCATGGTCGCGAACTGGCGCGTGAAGATGACGATGTCGCGCTGCTTGACCGGGCTCCCGAACGTCGGGATCGTGATCTGCATGTCGAGGCCGCGGCCCTTCTCTTTGATCTTCTCGGCCACCGGCTGGATGCGCTGCGAGCGCAGCCGCGTGATCACGGCTTGCCGCGTCGACGCCTCCATCTGTCCGCGCAACGTCTCGCCGCGTGGCGAGACCCCGACCCATTGGTACATCGGCATTCAGAACGCTCCTTTTCTGCTCATCGACGAATGACAGCGGTCAGCGGCGTGCCGCCGGCCGTACGACAGTCGAGCTGATCGGGCCGAGCATGGGCTTCAGCTCCTCGGGCTCGGTCGCGTGCGCCATCGCTTCCTCGGAGGTGATCAGGCGGCGGTCGTGCAGATCGAGCAGCGATTGCGTCATCGTCTGCATGCTCCACTTCTGCTGGCCGACCTGCATCTGCGAGTAGATCTGGTGCACCTTCGCCTCCCGGATCAGGTTCCGGATGGCGGCGTTCGGGATCATGATCTCGGCCGCGAGACAGCGGCCGTGGCCGTCGGCGCGCGGCAGCAGCTGCTGCGAGATCACGGCCTGCAAGACCAGCGAGAGCTGCGCGCGCACCTGCTCTTGCTGGTGCGGCGGGAACACGTCGATGAC
>JBGPIT010000431.1:0-4072 GCA_041485125.1 Binatia bacterium | reverse complement strand
TCAGAAAGACGTCGTTGACGCACCCTTCGAGTCGATTGCGTGGATCCGGATAGTCGTTGATGCCGATCAAGAGCGCGCGCCGCGTCGGCTTCCTGCTCAGCTTCGCGAACGTGTCGAGACTCGCCGTCAGCGCCCGCGGCGTCCGAACGCCTGACAGCTCGCGCCAGACGCTCGCCACCGTGTTCGCGTGACCCAGGTAGTGGGCCCCGTCGTGATTGAGCATGTCGTTCGGGATGTCGAAGTCGGTCGCGACCTCGACGAAGTTGTCGGCGGGAATGCTCAGGTCCGTCGTGAAGACGTGGTCGTTCGAGTTGAACAAGTGGTACCAGGTCACGGCTTCCAACGGCTCGATGCGCCCCGCAAACACGTCGCGCACGGCCGGATTCCCGATCTGCGATCCGAGGCTGACGAAGATCGTGCCCTCGAGCGCTTTCGGCGACCGTTTGAAGGTGTCGTAGCAGATCAGCGATCCGAGACTGTGCGCACAGACCGCGTCGTAGTGCTTGGCTTTCAGCTCGGCCAGGATCACGTCGCGGACGTGTCGTCGGAGATCCTCGTCGGCGGCCCATTGCGCGATCATCCCGGCGGTCCACCGTACCTGCTCCGGAAAGTCGACCATGCTCCGCTCCCGCGTGAAGATATCGCCGACGGAGTGCACGACGGCGCTCGCCAGCAGCTTCGCCATCGCAGCGGCGTAGACTTTCGCATCCAATCGCGCGTCTTCGAACAGCTTGTCGTACGCCAGGAACTTCAGCTCGGGCGTCACGTCGGAATTCCAGTTGCGGAGTCCCTTCTGGATGGCCGCCGTCCAGGACGGTCGAAGATTCAAATCGGCGTCTCCATGTCCGATGCCGTGGACGCACAGAATCGACACTGACTTCGCCATACTCTCCTCCAGGTCTGCGGCACGGTCCTGCCCGCGGGCAACTCGACCGGCACGTGTGGAATACGGAGTGTGCACGTCCGAGTGTCCGAGCGAGGCCGGCGTGTCAACGCCAGTGCGTGAGAATGGCGCACGCAATCAGATGTGCGGGCACAGCGGGGCCGCCTCCGGCGAGGCGGACTGGGCGGCGGGGCGACTCTTCGAGGACGAGTGACGCCAGCGGCGAGACGCGAGTCGACGACCGAGTCGACACTCGCGTCTCGCCTCCGGCTCAGGGAGGAGAGATCCGCATCACGACGCCGGTCGTCCCGAAGGGCGCGGCGGTGCCGTTGGCGAGGACGTAGATCTCGCCCGCGGCGTCACGGCCGAGACCGAGGAGCGACATCCCGAGGACGCTCTGGCCGTCCAATCTGAACTCGCTGATCTTGCTCCGATGCGGCGGACGGCCTGGTCGGAACAGGTCTTTCCGTCGCAGGTAGAAGAGGCGACCGTCGTTCGCGAAGGTGCGCGCGAAGTCGCCGAAGACGTAGTGGCCGGCGAGCTTCGGCATGAGCGCGCCGCGATAGACGAAGCCGCCGATGACGGCGAGGCCTTCATCGTGGTCGTACTCCGCAACCGGATCGAGCAAGTCGGTCGGGACGCCGCCGGGATTCTTCTTGGTGACGAAGCCGGCGTCGGCGTCGTTGAAGTGGAAGAAGAACGTGCCCTCCTTGAAGCGCCAGCCGTAGTTGCCGCCGCGCGCGACGATGTCGACCTCCTCGATCGAGTTCTGGCCGACGTCGCCGGCGTAGAGCGCTCCCGTCGGCGGGTCGAACGAGAAGCGGAACGGATTGCGGAAGCCGAACGCCCAGATCTCCTCGACGGCGCCGGGGAAGCCGACGAAGGGATTGTCGGACGGGATGCCGTACTGACCATTCGCCGCACCGCTGCCGTGCGGATCGATGCGGAGGATCTTGCCGAGCGCGACGCCCATGTTTTGACCATTGCCGTTGGGGCCGTGCCCGATCGTCGGACCGCCGATGAAGGGCTGACCGTCCTGATCGTCGGCGCCGCCACCGTCACCCGTCGAGATGTAGAGCTTGCCGTCGGCGCCGAACTCCAGGCCGCCGCCGTTGTGGTTGAACTGCGGCTTGTCGATGCGCAGCAGCTCGCGCGCGCTGCCGGTATCGACGACCGCGCCGTCGTCGGTCGGATTGGGCGCGTGCCATTCGACGACGACGTTCTGGCAGTCGGGCGGCACTCCGATCGGCTGAGTGGAGAAATCGGGATTCGGCGTCGCCGGCTCCGACGTGTACGTGTAGAGGAGCCCGTTGGTCGCGTAGGCCGGGTCGAATGCGACGCCGAGGAAACCGCGCTCGTCGTAGGTGCCGGGACCGAAGACACCGAGCGGGATGAGCCGCGCGCTCAGATCGAGGAAGACGGACTTCGCGCCGTTGGTGACGTCGATCCTCCAGAGGATGCCCGACTGATCGACCGTGAACAGATATTTCGGGTCGACGCCCGGCGCGGCGGTCGCCCACACCGGAGCAGCAAGCCCCGACGCGACCGGCTCGAGCTTCACGTGGATGGGGCCCTTCCTGATCTTCTGCCGGAGCGGATTCGCGAGCCCGGCAGGCGTCGCCAGCGGTGTCGGCGTCGCGGTCGCGCCGGTCGGTGTCGGCACCGTGAGGCTGTTCATGACGGTGAGGCTGGTATGATCGGCAGCGTCACCCGACGTCGAGAAGTTGCCGTCGACGGCGTTGCCCCACGCCTCGAGCGACACGCTCGAGAAGGAGCCCGGCGCCGTCCAGAGAAAGGAGAACGTCACCACGTGCCCCGAGTCGGCCTTGGCGGCCGTGTGCGTCACCTCGGCGCGACCGCCGGTGCCGGACAGGGTCTGTGTGTTGCTCGAATTGCTGCCGCCGGTCATGAGCGTCCCGAGCAACGCCGAAACGTTGAGACCGCCGCGGTCTTGCGCGCCGCTCTCCATGATCGTCAGCGTATACTCGTGCGTCGAGGCGGGAAGCACGACGGTCGGACCGGAGAGCGTCACCGTCGGCGTGCTCCCGCCGAAGTGGCAGTTGTTGCAGCCGGCCGGTCCGAAGCTCAGGGTCGTGATGCCGCCCGAGAACGCCTGCACCCGCGCGGCGGTGGCGAGCACGAACATCGAGACGACCAATGCCAAACCGAGCCTACCCGGACGGTGGTGCATCATGATGAGACCTCCATTGATCGATGATCGATTGATCGCCCGCGGGCGTGGGCGTCGGCGCTGAAACACTGCGCCGATCGAGGGCGAGGTGTCAACGTGAAGTTTGATGAAATGAAGACGCTCGTCGGAAAAACTCGTCGCCGCGATGCGTGCTTTGACCCATACGTAACTCGTCGCGATTTGCCGCGTAGATATTGGGTTGCATCGGCCACGCCGACGCGCGGCTGGTGTGGTAGTGCTCGATGATGCGCGCATCCCGACGGATGGATCCCGCCCGCGGCAGCCGCCGCTCGATGGTTCTTGGGCGCGGTGGGATGGTGGCGACGAGCCAGCCGCTCGCGGCGTTCGCCGGCGCCGAGATGCTGCGGCGCGGTGGCAACGCCGTCGACGCAGCGATCGCCGCCACAGCAGTGCTCGCGGTCGTCGAGCCGTACAATACCGGACTCGGCGGCGACTGCTTTCTGCTGCTCTGGAACGCGGCCGAGCGCAGGCTGTATGCGCTGAACGGCAGCGGACGCGCACCGCGCGCCGCGACGATCGACGCATACGCCAGCCGGGGTCTCCGCACGATGCCGATGCAGGGCATCTTGGCGGTGACCGTCCCCGGCGCGCTCGACGCCTGGGAGACCGCGCTCGCGCGCTTCGGCACCCGGTCGCTCGCCGACGTCCTCGCGCCGGCGATCGCATACGCCGAGGAGGGTTTCGCCGTCTCCGAGGTCATCGCCACCGAGTGGGCGTTTGCCGCGGCCCTGCTGCAAGACGACGAGGGCCGGCGTGTCTACGCCCCGCAAGGTACACCGCCGCGTCTCGGCGACGTCGTGCGTCTCCCCGATCTCGCGCGCACGCTCCGCGCCGTCGCCGCCGGCGGCGCCGGCGTGTTCTACCGCGGCGAGATCGCGGCGCGCATCGCGGCCTTCGCGTCGCGTGCCGGCGGCCTCCTCACCAGCGACGATCTCACCGCGCATCGCTCGCAGTGGGTCGAGCCGATCGCGACCCGC
>JBGPIT010000430.1:0-4081 GCA_041485125.1 Binatia bacterium | reverse complement strand
CTCGAGCGCGCCGAGCGGCGCCTGCGCGGCGCGCGCTACAAGGTCCCGCGCTTCGTCCACGAGGACATCCTCGCCCGCCCCGCGTTCCGCGGCGGCATCGCGCAGCTGGCACGCGAAGTCGGCAAGCCCGAAGGCAAGGTCCTGAAGGAAGCGTCGAAGTACCTGCGCGAGATCGCCGCGACACACAGCCCCTACGTCATCGACCTGGTCGCGCACATCATCCGGCTCCTCTACACGCAGGGCTACAGCGAGGCGCTCTACTACGACCGCAACGAGCTCGAGCGGATCTACGCCCTGACGCAGCGCCATCCCGTCGTCTTCCTACCGTCCCACAAGTCGAACCTCGACCACCTGGTGCTGCAGTACGCCTTGCACGAGAACGGCCACCCGCCGAACCACACCGCCGGCGGCATCAACATGAACTTCTTTCCGATGGGACCGCTGCTGCGGCGGAGCGGCGTCTTCTTCATCCGGCGGAGCTTCAAGGACAATCCGGTCTACAAGTTCGTGCTGCGGAGCTACATCGACTACCTGATCGAGAAGCGCTTCTCGCTCGAGTGGTACATCGAGGGCGGACGCTCGCGCTCCGGCAAGCTGCTGCCGCCGATGTTCGGCATGCTCGCCTACGTCGTCGACGCGTACCGACGCGCCCGCAGCGACGACGTCTTCCTGATCCCGGTCTCGATCGCCTATGACCAGATCGAGGACGTCGGCGACTACGTCGCCGAGCAGCACGGCGCGAAGAAGCAGCGCGAGAGCTTCGGCTGGTTCCTGCGCTTCGCGCACGCGCTGCGCCGCCGCTACGGCGAGATCCACATCCGCTTCGGCGAGCCGGTGTCGCTGCGGCAAGCGCTCGGCCCGCCCGACCCGGACCACGCGCCCGAGCCCGACGAGCGCAATCTCTCGCTGCAGAAGCTCGCTTTCGAGGTCGCGGTCCGCATCAACCAGGTGACGCCGATCACGACGACGTCGCTCGTCACGCTGGCACTCCTCGGCGTCGGCGACCGCGCGGTGTCGGTCGAGGAGACCGTCGTCACCTTGCGCAATCTCGTCAGCTACGTCCGCCGCCGCCGGCTCCCCACCACCGTCGAGCTCACGCTCGACGACGCGGAAAGCATCCGGCGCGCGCTCGACACTCTGGTCGAGAGCGGCGTCGTCTCCGTCTACGCCGAGGGGCCCGAGGCGGTGTACGCGATCAGCCGCGACCAGCATCTCACCGCCGCGTACTACCGGAACACCATCATTCACTTCTTCGTGAACGGCGCGATCGCCGAGCTCGCCCTGCTGCGCGCCGCCGAGGACGGCATCGCGGACCGCCGCGCCGAGTTCTGGGAAGAGGCGCTGCGTCTGCGCGATCTTCTCAAGTTCGAGTTCTTCTTCGCCGAGAAGGCGGTCTTCCGTACCGAGGTGACCGAGGAGATCGCGCTGCACGACCCCGACTGGGACCGCGCGCTCGACGAGGGACCGCAGGCGATCCAGACGCTGATCCGGCATTTCAAGCCCTTCAGCGCGCACCGCGTCCTGCGCCCGTTCCTGGAGGCGTACCGCGTCGTCGGCGATGCGCTCGAGCGCCGCGATCCCGCCGCGCCCGTCGAGGACGGCGCCTTCCTCGAGAGCTGCCTCGCGCTCGGCAAGCAATACGAGCTGCAACGCCGCATCCGCAGTCCCGAGTCGGTCTCGAAGGTTCTCTTCGGCACCGCGCTCAACCTCGCGCGCAACCGCGGCCTCGTCGTCCAGGTCGACGGCGACGTGAAGCGCGCGCGCGCCGAGTTCGCGGTCCAGATCCGCGACGCGCTACGCCGCGTCGACGCGATCGACGCGCTCGCGGTCAGTCGGCGCGTCGGGCTGATCGACTGAGTCGCGTGGCGCGGGCCGCGCGCCACGCTAATGCCCGCTATTCGCCGTACATCTCCGTGATCAGACGGCGCAGCGCCGCGGCTTCACCCTTGCCCAGAGAGCCGATCTTGCCACCGAGTCGGAGCTTGCTCACGGTACGAATCTGGTCCACTGCGACCTCCGCCGAACGACCGCCGCATCGCACCCGCAATCGGGACCGCCAAGCCGGGTGCAGCTGACTGGTCAACGGGCATACCGTCACCGTCGGCGAAACTCGATTCAGGACGTCCAGGCTGACGATCACCGCTGGACGATTCTTCGCCATCTCGGCGCCCCGCGTCGGATCGAGATCCGTCCAACGAATCTCGTAGCGCTTCATCGCCGCTTGCCCGAACCCTTCTTGGCCCGATAGGGCGTCGATGGCTCTGCAACTCGGCTCTTCCTGTGGGCGTGCCAGGTCAGGTCGTCGAGTCCGTCCGCAACCGCGGTGTCCCATGCGCTCCAATCTTCACGGCTCGCGGCCATCTCGCGCGCGGTGTCTTCCCAGGAGAGCTTCTCCACCACGGGCCCGGTCGGCCGCAGCAGGATGCCCTCGCTCCTCTCCTCCATCAGGACCGTCTCTCCAATGCGGTAGCGCCGCAACGAGGCGGCCGGCAGGCGCACACCGCGCGAGTTGCCGATTCGCGCGACCTTGAGCTTCGTGGTTGCCATGTACTCACCGTAATAACATTCGAACGGGCCCGCAAGCTCGTCTGTCCGATCGACTGAGCCTAACCGGCACGCGCGTCGGCATCCGTGGAGCGAGCGCCTCGGCCGACGATCACGGCGCGCCGTGCCCGCAGCGTGGCACCGCGCTTGCTGATGCGTGGGAACATCGCCGCGACCGGCGTACGAGCGGTCGCGACGGCGGACGCCACATTGTTGGCCGGCGTTCGTCAACAAGCTGTCCTGGAGAAGCCATGCGCACCTCGATGATCGTGGGCACCGTCGCCGCGACGATGCTGCTGATGTCCACCAGCAACCCGGCGCAGGCCTTTCGGTTTCCTCCGATGCGTTTCTTCGAGCCGGACGCCGGCCTGCCGGTGCGCTTCTACGTCAGCGGTGCCGACGCGGAGATGCGGGCCGCCGTGGAAGCGGCACTCGCGGTGTGGAACGACGTGCCGTGCGCATCGATCGTCCTGGAGCTCGCGGGCGACGTGGCGCCGAGCCGCAGCGACGGTCTCAACGTCATCAGCTTCGGTGATCCCTTCGACGCGATCGACGACCCGGTGAGGTGTGGGGGCGTGTTGGCGGTCGACGGCTTCGTGGCCGGTCCGGGCATACGCCTCATCGACGGCGTCACGTACCGGCAGATCGGCGAGGCGGACATCACCGTCAACGATGGCTGGACGGCATGCGCGACGGCCAGTCTCCCGGAGACCCTAGTGCGATCGATCGGTCGCGCGCTCGGAGCGGACGACGAGGCGGCGCTCTGCAAGCTCTATCCTCTCGATGCCCCCGCGCAACCGCTGCCACCTAGGCAGACCTTCGCGCCCGCGCCGCTCGGCATCCGGACGATGCGCGTCGGCAAAAACGGCGTGACGGTGACGGCGCGCTTCACGGCCGCGGCTTCGACGACCATGCCGCAGATCGCCGCACAGCCGGTCGTGCTGACGATCGGCCCTCTGACCGTGATGGTCTCGCCGGGTGAATGGACGAGCGCACGACGTACGCTGCTTATGCACCGGACCCCGGCCGGAACGTTCATCCTGCGCTCGCGTGACGGCGTGCGCTTCACGCTCCTCGCAAAGCTCAGGACACGCGACGTGAAGCCGTTCCACGCCGGCGTGGACCTTTCGCTGATCGTGAATGGCGCGGTGTACGCCGGCTCGAAACGTTAGTCGCTGACCGACGGCACGGCGGCCGAGCTTCGCGCGTCCTTGTTGATCCGAACCATGTACTGAACCCTCTTCATCCAAACGCCTTCAGGCCAGCCTGTCGCGGACGGAGGAGAGTCCCCTCGAGCGTGTCGTCACGAGGCTCCGCTTGTTAGGTGGCCAGCGTGGTCGTAGAGTGGCTGCGTGACGAAGATCGCGGAAAAGATCTTGGCCGAGGCGTTGACGCTAGACACGCGCGAGCGCGCCGACGTGGCAGCGAAGCTCATTGCCAGCCTGGACGGCGAGCCGGACGAGGAGGTGGAAGCCGCGTGGGCAGCAGAGGTGGAGCGGCGAATAGCGGACATTGAGGCCGGACGCGTAGAGCTGGT
>JBGPIT010000429.1:0-4083 GCA_041485125.1 Binatia bacterium | reverse complement strand
GCTTGGCCATTATGCCGACTCGGCATAACAGACAGCGTGGCCGAGAATCAGACGAAAGGGACATGGCGCCGCACGTCCATCTGGTTCCTATCGAATGGCTAGAAACTGAACGGTCAGCGTCCCGATCGCCGGTGGTGAACCCAAGGTCGTCCAAGCAATTGTGAATCCATCGGCATCGAGCGACGTCACCGCGCCTAGATGCGCGTTGCCCGCGCTCGTCGCGACCTCGATGGATGATAGCGCTCCGACGGCATACGTATCTACGTTAGAAGTACCGTCGTCGTAGATCGACTTAGCCGCGGAGCCATCGTCAAAGCCCCAAGAAGCGAGATTGGTCGTGTCTCTGCTGACGAGGAACATCACCGCCTTTGGCGTGAATCCAACGCCGGTCACCGACTGCGAGCTCGGTGGGAGGCTCGTGTCGCGAGTGAAGCTCCCCACTTTGACTTGGGTGCCTTCCCGCGCGAACGGTACGCTCTGAAGCCGTCGTCGTGCCGTTGCCGATCCAGTCGCCGCAAAGTCGCAACCGAGGGTCTGGGTGCCGACAGCTACTTCCATCCACGCGAGGCCGTCGGCTGGCAGCAGCACCGGCGACCCGTCACTGCCGATTACCGCATTGATCCGCACCGACTTCCGCTTGCTCACGGAGTCGAACTTCTCCGTGTAGCGCTTGAAGACGACGAGCGATGATGTCGGCACAGTGTATTCTGAGCCGAGTTGTGTCCCGCCGGTCGGGGCGGGAAAGAGCTTGAACCTCACGTCACTCTGTCCGGCCGCCGCGGTCCGGAACGTCTTGCGGTCGAGGTCGCACGTAACCTCGAGCCCGCCCGGGACGTCGGCACGAGTGGCAAGAGGCACACAGACGAACGCGAGGGCAGCGAGGAATCGAACCGACCGCATGGCGGCACCTCCTTGTGATTCGCGTTTGGGCAGACGACGACAGAGTGCACCGAGCGCGAGGCGATCGTCAACGAAATTCGCGAACAGGAACGGCGCGATCGGGTGACGAACGAGAGAAGTGGACACCGTGGCCGCAATCGGGAGGGATCCGGCCCGATCTTCTGCGCCAGAAGGGCGCAACGGCCAACGCTCTTACGCTGAAAGGCCGTCGACCGCCCGCCGCGCCGTCTCAGCCCGACTGCATGCGCGCGCGGAAGAACTCGACCGTGCGACGCAGGCCCTCCTCGAGCGGGATCTCGGGCTTCCACCCCACCACCTCGCGCGCGCGGCCGTTGTCGACGACGCTGCGGCGCTGCTCGCCGGCCTTCGCCGGGCCGTGCAGCGCCGCGTGCGGGCTTCCGGTCAGCACGCGCAGGTGCGCGTAGAGCGCGTTGACGTCGGTCTCGATGCGGGTGCCGACGTTGATCGGACCGACGAAGCCGGTGGCGAGCACGGCGACGTTGGCACGCACGAGATCGCTGACGAAGACGTAATCGCGGGTCTGTTTCCCGTCGCCGTTGATCGTCGGCGCCTGACCGGCGAGCAGCCGCTCGGTGAAGATCGCGACCACGCCGGCCTCACCGTGCGGGTCCTGGCGCGGCCCGAACACGTTGGCGTAGCGGAGCGCGACATACGGCAGGCCGTACACCGCGTGGTAGTAGAAGAGGTAGAGTTCGCCCGACGCCTTGGTGATCCCGTACGGCGACAACGGCCGGATCGGGTGCAGCTCGGTCGCGGGGAACTCCTCCTGCTCGCCGTAGACGGCGCCGCCCGACGACGCGAAGAGCACCTTCTTCACCCCGACCTCGCGCGCGCCCTCGAGCAGGTTGATCGTGCCGAGCACGTTCACCTCGGCGTCGAAGGATGGATCGGCGACCGAGCGCCGCACGTCCATCTGCGCCGCGTGATGCGAGATCGCCTCAGGCTCCTCGTTGCGCAGGATCTCGCGCAGCTCGGGCGAGCGGACGTCGGCGTGGTAGAACTTCGCCGCCTCCGGCACGTTGGCACGCTTACCGCTCGAGAGATCGTCGACGATGACGACGTCGTGGCCCGCGGCGAGATACGCATCCGAGAGGTGCGAGCCGATGAAGCCGGCGCCGCCCGTCACGAGAACCTTCATGCCCGCCCCTCCGCCTTGCCACGGAAATAGTCGATCGTGCGCTTCAGCCCCTCCTCGACGGGAACCTTGGGCGCCCAGCGGTCGAGGATCGCCTGCGCCCGCGTGATGTCGGGACGGCGCTGCTTCGGATCGTCGACCGGGAGCGGCTTGAACGCAATCGTGCTGCGGCTGCCGGTGATCTGGATGATGAGCTTGGCGAACTCCAGCACGGTCATCTCGTGCGGGTTGCCGATGTTGCACGGCATCGACTCGGTGGTGCGCAGCAGACGCAGGATGCCTTCGACGAGATCGGTGACGTAGCAGAAGCTCCGCGTCTGGCTGCCGTCGCCGTAGACCGTGAGGTCTTCGTTGCGGAGCGCCTGCGCGATGAAGTTCGGTACTACGCGGCCGTCCTCCTGGCGCATGCGCGGGCCGTAGGTGTTGAAGATGCGGACGATGCGCGTCTGCACCTTGTGGGTGCGGTGGTACGCCATCGTGATCGCCTCGGCGAAGCGCTTGGCCTCGTCGTAGACGCCGCGCGGGCCGATCGGGTTGACGTTGCCCCAGTAGTCTTCCTTCTGCGGATGGACGAGCGGGTCGCCGTAGACCTCCGAGGTCGACGCGAGCAGGAAGCGCGCGTTTTTCTCCTTGGCGAGGCCGAGCGCCTTGTGCGTGCCGAGCGAGCCGACCTTCAACGTCTGGATCGGCAGCTCGAGGTAGTCGATCGGGCTCGCCGGCGAGGCGAAGTGCAGGATCGCGTCGAGCGGCCCCTGCACGTAGATGAAATTGGTGACGTCCTGCTGGATGAAGCGGAAGTGCTGGTTGCCGAGAAAGGGGGCGATGTTGTCGGGCGAGCCGGTGAGAAAGTTGTCGATGCAGATGACGTCGTTGCCTTCGTCGAGCAGACGCTCACAGAGGTGCGAGCCGATGAAGCCCGCGCCGCCCGTCACGAGGATGCGCGCCACGGCCTAACGACCCGCCGCGGGGGCGCGGCGTCCCTCGCTCCGTGCGCCGTCGCCGTCGATCGACTTCCGGCCGATCGGGAAGTACGCAAAGCCCTGCTGCTGCATGACGTCCCCCTCGTAGAGATTGCGGCCGTCGAAGATCACGGGCGACTTCATCAGGGAGCGCATGCGAGGGAAGTCGGGACGGCGGAACTCGTTCCAGTCGGTGACGATCAAGAGCGCGTCGACGCCGTCGAGCGCGTCGTAGTTGAGGCGGTGGTACTTGATCCGCTCGCCGAACACGCGGCGCGCTTCGTTGAGCGCCTCGGGATCGTGGGCCTCGATCGCGGCGCCGCGCCGGAGCAGCTCCTCGATGATCACGATCGCGGGCGCCTCGCGCATGTCGTCGGTGCGGGGCTTGAAGGCGAGCCCCCAGATCGCGAACCGCCGGCCGGCGAGGTCGTCGCCGAAGCGGCGCACCACCTTGTCGACGAGGAGGTGCTTCTGCTTCTCGTTCACCTCCTCGACCGAGTTCAGCAACGGGAACTGCAGGCCGTTCTCGTGCGCGGTACGGATGATCGCCTGCACGTCCTTCGGAAAGCACGAGCCGCCGTAGCCGACGCCCGGGAAGAGGAAGTGATGCCCGATGCGGCGATCGGAGCCGATCCCGCGCCGCACCTCGGCGACGTCGGCGCCGACCCGCTCGCAGAGGTTGGCGATCTCGTTCACGAAGGAGATGCGCGTCGCCAGGAAGGCGTTGGCGGCGTATTTGGTCATCTCGGCGCTGCGGTTGTCCATCGCGAGGATCGGGTTCTCGGTGCGGACGAAGGGGCTGTAGAGCGCCCGCATCATCTCGATCGCGCGTTCGCTCTCGCCGCCGATCACGACCCGGTCGGGCTTCATGAAGTCCTCGACCGCAGCGCCCTCTTTCAAGAACTCCGGGTTCGAGATCACGTCGAAGTCGTGCTGCGTCTTGGCACGGACCGTGGCGCGCACCTTGTCGGCGGTGCCGACCGGAACGGTGCTCTTGCAGACGATCACGCGATAGCCGTCCATCGCCGCCGCGATCGCTCCGGCAACCGCGAGCACCGCGCGCAGATC
>JBGPIT010000428.1:0-4113 GCA_041485125.1 Binatia bacterium | reverse complement strand
GCTCGCGCTCGCGCATCGCGCAACTCCCTATCGGCTCCGGGGTGACTGCCTGGTGGCTCAAAGAGGCGCGAGCGTGGGAGCCTTGCGCGATCCGTCGGATTGAGTGGCTCACGGGTATCATAGGTGTCCCTAGGGTCAACGACGTAGAACTACGTGGGGTGCCCCCGGGATGCGGAGGCGGGCACGTTCATGATGAGGATTCGGTCGGGCGGAAAGTGAAGGAGTCGGACGTCGTATCCACGATTGGGACGATCCCGGACATGGCGTTAACCAGCGAGCCCGCTGTCCTACGCGGAAGCCGCACGCCGATCCACGTCTTTCGACAATATCTCCGCGGGCCGGCCGTTACGTCCTCCGCGAGACCGTCGCGAGCCACGGCTGCTGCGACCGCGGCCGCCCCGGAGGACGGAAGTAGTGCTCGATCTCCTCGAAGGCCGCGTCGGTGAGATAGCCGCGCCAGCGCTCGACGTCGTGCCACACACCGTAGCGTCCGGAGTGCCAACCCTCGTCGCCGTTGCCGCGCGGATTCGACGCGAAGAGGACGCCGCGCGGCCGCAATGCCTCCCGCAGCTCAGAGAGTACGCGCGGCAGCGCGACCACGGGCACGTGAAAGAGGGAGGCGTTGGCGAAGATGCCGTCGAAGCGCGCCGGCGGCAGGTCGAGCGCGAGGAAATCCTGATGCAGCACCTCGCAGCCCGAGTAGGCGCGCGCCATCTCGACGAAGCGCGCCGCGCCGTCGAGGCCGACGGCTTCGTGGCCGAGGTCGCGGAAGGTGACGAGGTCGCGTCCGGGTCCGCAGCCGAAGTCGAGGATCGCGAAGGGCCCGGGACCTTCGAGGTGGCGAAGGAGCGCGGCGACGTTCTGACTCACGTCATGGTCGCGCGTGCCCTCCCAGAAATCCTCGGCGCTCTCGTCGTAGTGGCCGAGGGTGCGGCGGGAGATGGCCAGAAGGTCCGCCGCCGGACCGGACTTGCTCACCGCACCTAGCGGCGGTCCTGCAGCTTCGCGAGCAACCGCAGTATCTCGAGGTAGAGCCAGACGAGCGTCACCAGGAGACCGAAGGCGCCGTACCACTCCATGTACTTCGGCGCGCCGCGCGCGGCGCCCTGCTCGATGAAGTCGAAGTCGAGCACGAGATTCAGGGCGGCGATGCCGACCACGAAGAGGCTGAAGGCGATGCCGAAGGTGCCGCTCGAGTGGATCAACGGAATACTCGTGCCGAAGAAGCTCATGACGAAGCTGATGAGATAGACCAGCGCGATGCCGCCGGTCGCGGCGAAGACACCGAGCTTGAAGTTCTCGGTGACCTTGATGAGACCCGAACGATAGGCGATGAGCAGCCCGCCGAGCGTCCCCATGGTGAGGAAGACGGCTTGGCTGACGAGTCCGGGGTAGCGGGATTCGAACGCAACCGAGATGCCGCCGAGCGCGAGGCCTTCGAGGGCGGCGTAGATCGGCGTCGTCGCGGGGGCCCACATCGGCCTGAAGATCGTCGCGAACGCGGCGCCAAGGCCGCCGATCACGCCGACCATCATGAACGCCGGGACACGCGGATCGCCGGCGCGGCCGAGGTTCCAGGTGTAGGTCGCGGTCACGACGAGGATGAGGAGCGAGAGGGCGGTCTTGTTGACGGTGCCCTGAACCGTCATCGCCTCTTCGCCGATGACGCGCGGAACTTGACGGAAGGTCTCGGCGCCGAGGGCGGGGTTTCCGGATCGCATCGCGAGTGGTTGTGCCATGTGGCTGTTGTACCACGGCATCGTTGCAGACGCCCGCGCCTCGCTTCATAGATGACCCATGGCCGATCCGACCGTGACGACCGACGCCGAGCTCGACCCGACCGATCCGTATCTGCGGGAAGCGCAGACCTTTCCGAAGCTCAGCAAGGAGATGGCAACCCGTGCCGCCGCCTACGGCACCGAGGAGCAGCTTCCGCCGGGCACGCTCGTCTTCGAGCGCGGTCAGCGCGGCGCCGACTTTTTTCTCGTCTGCGAGGGCACGATCGAGATCATCGACGAGGACGCGCGCGGCGAGCCGCACCTCGTGAGGCTCCACATCGCGGGCGAGTTCACCGGCGACGTCGACTTGTTCAGCGACAGACAGATCCTCGTCACCGGCCGCACCGGCGTCGACAGCCGCGTGGTGCGCATCAAACGTCGCGACTTCCGCCGCCTGGTCTCGCTCGAGTCCGACATCGGCGAGATCATCATGCGCGCCTTCATCCTGCGCCGCATGGGCTTGATGCGTCACCCGAACGGCGGTGCGGTGCTGATCGGCCCGGGGCGCGGCGGCGACACGCTCCGCCTCGAGCACTTCATGGCAAGAAACGCGTATCCCGTTCGGCTGCTCGACACCGACGTCGATCCCGCGGGCGACGGCTTCGTCTCATGCTTCGCGCTGACGCCCGATGAGCTCCCCGTCGTGATCACGCCCGGCCGGCGTCTCCTGCGGAATCCCTCGAATGCCGTGCTCGCCGACGTCCTCGGCCTCTCGGACCTGATCGATCCCGCGCGCGTCTACGACGTCGCGGTCGTCGGCGCGGGACCGGCGGGCCTCGCCGCCGCGGTGTACGCCGCGTCGGAGGGCTTACAGACGATCGTCATCGAGAAGCTCGCGCCGGGCGGTCAAGCGGGCACCAGCTCGAAGATCGAGAACTATTTGGGCTTCCCGACCGGCATCTCCGGGCAAGCGCTGGCCGGGCGGGCGCAAGCGCAGGCGCAGAAGTTCGGCGCCCAGCTCGCGATCTCGCGCCAGGTCACCAGCCTCGAATGCACCGCGCAGCCCTATCATCTGACCCTCGAGGACGGGCAGTCGGTCGCGGCACGCGCGGTCGTGGTCGCAACCGGCGCCCGCTACCGTCAGCTCGACGTGCCGGGCTACGCGAAGTTCGAGGGCCACGGCATCCACTACGCCGCCACCGCGATGGAAGCGCAGCTCTGCGCCAACGAGGAAGTCGTCGTCGTCGGCGGCGCCAACTCCGCGGGACAAGCCGCCGTCTTTCTCTCGCGCACCTCTGCGCACGTCCACGTGCTCGTCCGCGGCGCCGGTCTCGCCGCGACGATGTCGGACTATCTCGTCCAGCGCATCACCACCTCGCCGCACATCACCGTCCACGCGCACACGGAGATCACCGCCCTCGACGGCGACGACTTCCTGCGCGAGGTCACCTGGACCAATCGCAAGAGCGGCGCCCACGAGACCAAGCGCGTGTCCTCGCTCTTCGTGATGATCGGCGCCGAGCCCAACACCGCATGGCTGGACGGCTGCCTCGACCTCGACCCCAAGGGCTTCGTTCGGACCGGCCAAGACGCGGCCGGCCTCGCTCTCGCCTCCCCGTTCGCGACGACCAAGCCCGGCGTCTACGCGGTCGGCGACGTCCGCTCGGGCTCGGTCAAACGCGTGGCGTCGAGCGTCGGCGAGGGCTCCGTCGTGGTGCAGGCGATCCATCAGTTCCTGAACCCCGGCGTCGCCTGAAGCGATGATGAAAACACTCCCGCAGATCTAGAGTCTCATCCCGCAAGACCCGGCATGATTTCGCGGGCGAACCTTCGGAGCTGCCCCGCCCCGCCGAGCGTCGTCAGCAGGACATATTCAACGCCGGCGCGGTGCAGCGCTTCGAGCTTGTCGGCGATCCGGTCGGGTGTGTCGTAGAGCGCGTTCGCCTCGGTCGCCCCGGGCGTCGCGGCATAGGACAGAACGTGCGAGCCCGCGACCGCGCTGCCCGGCGTTCGCGACACGTCGACCGTACGCTGCGTGATCTTGCCCGCCCGCGCCAGCGCCGCCTCCGCTTCGGCCTTGTCTTTGGCAACGTGGAGCTGGCGCGCGACCGCGACCTGCATCGGATGGAAGCCATGCCCGCTCGCCTCGCGGACGCAGCGATAAAGCGTGATCCGCTCGGCGATCTGCTCGGGCGACGCGTACTGGTCGAGGAGCAGGTTGAAGCCGCGCTCAGCCGCGCGGCGGATCGACGGCGTGCTGCCGGCCGCGACCCAGAGCGGCGGATGCGGCTGCTGCGCGGGCGGCGGCTCGACCACGATGTCCTCGAACTGCCAGAAGCGGCCGCGGTGCGAGAAGCGCGCCCGCGACGTCCAGGCGCGGGTCATGACCTCGATC
>JBGPIT010000427.1:0-4145 GCA_041485125.1 Binatia bacterium | reverse complement strand
GCCCGTCGCTCCGAGCGCGTCGAGGGCGTGCGTCAGCTCCGCGGTGACCGACGCCGGATGCGCGAGCAATGCCACGCGGCGTCCGGCGAGCGGCCGGCGCAGCGTCGCGTCGGCCAGCAGCCGATCGAGGCCCGTCTTCATGCGATCGATTCCTTTGCCGCCGTCGCGGGTTGGTCGAGCGTGAGCGCGAAGCCGTCGCGGTGGTGGAAGTCGGGTCGGCCCGGCGGATGCGCCAGCGCCCAATGCGAGAGCGCGCCGCGCGTGTCCTCGACGACGGCCGCGAGCCCGAGCCGCAACGGCGCGCTCGGATACTCGGGTGAGAGCCGCCCGAGCTCGACCTCTGCGTCGAGCACGAGCCGATCAGTGCCCCGCTCGACGACGATCCGCGGTGCGAGCGCGTCGTCGCCGAGCGGCCCGCCCTCGCGGTAGCGCGCGAAGGCGTGGGCCTGCCACGCGCCGGAAGGAGCGAGGTTCAGCTCATGGTAAGTCTCGCGGTCTGTTACCCCGATGAACAGCTCGACGCACGTGTGCTCCCAGAGACGCTCGCCCCGGCGCGAGCCGCCCGGTGCCGGGATCGCGAGACGGTCGACGTCACCGTCGAGCACGAAGACGACCCGCAGCACGCCCGCCGCCGTACGCTCCACGTCGGCCGCGACGCCGTGAATCGGCGCGAGTGGCGACGACGGATGACGGGTGAGCGTGAGCGCCGGCGTGGGACCTCCGCGAAGACGCCGCATCCTGCCACAATCGAGCCCGTGCGGCCCAGGGGCATGCTCCGCCTCACGGGCGGCGTCAACCGTGAGTGCGATTGACGCCGCGTTTGCGTCGACGCGCGAGTGCTCGTTGCACGGTCAGAGTCTCCCGAAGCGTTGGAAGCATCGCGCGGTCTTTGTCGAAGCCGAGCTCTTCTTTGACCGCGATTTGAATCGCGAGGTCGAGAACCCAGACGAAGAACCCGCCCAGCTTCCGCCGTCTGGCATTGCCGATGAGCGCGTCGAAGTCCCGACCTGTCCCGATGACGCCGAGGACGTCCAGAGGACCGTGACGAGTGCTGAGAAGATGGTGTCCCTCATCAGCGAGCAGCTCCGGCGTTGGCCGTCGGCGGAGCTCGGGTCGAACTCGGTAGCGCGCATCGATCTCAGCGAGAGCGGCAATCAAGCGGCGGACATTGTCGTCATCACGCGCGTGAACGATGTCGACGTCGAAGGTCGAGACGGGGGCGCCCTCGATGACGGCGGCGACCCCACCCACGACGATGAAACGAACGCGGTGACGGCGAAGAACGGTGAGGAGAGCAGCGATGTTACCGGAGGGCTGGGTCACGACGGACCGCCCTGATCGCGAGCTGGTGGTCTTCGAGAACCTGCAGCCGCTGCCGCGGACTGAGGCTCAGCATCCAGCGAATCAGAGAACGATCCACTCCTTCCCTGGAGACCTCCCTCGCGCCGGTTCGACGCTTCGGCCTGCTCGCACGCTTCACGCGGGAGACGATAGCTGAATCGCGAACGCTCTCAAATCGCGCGGCACTCGAAGGCCCATACTCCCCAGCAGTCAGACCCGCCGTTCGCGACCTTCCCAGTACGGCGCGCGGATCTCGCGCTTCAGGAGCTTGCCGGACGGATTGCGCGGCACCTCCGCGACGAAATCGACCGTCCGCGGACGTTTGTAGTCGGCGAGACGCTCGCGGCAGAAGTCGATGATGTCGTCCTGGGTCGCGCGCTCGCCGGGTTTCAGCTGGACGACGGCCTTCAGCTCCTCGCCCCAGTCGTCGTTCGGGACGCCGATCACCGCGACGTCGATCACCGCCGGGTGCTCGTGGATCACCTCCTCGATCTCGGCGGGGTAGATGTTGACGCCGCCGCTGATCACCATGTCGGTCTTGCGGTCGACGATGTAGAGGTAGCCTTCCTCGTCGAGGTAGCCCATGTCGCCGACGGTCATGTAGTCGCCGCGGTGGGACTCCTTCGTCTTCTCGGGGTCCTTGTAATACTGCATCGATTTCACCAGCGAGTTGGTGATGTAGATGTTGCCGATCTCGCCCAGGCCTAGCTCATTGCCGTCGTCGTCGAGGATCTTGATCTCGTTGCCGGGGGCGACCTTGCCGCAGCTCGACGGGCGCACGAGCTGCTCGCTCGGTGGGAGGATCGTGTTCAGACCGGCGTCGGTCGAGCCGTAGTACTCGTAGATGCAGTTGCCGAAGTAGTTGATCGCGGCGCGCTTGGTCTCGACGGGGAAGGGTGCGGCGCCGACGACGAGCGAGCGCAACGAGCTCATGTCGTATTTGCGGCGGGTCTCCTCGGGCAGCGCGAGGACGCGCTTCAGGATCGTCGGCACGACGAGACTCGACGTCACTTTTTCGCGGTCGATCAACGCGAGGAATTCCTCGGGGTCGAACTTGTCCATGATGACGAGCGTGCCGCCGAGCGCGACGGTGAGCGCCGAGCCGAGCCCGGGCGCGCTGTGGTAGAGCGGCGCCGGCACGATGTGCACCTCGCTCCCCATCTGGAAGCCGAAGCCCTGCACGATCCCGAGGAGCAGCGTGACGTCGACGCCGCCGGCGCGGTGGACGCCTTTCGGCCGGCCGGTGGTGCCCGAGGTATAGATCATCGCGTTGATACCGGCCGGCGCGGGATCGGCCGGCTCGGCGGGCGAATGGCCGGCGATGAATGCCTCGTATTCGGTGAAGCGTCCGTCGGTCGGCTTGCCGACGACGACGTAGCCGCCGGGCGCGACGCCGCCGAGCTGCTCCATGATCGGTGCGATCTCGGGCGTGAACTCCTCGCCGAAGATCAGGGCGCGCGCGTCGGAGTTGTTCATGATGTACTCGATCTCGCGGGCGCGCAGGCGATAGTTGAGCGGCACGGTGATGAGCCCCGCCTTTTGCGCCGCGTTGCCGACCTCGACGATCTGGTGGCAATTGTGCAGCATCACGGCGACCTTGTCGCCGCGCTGGAGACCGAGCCCGCGCAGCGCGTGCGCGAGCCGGCACATGCGCTCGTTCCACTGCTTCCAGGTGTAGCGGACGTTCTCGAAGACGACCGCGGTTCGGTCGGGACAATTCTGCGCGTTGGCGGCGGCTCCGATTTCCATGACGACGTCTCCTGCGGGCGGTGGGGTGCGCGCCGCGTCGGGCGCCGCGCTCGCGGCTCGTATACGACCGGGCGAGTTGCGGAGTCAATTTGACGGCGTGCGCCGCATCCTCGGCGGCCGCCTTGTCAGCAGGCGCCGATCACGGTAGCTCGATCGGCTCCATGTTCCGCTCCGTCCTGATCGCGGTGATCCTCGTCGCCGCGAGCGCGTGTACGCACGAGCTCCCCGATCCACAGTCGGCGGGCGCGGAGGTCTACCGCGTCCGTTGCGGCGGCTGCCATCAAGCGTACGCGCCCGGCACGCTGACGGCGGCGATGTGGGACGTGCAGCTCGACCGCATGCAGAGCATCATGGCGAAGGCCGGGGTGAACCCCCTCACCGAGCAGGAGCGGTATCTCGTGACGAGCTACTTGAAGGCGCACGGCGCCGACGCGCCGCAGCCGAGCGGCGCCGCCGGCTGATGGCGGCGCTCCGGATCGAGCTCAGCGATCGGCCGCTCGAGCGCGCGCCGGCGGATCTCCTCGCGATCGCGCTGAGCACGGAGGACGTGCGTGCGCTCCGCCGCCATCCCGCGGCGGGTCCTGCCGTGGTGCGAGAGCTCGAGCGCCGGCGCTTCACGGCGGGCGAGGGCGCGTCGGTGCTGCTGCCGGCGGCCGGCGGTGCGAGGCGACGTCCGCTCGCCGTCATCGGTCTCGGTCCCGCGGCTGCCGTCGGGCCGGAGTCGTTGCGACGCGCGGGAGACCAGCTCGTCGCGCGCGCGCGTGAGGCGCGTGCCGGCAGCGCCGCGATCGCGGTGATCCTGCCGCGTGCGCCGTCAGCACGGGGTGCCAAGTCGGATCGACGTGCCGCCGCGGCGCGCGGCGCCGCGAGTCTTGCTGGTCCGCCAGCGGAGCTGATTGGCGCGCTCGTCGAGGGTGCGGGGCTCGCGTCGTACGTGTTCAACGCCTACCGCCGCGATGCCGACCGCGTCCCGCTCGCGTCGCTGGTCGTGAGCGCTCTCGCGACGCCGCGCGATCCGGCGCTCCGTCGCGAGGTGCGCACGGCCGAGCTCTTGG
>JBGPIT010000426.1:0-4196 GCA_041485125.1 Binatia bacterium | reverse complement strand
GTCGTGGACGATGCAGATCACCTTGCGCGCCGGCGCGGGGTGCTCGGCGGCGCCGGCGGCGAGCCGGACGACGTGCGCGGCATTCGGTGCCGTCGCGACGCTCCAGTACTCGGCGCGGTCGATGTTGCGCCGCTCGCACTCGTAGCGCTCGGCGACCGAGTCGTAGATCTGCACGAAGAGGTCGGGTGTGATCGCCTTCCGCGTCGTCGCGACGATGTGCGCGGCGGTGGGCGAGTGGACGGTCTCGAGGCTCTCGTCGCAGGCGAAGTCGAGGACGGCGTTGAAGAGGATGCGGTACCAGTAGCGGAAGCGATTGTTCAGCCGGGCGCTCGCCACCTGCTTGAGCTCGGCGCTGCGATAGATCTGCTGGCAGAGGTCGGACTGCAGCAAGGTCACGAATGCCGCGCGGTCCTCGATGAAGAGCCCGGCCGCCGCGATCAGTCCCTTCTTGCCGAGCTGCTGGCCGTGCCAGTTGACGGCGGGATCGGTGAAGAGCGCGTCGGGAAGACCGTCGAGCCAGTCCGAGTACACGTTGATCTGGACGAAGCGCCCGGCGAGGACGCGCTCGCGCGTGACGCCGCGCCGCTCGAGATTGAGGTAGGCGTCGGGATAGGGTTTCGGCAGCCACAGCACCTGGTGCGGGAAGAACTCGCGCGCGCGAAAGCCGCGGCGCGTGAACTCGCCGGCGTCGCGTGCGACCTTCACTTCACGTCACGCGGCGTGCTGCGCTCGGCGTACACGACGTGGACGGGCCGGCCGAGCCAGGGCGCGTGGGCGGCGAGGACGTGCTCCCTCTCGGCGCCGCGGAGGCCGTGCTTGTCGAGGATGCGCTCGAGCGTCCGCAGCGCCTCGTCGCGGCTTCGCAGGGTCAGCCGCTCGCCGTCGTGGTCGCGGTAGTTGTAGAGCGAGGTCTCGACGATCGCGACGGTCGCGCCGTGCTCGAGCAGCGTCCACACCAGGTCGAAGTCGTCGATGCCGGGGAAGTCGCCGAGCGACTCGTCGGCGCCGCCGACCGCGAGGAGCTTGGCGCGACGGAAAAGAAAGAAGTGCTTCAGGTAGCGCGCCTTCTCCTCGAGCGTCGCGAGAGCTTCGAGCTCGTGCATGCGGCGCGGCTGGCTGATGTGAAGCAGCGGCGTCACGCCGTCGGCGAGGTACTCGGTGTGCCCGCTCGAGACGATGTCCGCGGCGTGCGGCAGGCAGAGCTCGACGGCGCGGGGCTCGAGCCAATCATCCGAGAGGAGGAGGCCGACGCGTTCGGCACGGGCGAGACGAAAGCCGTGGTTGATCGCCGCCGCAAAGCCGCCCCGCGGCGGCTCGGTCACGACGCGAAGCCGCTCGTGACCGCGCGCGAGCGCGGTGAGACGCGCCATGTTCGACGCCCGTGCTCGCGGCGCGCAGACGACGATCACCTCGGACGGAACGGTCTGCGCCAGCGCCGAGCGCACGCATTGCTCGAGCCAGGCGTCCTCCTGGTCGAGCAGCGGCACGACGATCGTGGCGGGGTACGCGGACGGTTCGCGCGTCGGAGCGGGGTCGGTCATTCCAGGCGGCTGAAGTAGAAGACGTAGAGCGGCTCGTCGGTGTGGTTGATCAGCGTGTGGCCGGGATCGCACGGCGCGACCTGGATCGCCGTGCCGGGCGTCTGGTGGCAAACCTCGCGGCCGACCATGTGGATGCCGTTGCCCTTCCACATGTACCAGACCTCGTCGAGGCCCTCGTCGTGACCGTGCGGCTCCGCCGCGGTCATCGGCTCCATGCGTACGACGAGCACGGCCCCTCGACGCGCTATGCCGTCCTCGGGACCGAAGACGTGGTGCACGAAGTGATGCCAGTGCGCCACGCCGACGTCGCAGTCGCGATAGTTGCGGACGACCGGCGTGGATCGTCCGACCGTCACGCCGTCCGGGACGGTCTCCTCGACGATGAGAAGCTCGAGCGGCGCGTCGCGGTCATTGCGGAAGACATGGCTCACCCCGGGGGGCATGAGGATGGCGTCGCCCTCGCCCACGCGCCGCTCCTCGCGATCGGTCACGAGGAGCGCCGAGCCCGCGGCGACGAAGAAGATCTCCTGCGTCGTGTCGTGGGTCTGCGGCAGCGAAACGACGCCGGGCTCCAGGTATGCGCGCGCGAAACGGTCGACGTGCGTCAGGACCGCGAGCGCAGCGCCGGGATCCTCCGCGCCACGTTTGCAGAAGAGCACCCTCTCGATGATATTGCCGTGCGTCAGTGAGGGCGTGCAGTCGAGTGAGCGTCTCGCGTTCATGGTGATTCCCCGTTTCGCGATCGTCGCCGTTTTCGCAGCTCTCGTCTTTATTTCCAAGTTGCCGATCCTCGACGTTCCTTTCTACTGGGACGAGATGGCGTGGGTCAGCCAAGCGCGCTGGCTCGCGCAGGGGACGCTCTTTCACGCCCTCCCGGGCTTGCGCGGCGCCTCCGCGTTCTTCGGACATCCGCCCGGGTTGCACCTGACCCTCGCCGTGCTGGTGAAATTCTTCGGATTCTCGATCGCCCTCGCGCATCTGCTCCCTATAGGGTTCGCCTTCATCGGTACGCTGTTCACGTATCTCCTCGGCCGCTCGCTCTACGACACTCGCGCCGGACTCTTGGCCGCCCTCTGCTTGTTTCTCTCGCCGATCTATTTCGCGCAGGCGGGGATGTTTCTCGCCGACCTGCCGGTCGCCGCGCTCGGCGTCGCGTGCGTCTACCTCGCGCTCCGGGGTTCGTATCGGCCGTACGTCCTCTGCGCGAGCTACATGGTGCTGCTGAAGGAGACCGCGGTCGCCGTCGTGGTCGCGGTGGCGCTGTATCGTGCGCTGACCGGCGGCGCGCTGAAAGAGCGCCTGCGCCGGCTGATCGCGTACGCCGTACCGCTGGTGGTGATCGGTCTCTTCGTCGCGTGGCAGAAGCTCATGACCGGCCGGTGGTTCTTCATCTACCCACCGAACCTCCACCTCGAATTGCTGGTGCCGACGCCGCGCGTGGTGCTCCATCAGGTCGTCGTGATCACCCGCTGGCTGTTCGTCTATCAGGGACGGTGGATGTTCACGGCGGCCATCATCCTGAACCTCGTGCTGCATCGCGAGACGCGGCGGCGGCGCGAGCTGTGGCTGCTCGCGCTGATGGCGCTGCTCTCGGGGTACGCGTTCGCGCTGCTGTACTTCCTGCCACGCTACATCCTGCCGGCGCTGCCGATCGTCTACGTGATCGGCGCCTGGTCGCTGCTGGAGCTGTTCACGATGCCGGCGTGGAGGACGGCGGTCGTCGCGATCACCGTGGTCTTCATGGCGTGGACGCTGACGCACCAGCCGCTCACCAGCAGCTCCGAGTTCAACCTGCGCTACCTCGACGTCGTCGCGATACACCGGACGATGTGCGGGCTCATCGCCGCCGAGCACCCTGGCTCGCGCGTGCTGACGGCGTGGCCGCACACGCAGGAGCTCCGGCAGCCGGAGCTCGGCTACGTGAAGCAGGCCGTGCGCGCCGAGTCGTTCAACGACGGCTCCGAGCTCGACGATCGCGGTGCCGATCTCATCCTGGTCTCGACCGTGCCGCTGACGGACGACATGACGGAGCTCCGAGACTACGCGGTCCGGAACGGCTGGCGCTTGCTGCGCCGCCTCGAGAACGGGCCGGCCATCTCCGAGCTCTATCAGCGCAGCGAGTGAGCGCGGCTTCAGGCGCCGGCGTCGTCGGGCGGGTCGAGGCGCGGCACCTCGGTAAG
Source organism: Binatia bacterium (assembly GCA_041485125.1). Classification (GTDB taxonomy): domain Bacteria; phylum Desulfobacterota; class Binatia; order UTPRO1; family UTPRO1; genus JBGPIT01. Next base: position 475 of record JBGPIT010000426.1, on the reverse strand, counting down.
CGCGCTCCGGCCGCCGAGGGCGGGAGCACAGACCTGGCCGCGACAAACGTCGGGCAGTCGGCCCTCGCTGAACGCGCGCCGGATCGCGACCAGCGCATCCGCGTTCCAGAGCTCGTGGAAGGACGCGTCGGCGAGGTTGCCGAGCCGGAGCTTCAAGTAGCAGGGGCAGAACGTCACGTCGCGGTTGACCTCGATGCCCAAGACGCCGATCCACGGCTCGTTGCAGAAGTACCGCCGCGGCGCGGATCGTGATGCGCCGTGCGATGAAGCCGCGCCGTCCGGCGACGTCGCGCCGACGGCACCCGAGGCCGGCGTTCCGTCCGCGGCCGCCGGTGGTCGCGAGGGCATCGCGTCGTCAGATGAGCTGGACTTCATACTCGAGGCCTTGCGCTTCGCACTTGGCAGCCGCTTGCCGCATCACCGCGTTGTACTCGTCGGCGAAGAACTCGCACGACTGCTCGCGACCGTCGAACCT
>JBGPIT010000425.1:0-4265 GCA_041485125.1 Binatia bacterium | reverse complement strand
GGTGGCGCCGAAGAGCAGCGTGTCGCCGGTACACACGCGATCGGGGAGGACGAGACAGAGCGAGTCACGCGTGTGACCCGGCGTGTGCATCACGCGCAGCCGGAGCTCCCCCACGATGAGGCTCTCCCCGTCCTCGACCCGCACGTCGACAAAGGGCGCCGGGCTCGTCCGGTGCATCACCGTGGGAACGCCGAGATCGGCGCCGAGCCGGCGGGCGCCGGAGAAGTGGTCGGCGTGCGTATGCGTGTCGAGCAGATAGCGGATGCGCATGCCCCGCGCCGACGTGAGGGCGAGGTAACGGTCGCGCTGCTCCAGCGCCGGGTCGACGACGAGCGCCGCGCACGTGCGCTCGCAGCCGATGACGTACGAAACGCAGCTCCCGTTGCGAACCTCCTCGAAGTACATCACCGCCTCCGTGCGAGACCGGGGGATCATAGCCTCCACTCCCACCGGTGCAATCCTGCCGCCGCGACGCGAGCCGGGCAGTTACCGGACGCGCACGGAGACCACCTGCACGGCGTTGTTTCCGTACCCGAGGCGGTTCCACTCCGGCTCGAGCGGTTGCGTGCGGCCGGCGAGGTCGGTGGCCCGCGCGCGTACCGTCGTGCTGCCCGGCCCGTCGACGGCGATGATCAGCTCCCACCACTGCCAGCTGGACCGGCTCCGCTCACCCACCAGCCGGGCCTGCTGCCAGGGACCATCGCCGACACTCACCTCGACGCGCATGATCGGTGCCGCTCCGGACCAGGCGACTCCTCGCACGGCGAGGTCGCCGCGCGCGACCTCTTCTTCCGCCTTCGGCTCGGTGATCAGGGCGCGGACCCGCTGCAAGGTGACGGGCTCTCTGGCCGGCTGGCCGTCGCGCGGCCACTCGTAGAAGTACGCGTCCGTTTGGTAGTGGCCGCTGAACGTCCGGTCGATGACTTCGATCTCGGTCAACCACTTGACCGACGTGACCGCATACCAGCGGGGCACGATGAGCCGCAGCGGATGACCGTGCTGGAGCGGGAGCGGCTCGCCGTTCATCGCATACGCGAGCAAGGCCTCGGAGTCCCGGACCTCCTCCAAGGTAAGGCTCCGCTCGAAGCAGATCGTCCCCGGGCGCCCTTCCACTGAACCGCGGTCGGCACCGCGGAAGAGCACCTCACGTGCTGCTGCCTTGATGCCGGCCCGATCCAGGACCTCCGCGAGGGGAACCCCCGTCCACTCGGCGGTGCTCACGGCGCCGAGGTCCCATTGCTCTCCGCCGACGCGCGGGGCGAGTCGCGCGCGACCGTTACCGGCACATTCGAGTGTCACGACGAGTGTCCGCGACGGCAGGTTGGTGAGGTCGCGCATGCTCAACTGGAGCGGACGCTCGACCAGACCGCCCACCGCGAGATGCCACGTCGACCGATCGAGGGTGGGGATTTGGAAGTGGTTGCGCACGTAGAAGCGCGCGTTCGGCATCACGACGCCGCCGATCAGCGCGGCGAGTGACGTCTCGCAATTGAGCGGATGCGCGCGATGGACGACGAGACCCGCCTCGATCGCGTGCTGGCAGGCTTCCTCGGGATCGAGGGCCGGCATGGCATCGTCGACGACCGGCATCGGTGTCGCGCACCCGCCGCTCGCGACCACGCGGGCGCACGTCGACGCGGGATAGATCTCGACGATGCCCGCCGCCGCAAACGGCTTCATGAACGCGCGGACCCGATCCTCGTCGTCGGACTCGACGATCATGTAGAGCGTGTGCTCGCCTCGAACGACCGCCTCACCCTGGATCGTGACGCCCTGCTGCCGGACGTTCGGCCGGCTCAGGTAGTTCAGAGCGTCGCGCCCACGTAGGGATCGGTCGCCGGGCAGCGCGCGGCGTCGTGGTGGTGGCGAACGATGAAGAGCATCAGCGCACTCTGAGGTGGCAGGTTGTCCGAAACCATGACGAAACGGAAGCTCTCCCAAGTCGCGGCTCGACTTTCGCATGCGCTGCGGCGATATCTTCCTACCATGAGCAGGATGGAGCTGGACCTCAACGCGTACTGGATGCCGTTCACGCCGAACCGGCACTTCAAGAGCGCGCCGCGGATCGTCGTCAGCGCCAAGGACATGCACTACACGACCGACGACGGCCGGCAGATCCTCGACGGCATCTCGGGCCTGTGGTGCGTGAGCGCGGGACACCGCCGTCAGCCGATCGTCGACGCGCTGAAGGCGCAGCTCGACGAGCTCGACTACATCGCCGCGTTCCAGATGGCGCACCCCAAGGTGTTCATGGCGGCGCGGAAGATCGTCGAGCTCGCGCCAGCGGGGCTGGAGCACGTCTTCTTCACCAACTCGGGATCCGAGGCGGTCGACACCGCCCTCAAGATCGCCCTCGCCTACTGGCGCGCGAAGGGACAAGGCCATCGCACCGTGCTCGTCGGCCGCGAACGCGGCTATCACGGCGTCGGCTTCGGCGGGATCTCGGTCGGCGGCATCCCGCCGAACCGCAAGGTCTACGGCAGCATGCTCCCGCGCGTCGATCACCTCCGCCACACCTTCGTCCCCGAGCACCACGCCTTCGTCCGCGGCGAGCCCGAGTGGGGCGCGCACCTCGCTGACGAGCTCGCCGAGCGCATCATCCCGCTCCACGATCCGTCCAACATCGCCGCGGTGATCGTCGAGCCGGTCGCGTGCTCCGCGGGCGTCTTCATCCCGCCGAAGGGCTATCTGAAGAAGCTCCGCGAGATCTGCACCAAGCACGACATCCTCCTCATCTTCGACGAGGTCATCACCGGCTTCGGCCGCCTCGGGAAGAATTTCGCCGCCGACTACTTCGACGTCGTGCCCGACATGATCACCTTCGCGAAGAACGTCACCAATGCGACCGTCCCGCTCGGCGGCGTCATCGTACGGAAAGAGATCTACGACGCGCTCATGCAAGGCCCCGAGCACGTGATCGAGCTCTTCCACGGCTACACCTACTCCGGCCATCCGCTCGCGACCGCCGCCGCGCTCGCGACGCTGGACCTCTATCGCGACGAGGATCTCTTCGACCGTGCCGCGAGCCTCGCGCCGTACATCGAGAACGCGGTGCACTCGCTGAAAGACACACCGAACGTCGTCAGCATCCGCAACATCGGCCTGATCGGCGCCGTCGAGCTGGCCCCCCGCCCAGGCGCCCCCGGCAAACGCGGCTACGAGGCCTTCATCGAATGCTACAAGCGCGGCGTCCTCACCCGCGTGAGCGGCGACAACCTCATGCTCGCGCCGCCCTTCATCTCGGAACGGCAGCACATCGATCAGATGGTCGAGACGCTCGGCGCCGCCATCCGCGCCGTCGACTGACCGTCACGTCGAGGATCAACGACGATCTTCGATCACGAGGTCGGAAACGAGGCGCGCCCCGCGTTTGGGCTTGATGGGATCGTGGAGGGTCGGTTTGCCGGCACCACGCCGTACGATGCCGCGAGCCGCGAGCCGATCCAGCACGTCCTCATCCGGGCTGCGCTCTACTGGTACGAGCTGTGCCACGGGTCGCCGCCGCCGATCACCGATCGTGACGATGCGCCCACGTGCGACGGCGCGGAGATGCGCGCTCAGTCTCGCTCGCAGCTCTCGCGCTCCGATGACGGTGTCGGGCGGCTTCTTCATGTGGACACGCTACCGGCCCCTTCGTGATCACGTCAACGCCGCTGCGAACCTCGACTGTTCAGATATAGCGCAGGCGGTTCGCTTCGGCGGTGAGGTGGTCGCGAAACTTCGGGTCGGCGAGGCCGATGAGCGCGTGGGCGCGCTCGTCGATGCTCTTGCCCTTGAGGCAGGCCGCGCCGTGCTCGGAGACGACCCAGTGCACCTCGGTGCGCGGGGTGGTGACGACGGCGCCCTGCTTGAGCATCGGGACGACGCGCGAGAGCTCGCCGCTCTTCGCGGTCGAGTAGAAGGCGATGATCGATTTGCCGCCGTTCGAGTCGAAGGCGCCGCGGGCGAAGTCGTGCTGGCCGCCGGTGCCGCTCCATTGGACGTGGCCCATCGACTCGGAGCAGCACTGGCCCATGAGGTCGATCTCGATCGTCGAGTTCACCGAGATGAGGACGTCGTTGCGCGCGATGTTGGACGGGAAGTTGATGTACGACACCGGGTGCGACTCGACGGCGGGGTTGTCGTCGAGGAACTCGTAGGTCCGTTGCGAGCCGGCGGCGAAGGCAAAGATCGCCTTCCCGGGGTGGAAGGTCTTGCGACGGCCGTTGCAGACTCCCGTCTCCATCAGATCGACCATCGAGTCGACGAACATCTCGGTGTGGATG
>JBGPIT010000424.1:0-4311 GCA_041485125.1 Binatia bacterium | reverse complement strand
TTCACCGTCACACCACGTCGCGGTGAGCTCATCGTCTTCGATAAACTGGCACGGCCGCTGCTGAGCCACATCCTGCTGCAGGTGCCGACGAAGGTGAGCAAGGGTGTGCTGGTGAGCCCGACGGTGTTCGGCAACGTCATGCTGGGGCCGACCGCGGAGGATATCCCCGACAAGACGGCCACCGGTTCCACCGGCGCCGGCATCGCCGGCTTGTGCGAGCGCGGCCGACGCATCATGCCGGAGCTGATGGCCGAAGAGGTGACCGCGGTGTATGTCGGCCTACGCGCTGCCACCGAGCACAGTGACTACCAGATCAAATTCTACCCAGAGCAGCGCTACGTCTGTGTGGGCGGAATCCGTTCAACGGGTCTGTCGGCTTCGATGGCGATCGCCGAGTATGTCGTGGAGGGGCTTGCCGATGCCGGTCTGACGCTGCAGCCGAAGAGTGACTTCTGCTCCGTTCGCATACCCAACATCGGCGAAGCATTTCTCCGTCCGTACCAATCGGCCGAGGCGATAGGGGCCAATCCTGACTACGGCCGCATCGTCTGCCACTGCGAGCGCGTCACGCGCGGCGAGATCGCGGACGCGACCGCCGCAGTCATACCCGCGCGCAGCGTCGACGGGCTCCGCCGCCGGACCCGCGCGGTGCTCGGCCGCTGCCAAGGCTTCTACTGCGCGGCCGCGGTGGCGCGCCTCCTCGCCGAGCGGAGCGGACGGCCGCTCGACGAGATCCTCGCCCTCGACGGCGCGTCGCGGTGAGCGACGCCGCGGTCGTCATCGTCGGCGGCGGCCCCGCGGGTCTCGCCGCCGCGATCGTGCTGAGACACAGCGGCGTCGGGCCCGTCGTCGTCCTCGAGCGCGAGCGCGAGGCCGGCGGCGTTCCGCGTCACACCGATCACACCGGATTCGGCCTCCGCGACTTGTACCGGGTGATGCGCGGCCCGCGCTACGCCGAACACTACACCGAGCTCGCCGCCCGTGCCGGCGCCGACGTGCGGACGGAGGCGACGGTCACCGCATGGACCGCCGGCGCCGCGACGCACGAGGCCGCGATCGCGCTCGACGTCACCTCTCCGGCGGGCCGCGCGCGCCTCTCGGCGGACGCGCTCATCCTCGCGACCGGGTGCCGCGAGCGTCCCCGCACCGCCCGCCTGGTGCCGGGCGCGCGACCGCTCGGCGTCTTCACCACCGGCACCGTGCAGCAGCTGGTCGCGCTCGAGCACGCGAGGATCGGCCGCCGCGCGGTGATCGTCGGCGCCGAGCACGTGAGCTTCTCGGCAGTCTCGACGCTCGCGCACGGCGGTGCCCGCACCGTCGCGATGGTGACGGACCTGCCGCGCCAGCAGAGCTACCGCGCGCTCGCGTGGCTCACCGCCGGCGTGCGCGGCGTTCCGATCCTCACCTCGTCGGCGGTGACCGACGTGATCGGGAGACGTCGCGTCGAGGCCGTCGAGGTGACGGATCTGCGCACACGGGCGCGACGTCGGATCGACTGCGACACGCTCGTCTTCACCGGCGACTGGATCCCCGACCACGAGCTCGCGCGCAGCGCCGGCCTGGCGATGGACGCCGGCACCCGCGCGCCGCGCGTCGACGGCGCGCTGCGGACCTCGGCGCGCGGCGTGTTCGCCGCGGGGAATCTGGTGCACGCCGCGGAGACCGCCGACGTCGCCGCGCTCTCCGGCCGCCACGTCGCGGAGTCGGTGCGCGCCTTTCTCGCCTCCGGCGCATGGCCTGAGCGTGCGCCGGTCCCGCTGGTCTGCGTGTCGCCGATCCGGTGGATCTCGCCGAGCGCCGTAGATGTCGAGAGCCCGCGCGTTCCGCACGGTCATTTCCTTCTGCGGGTCGACGCGTTCCGCGGCGACGCGGTAGTCGAGGCGTGCCAAGCCGACCGCGTGCTGTGGAGCCAGCGCTATCGCGTGCTCGTGCCGGCGTGCTCGATCCACGCCGACGCGTCATGGCTGTCGCGGGTCGATCCCTCGGCTGGACCAGTGATCATCCGGGTCGCGCCGTGACGCCCGCGACGTTACCGCGGACGCCGTCGAGTGCGAGCGCCGTCAGCGCAGAAAGAACCGCGCCGCGGCGTTCTCGGTCTCGTCGACGCAGCTGAACCCGAGGCCCGCAAGCGCGGCGGCGAGCACGGCGCGCTCGTCCGGCGCCGCCTCGAAGCCGCACAGCACGCGGCCGAAGGCGGCACCGTGATTGCGATAGTGAAAGAGCGAGATGTTCCAGCGCCCGCCGAGCGCCGACAGGAACTGCGCCAGCGCACCCGGCCGCTCCGGGAACTCGAAGCTGAAGAGCACCTCGCTCGGCACCTCGCGCGCGCGGCCCCCGACCATGTGACGGACGTGGGTCTTCGCGACGTCGTTGTCGCTGAGATCGGCGCAAGCATAGCCGTGCTCGCGCAGCCGAGCGCGGATGGCGGCTGCGTCCTCCGGTCCGCTCACCTCGACGCCGACGAAGATGTGCGCCTCGTCACGCGCGGCGAGACGATAGTTGAACTCGGTGACGCTGCGGTCGCCGATCACGTGACAGAACTCGAGGAACGCGCCCGGTCGCTCCGGGATCGTGACCGCGAAGATCGCCTCGCGCTGCTCGCCCATCTCGGCGCGCTCGGTGACGTAGCGCAGGCGGGTGAAGTTCATGTTCGCGCCCGACGTGATCGCGACGATCGCGCCGGCGGGCAGCGCGCCCGTGCGCGCCAGGCGCGTGACGCCGGCGATCGCGAGCGCCCCCGACGGCTCGAGCACCGTCCGCGTGTCCTCGAAGGCATCCTTGATCGCGGCGCAGATCTCGTCGACGCCGACGGTGATGCAGTCGTCGAGGTACTGGCGGCAGAGCGCGAAGCTGTGGACGCCGACCTGCCGGACGGCGACGCCGTCGGCGAACATGCCGACGTGGTCGAGCACCACCCGCTCGCCGGCGCGCAGCGAGCGTCCCATCGCGTCGGAGTCGTCGGGCTCGACACCGATGACGCGCACCTCCGGCCGGAGCTCCTTCACGACCGCCGCCACGCCGGCCGCGAGGCCGCCACCGCCAATGGGAAGAAGGATCGCGCCGAGGTCGCGCGGGGCCTGGGTGAGGATCTCGATGCCGACGGTGCCCTGGCCGGCGATGACGTCGAGGTCGTCGTAGGGCGGGATCGTCGTCATGCCGGTCTCGGCGACGATCTGCGCGCAGCGTGCCGCCGCTTCGGCGTAGTCGTCGCCGGCGAGCTCGATCTCCGCGCCGAGACGCCGGACCGCGTCGACTTTGATCGCCGGGGTCGTGCGCGGCATCACGATGCGGCAGCGGATGCCGAGCTTCGCGGCCGCGTACGCCACGCCTTGCGCGTGGTTCCCGGCCGAGGCGGCGATCACGCCGGCGGCGCGCTCCGCCTCGTTCAGCCGCACGATGCGGTTGTAGGCGCCGCGGATCTTGAAGGCGAAGATCGGCGTCAGGTCCTCGCGTTTGAGGAGCACCGGCTGGCCGATCCGCGCGCTCAGGATCGGCGCCCGATCGAGCGGCGTCGGGCCGGAGAGCACCTCGCCGACGCGCGCATTCAGGACGCGCTTCAGCATGTCGCGAGCGTCGCTCATGCGCGGGTCAGCCGCTCGATGACGGCGCGATGCTGCGGAAAGCGCGCGACCAGCTCGGCGCGGTCGGCGAGCTCGAAGTCGGCGAAGTCGAACCCCGGCGCGACGGTGCAGCCGACGAGCGCGAACGAGCCCTCGCCGTCGAGCCCGGCGCCGAACCAGGTGCCGGCGCGGATCACGAGCTGGAAGGTCTCGGCGCGTGCCGGATCGCCGCCCAGACGCGCGGACCCGAGCACACCCGCGGCGTCGATCGTGAACACCGTCAGCGCGTCACCACGGTAGAAGTGCCACACCTCGTCGGAGCGGATGCGATGCAGCACCGACACCGCCGGCGCGGCAAGCAGGAAGTAGATCGCGGTCGAGAACGCGCGCGCTCCGGTGAAGCGCTCGGGGAGCGTGTCGGCTGGCACCTTCTCCGCGGCCCGATAGGTCTCGCGGAACCAGCCGCCCTCCGGATGCGGCTGGAGCTGCAGTCGATCGATCCACTCGCGCGCCTCGTCCATCGTGATCCGATTGTAGTCCGCCCCGGGTGGGCCGCACTACTCTTGACCTTTGTCGTGTGCACGTCGGCGCGGGCGGACGCGAGGTCGAGATCGGTGGCACGGCCGTGACCGTCATCGACGGCACGATCACCCTCTGAAGAAGATCAGCGTCACCAGCACGAAGATCGGAATCAGGTACGTGATCGACCAGCCCATGTAGCCGAAGAAGCTCGGCATCTTCACGCCCTGCT
>JBGPIT010000423.1:0-4316 GCA_041485125.1 Binatia bacterium | reverse complement strand
GGCCTTCAGCGTCTCGCCGATCTCGCGCAGGCGGTGCTCGCGCTCCTGCACCCAGTCGAGCGCGCCGCCGCCGGTGAGCGCCTCGATGCGCCGCACGCCCGCGGCGATGCCGGTCTCGCCGCGGAGCTTGAAGAGGCCGATGTCGCCGGTGCGCTGCACGTGCGTGCCGCCGCAGAGCTCGAGCGAGAAGTCGCCCATGCGGAGCGTCCGCACGCGGTCGCCGTACTTGTCGCCGAAGAACGCGAGCGCGCCGAGCTTCATCGCGTCGTCGAAGGACACCTCGGTGGCGACGACGTCGACGTTGGCGCGGATGCGCACGTTGACCTCGTCCTCGATCGCCTCGAGCTCGGCGGACCCGATCGCCGCGATGTGATTGAAGTCGAAGCGCAGCCGATCGGGCGCGACCAGCGATCCCGCTTGGCGGACGTGCGATCCGAGCCGCTCGCGCAGGACGCCGTGCATGAGATGGGTCGCGGAGTGGTTCAAGCGGATCGCCTCGCGGCGGGCCTCGTCGATCTTCAGACGCACGCGATCGCCGGGCGCAAGCGCGCCACGCACGACGCGGACGCGATGCACGATCAGTTCTGGTCCGAGTCGAGCGGTGTCGAGGACCTCCAGGCGGTCGCCGCGTTCGGTCTCGATGACGCCGACGTCGCCGACTTGGCCGCCCGACTCGCCGTAAAAGGGCGTCTCGACGGTGACGACCTCGGCGACCTCGCCCTCGCGCACGCCCTGGCGGCACTCCTCGCCGTCGACGCTGACGTCGCTCACCACCGATTCCCACTCGTAGATGCGATCGCCGACGAACTGCGAACGGCGCTCGTCGGTCGAGGCGGTCTTGGTGACGAACTTCTTCGCTTCGCGCGCGCGGGTGCGCTGCTCGTCCATGTTGCGCTCGAAGCCCGCGCTGTCGACGCGCAGACCGCGCCCGGCGACGATGTCCTCGGTGAGATCGAGGGGGAAGCCGAAGGTGTCGTAGAGCTTGAACGCCGTGTCGCCGGAGAGCATGCCGCCCGCGGGCAGCCGCGCGATCTCGTCCTCGAGGAGCGCGAGGCCCTTGTCGAGCGTCTCCACGAAACGCGTCTCTTCGCGCTTCACCACCTCGACGATGAAACGCTGCCGCTCGCGCAGCTCGGGATAGGCGCCTCCGAGCATCGTGGTGACGACGGGCATGAGCGCGTGGAGGAACGGCCCGTCGAGGCCGAGGAGCTTCCCGTGCCGCGCCGCGCGGCGGAGGATGCGCCGCAAGACGTAGCCGCGGCCCTCGTTCGACGGCAGCACGTCGTCGGCCAGCATGATAGCGACCGCGCGCGCGTGGTCGGCGATGACGCGGAACGAGACGTCGCGCTCCGGGTCGGCGCCGTAACGCTCCTTCGCGAGGCCCTCGGTCGCGGTGATGATGCCGCGGAAGAGATCGGTGTCGTAGTTGCTGAGGACGCCCTGCAGCACCGCGGTGATGCGCTCGAGGCCCATCCCCGTGTCGACGTGCTTCGACGGCAGATCGGTGAGCGAGCCGCCGGGCTCGCGATTGCTCTGGATGAAGACCAGGTTCCAGAGCTCGATGTAGCGGGCGCAGCCGCCGTTCACGGCGCATCGGTGGCCGGCGACGTGCCGCGCATCGCAAGCCTCGGGACCGCGGTCGAGGTGGATCTCGGAGCACGGGCCGCAGGGTCCCGTCTCGCCCATCTCCCAGAAGTTCTCCTGCTCGAAGCGCAGCACGCGCGCCGCGGGGAGATCGGTGACCTCGGTCCAGAGCGCCGCCGCCTCGTCGTCGGTCGTGTAGACGGTCACCCACAGGCGGTCCTTCGGCAGCTTCCAGACGACGGTGAGCAGCTCCCACGCCCAGACGATCGCCTCGCGCTTGTAGTAGTCGCCGAACGACCAGTTGCCGAGCATCTCGAAGAGCGTGTGGTGATACGTGTCGCGCCCGACCTGCTCGAGGTCGTTGTGCTTGCCGGAGAGCCGCAGGCACTTCTGCGAGTCGGCGACGCGGGGATGGACCGGCGTCGCCTCGCCGAGAAACACGCGCTTGAAGGGCACCATGCCGGCATTGGTGAACAGCAGCGACGGATCGTTCTCCGGCACGATCGAAGCGCTCGGCACGATCCGGTGGTCGCGCGCCGCGAAGAAGTCGAGGAAACCGCGGCGAACGTCGTTGCCGCTCGGCATGGAAGGTCGTTCGGATGAGGGTCGCATCACTCGTCAGGCTCGCCCAGAAGTTGCGTCACGATGTCCACCGGGTGGCCCCGGCCCATCAGATAGCGAAAGGCGCGGGCTCGATCGACGAGAGAGACCAGCGAACGGCTCGAGAACTTGCGGCGGAGGGCCTGGCGGGCGAGCTCCGTCTCGCTTTGGTCGTCGTGGATCGCATCAATGGCCGTCGTGACGACGGTATCGACGAAGCCCCGGCGAGTCAATTCAGACGCGACGCGGAACCGCCCCCAGCCGCGCCGCAGCATGAGCTCCTCGGCGCGACGCTGGGCGAGCGCCGCATCGTCGAGGTAGCGGCCCGCGGTGAGCGCCTCGATCGCGGCGTCGACGTACGCGGCGGCGAACCCGCGGCGCTCGAGATGCGCGCGCATCTCGGCGGTGGATCGGGCCGCACGCGCGAGGAAGCGGTAGGCCTCCTCACGAGCGCCGGCTTCGGTCAGCGACAGCCGCGATCGCCGCGCCGCCGTTCCACCGGCTGCGCCGCGCGCGCTAGAAGCGGTCGATCTTGAAGCCGGCCGCCTGGCCATTCTCGGCCTGGTCGGTCTTGTCGAATTGATCCCAGCGCGCATCGCTCGACGAGGCGATGCCGCGCACGCGCAGCGCGAAGTCGTCGGGATTCGTCGCCTGCGCCAGCGCCTCTTCGTACGTGATGAGGCCTTCGCGGTAGAGGCTCATCAGGGATTGGTCGAAGGTCTGCATGCCGTACGTGGCATGACCGCGGGCGATGGCGTCGGTGAGCTCGTGAGTCCGCTCCTTGATGGCGATGCACTCGCGAACGAGCGCGGTGGAAAGCAGCACCTCGACGGCGGGGACCATGCCGTTGCCGTCGGCGCGCCGCACCAGGCGCTGGCTGATGATGCCGCGAATGACCGACGAGAGAATGAGCCGGACCTGGTCGCGTTGATGCTCGGGGAACGCCGAGATGGCGCGGGTGATGGTCTCGCGCGCGTCGAGCGTGTGGAGCGTGCTCATGACGAGATGGCCGGTCTCGGCGGCGAGGATCGCCGTCTCGATGGTCTCGAGGTCGCGCATCTCACCGACCAGGATCACGTCGGGGTCTTGGCGGAGCGCGCCGCGCAGCGCCTCGGGGAAACTGCGGGCGTCGTAGCCGATCTCGCGTTGGTTGATGATGCACTTGATGTCGGTGTGGGTGTACTCGATCGGGTCTTCGATGGTGATGACGTGACGGTCGTTGAGCGTGTTGATGTGGTGGATCATCGCCGCCAGCGTGGTGCTCTTGCCGCTGCCGGTCGTGCCGGTCACGAGGACGAGACCGCGATGCTCGAGCGCGACCCGCTCGACCACCGGCGGCAGGTTCAAGTCGCGGATGGTGCGCACCTGCGGCGGAATCACGCGCAGCGCGATGCTGATGTCGCCGCGCTGACGGAAGATGTTGATGCGGAACCGGCCGAACGCCTCGGTGGCGTACGAGAGGTCGGACTGGAGCCGCTCTTGGAGCTGCTGGCGATGGTGGTCGTCGAGGAGCTGGGTGAGGAAACCCTCCATGTTGGCAGCGGTGAGGACCGCCATGCCCTCCATCGGGATGAGCGCGCCATGCACGCGGAACATCGGGGGCCGGCCGACTTTCAGATGGACGTCTGACGCCCGCCGACCGACCCCTTCGCCTAAAATCGTCTCAATGTTCATGCAGTCTCGTTCGCCGTGACCACCGTCAGCCCGGATTTCTCGCGGATCCTCTGCTCGATGGTATCGGCAGTTTCGGGGTTGTCCTTGAGGAATTCCTTCGTGTTCTCCCGTCCTTGCCCGATGCGCTCGCCGTTGAAGGAGTACCAAGCGCCGCTCTTCTCGACGATGCCGAGATCGACGCCGATGTCGACGAGCTCGCCTTCCTTGGAGATGCCGGTGCCGTAGAGGATGTCGAACTCCGCCTCCCTGAACGGCGGCGCGACCTTGTTCTTCACCACCTTGACCTTGGTACGGCTGCCGACGATCTGGTCCGACATCTTGATCGCGCCGAGGCGACGGATGTCGAGACGGACCGACGAGTAGAACTTGAGCGCGTTGCCGCCGGTGGTGGTCTCGGGGTTGCCGAACATGACGCCGATCTTCATGCGGATCTGGTTGATGAAGATGACCAGCGTGTT
>JBGPIT010000422.1:0-4338 GCA_041485125.1 Binatia bacterium | reverse complement strand
CCAACAGCGGCCGAGCAGCATCATGACGTTTCCTCCTCGGAAAGGGTGCTGCATTTAGAGCACCGGGCGCGAATGGCGGACAATCACATCGGAGCGGTACATGAGCGCCCAAAAGGGGGGAGAAAGGCCGCCATTCACAGGTATCCCGCGCCGTGGACGACGAGGGACGGCGGCGCCGGATCGCGCCGTTATGACGCGTATTGTGCCCCGTCCCGGCTTACGGCTTGATGGCTCCATGAGCGACGGACGCAGCGGGCGAACGGTCGATTCCCTGTCGCACACGATGCGGCGGGTGTGCGTGTTCTGCGGGTCGAGCTTCGGAGCGCGCCACATCTTCGCCGACGCCGCGCGCGCGGTCGGCCGCGCCCTGGTGACGCGCGGATTGGCGCTCGTCTACGGCGGCGGCAGCGTCGGATTGATGGGCGTCGTCGCCGATGCGGTTCTCGCCGCGGGCGGCGAGGTGATCGGCATCATACCGCGCTCGATGGCGACGAAAGAGATCGCGCACCACGGCCTCTCGGATCTGCGCGTCGTCGACAGCATGCACGAGCGGAAGGCGCAGATGGCCGAGCTCGCCGACGCCTTCCTCGCGCTCCCCGGCGGCTTCGGCACCTTCGAGGAGCTGCTCGAGATGATCACCTGGTCGCAGCTCGGGATCCACCGCAAGCCGATCGGCGTCTTCAACGTCGCCTCGTACTTCGACCCGCTTCTCGAGCTCGTCGACCGGGGAATCCACGAGGAGTTCATCCGGCCGGAGTATCGCGGCCTGTTCGTGACCGCCGACGATGCGGACGTCTTGCTCGAGCAGCTCGCGGCGTACGTCCCGCCGCCGCCGATTCTCAAGTGGATCGGCCTCGACGAGTCGTAGCGCGAGACGCATGACCGCCGGCACCGGCGTCATCTTCAGCGTCGGGCACTCGAACCTCTCGGCCGACGCCTTCTTCGTGCTCCTCGCGCCGCCGGAGGTGCGCGTCCTCGCCGACGTGCGCGCCTTCCCGGGCTCGCGTCGCCATCCGCAGTTCGGCCGCGAGGCGCTCGCGCAAGCGTGCGGCGAGCGCGGCATCGCCTATCGCTGGATGCCGGCGCTCGGCGGTCGCCGGCGCGCGAGCAGCGCACCGTCGCCGCATCTCGCGTGGCAGGTCGACGCGTTTCGCCACTACGCCGACTACATGGACACGGCGGAGTTCGCCGCGGCGCTCGCCGTGCTCGAGGACGAGGCGCGCCGCGCCCCGACCGCGTTCATGTGCGCCGAGGCGCTCTGGTGGCAGTGCCACCGCCGCCTCATCGCCGACCGCTTGCTGGTGGCCGGCTGGGACGTGCGGCACATCGGGGCGGGCGGCCGGCTCAGCGCGCATCAGCTGCCGGACTTCGCGCGCGTCGACGAAGGCCGGATCGTCTACGACCGACTGGTCGATCAGCCGCTCCGCTTCCCGAGCCGTTGAGGGCGCGCGCCTGCGCGTGACGGCGGGGTGGGCGACGGCCGCGAGGCTCGTCGCGGAGGCTCCCGCGCGTCGCGCCTACATCACGTAGCCGCCGTTCGGCGCCAGGATCTGGCCGACGAAGAAGCTCGACTCGTCCGACGCGAGGAAGACCGCCGTCGCTGCGACCTCGGCCGGCGTGCCGAGACGGCCGGCCGGCGTCTGCGCGACCACCATCTGCTTCATGAGATCAGGCAAGGGATCGAGCAGCGGCGTGTCGATGTAGCCGGGCGCGATCGCGTTGACGCGGATGCCGCGGCCGATCACCTCGCGCGCGACCGACTTGGTGAAGGCCATGATGCCGCCTTTGGCGGCGGAGTAATCGGGCGCGCCGGCGATCCCGGTCAACGCCGCGATCGACGCCATGTTGATGATCACGCCCCAGCCGTTGAACTCCATGATCTTCAGCGCCTCGCGCGTGCAGTAGAACGTCCCGTCGAGATGGATCGCCAAGGTGCGGCGCCACTGGCCGTCCTCCATCGTCTTGGTCGCCTCGGCCGAGCGCGCGGTGCGGCCGGTCGTCATCACGTCTTGGATCATCGCCTCGAGATTCGCCTTGACGTGGTCCTCGACGAAGGCGGTGCCGGCGTTGTTGACGAGGATGTCGAGCGACTGGAAGTCGCCCATGTGCTTGGCGAACATCTTGGTGACGGAGCGGCTGTCGGCGACGTCGGCGGGAAGCGGCGACGCCTCGCCGCCTGCGGCACGCACCTCGCTCACGACTTTGTCGGCCGCCTCGGGACGGATGTCGTTGATGCCGACGGCGCAGCCTTCGCGCGCGAACGCGAGCGCGATCTCGCGGCCGAGTCCCGAGCCGGCGCCGGTGATCAACGCCACTTTGCTCTTGAGTCGCATTGTTCTTCCTCCGCTGCGGCTGGTAGGAAACGAGGATCGAGCCCGCGATCGCACATCCCTCCGACCTTGTCCACATCGTCAGTCACGGCCCGCACTGTCTCGACGGTGTGACCGCGGCGGTCGCGGTGGCGCGGTTCTACGCCGGCGCCGACGTCCACCCGCACTTCGCGAACAATCCCGAGATCAACGAGGTGCTGCGCGCGGTGCCGCCGCCGCCCGCCGGGCGCACGCAGGATCTCTGGATCACCGACATCAGCTGGACCGAGCCGGAGACCGATCGTCACCTGCGCGAGCTCGCCGCCAAGGGCACGCGGATCTTTTGGATCGATCATCATCGCAGCGCGATCGAGCGCCTGCGGCGCGGCCCGATCGACGTGCCGCTTGCCGCGATGGTCGTCGAGGACACCTACGCGGCGTCGCGCCTGGTGTTCGAGTTCCTGCGCGCGCAGCTCGCGGCCCTGCCGGAGGGTGCGGCGCGGCAGGGCTTCCTCGCGCTCGAGCGCCTGGTGCAGCTCGCCGACGACAACGATCGCTGGATCCACGCGCTGCCCGGCTCGCGCGAGCTCGCGCTCACCGTCGCGGCGATGCGCGAAGGCGACGCGTACCGCGAGATCCTCGCCGTCGACGCCGACGTCAACTACTCGCCGGCGATGCGAGAAGCCGAGGCGCGCGTCAGCGCCGAGCTCGCGGCGACCTTCGCGCTCGCCGAGCGAACGCGGACCGAGCGCGACGCCGGTCCCGCACGCGTCGTCGCGGCGTGGTGCGCCGGCTATCCGAGCGAGATCGCCGACACGTGGGGCAAGGCGCTGCCGCACGCGGTGTTTGCGCTCTACGACACCAAGAGCGACGGCGTGAGCTTTCGGCGCTCGCCCGACTCGCCCGTCGACCTCTCGCGCGTCGCCGAGTGCTTCGGCGGCGGCGGACACGCGGCGGCCGCGGGCTGTCGCATCGCCGGCATGGGTGAGCGCGACGCCGCGGCGCTCGCGGCCGTGGTCGCCGACGCGGTCGTGAAGGTGACCGCAGCCGGCGGCCGCGCGTAAGGACGCGGCGCGCGCCGCTGTCGCTGCTCGATACCACGACGCCGGACCGGAACGACGCGAACGATGCGGTGCCCGGGGCGCCGCCCGGCGCCGCGAGTCGGCGCGCGCTCTACGCCTGGGCGCTCTACGACCTCGCCAACACCGCCTTCTCGCTGAACGTCGTCTCGCGCTACCTGCCGTTGATCGTCGTCCAGGATCTCGGCGGGCGCGATCTCGACGTGAGTCTCGCCTACAGCGGCTCGATGCTGCTGGTCGCGCTGGCGGCGCCCGTCGCGGGCGCGATGTCGGACGTCAGCGGGCGCCGGCTGCCGTTTCTCGGCGCCGCGACCGTCGTTTCGGTTGCGGCGACGGCGCTGATGGGCGGCGTGACGGGCCTCGCACCGCTCCTCGTCCTCTTCATGGTCGCCAACTTCGCCTACCAGGTGGCGCTCGTCTTCTATGATGCGCTGCTCGCGGACGTGTCGGACGAGTCGACGCGCGGCCGCGCGTCGGGCCTCGGCATCGGCCTCGGCTACGGCGGCGCGATCCTCAGTCTCTACAGCGTCGCGCCGATCGCCGAACGGTACGGCAAGGCGGCGGCGTTCCCCGCCACGGCCGTGCTTTTCTTGGTGTTCGCGTTGCCGTGCCTCCTGCTCGTCCCGGAGCAACCCGGCCACGGGCTGCGGCGCGGTCTCGTTGCCGAGGCGTTTCGGCGCGTGCGGCGCACCCTCGGACGCTTGCGCGACCTCCCCGGTCTGACGCGCTTTCTCTGCGCGCACTTCCTCTATACCGACGCGGTCAACACCGTGATCCTCTTCATGGCGGTGTACGCGACGATGGTGGGTGGCTTCACCAGCGTCGAGGTGACACGCCTGCTCGCGCTCTCGACGGTCTTTGCGATCGTCGGCGCCCTCGCGCAGGGTCGGCTGATCGACTGGCTCGGGGCGAAGCCGGCCCTCTACGTCGCGCTCTGGCTCTGGGTGGTG
>JBGPIT010000421.1:0-4373 GCA_041485125.1 Binatia bacterium | reverse complement strand
GGCGTGGTGGATGTATGACGACCCGTGCGGATGCCGGGACACGTCGCGCAACGGTACGCCGCGCTGGCCGCCGCTGCGAGACATGATTTCAGCGGAGCGATATCGGAAGTGGCGGCGTAGCGTGTCGCAGGAGTTCCCTGACATGACCCGCGGGCCGCTGTCCATCAGCGACGCAACGCGAAGTAGCGACGCGACGCGAAGTCGGTGCGGAAGGCGGTTGAATGCGCGACGCGCGCCGCTCGGCAGGGCGCGTCGGAGATTTGGCCTAAAAATCAGTCGGGGTCGGAGATGATCAAGCGGCGCGCGCGGGCTAGCCGCGTCCGATCAGGTTGTTGCCGAAGATCATCCACAAGATCAGCAAGAGGTCCGATCGGGGCGCCGAGGAAATAGAGAATGACATATCCAATGCGTCCAGATTCGTCGCGTAGCTTTTCATGGTCGCTCCTTGCGGCGGACGAAAGTCCGCCGACGGTTCGAGGCGCGCCAAACGAGCGCGCGTTGTGACGAGAGGAGGAAGTTCGGGGCCGGCGCAGGAGCCGTCTATTGCGTCGTGAGGACGTGCGGGACGGTCGGTCGCGAGCTCGACGAGCGACGCATCGAAAAACGATTCTACAAAGCGCGCCACGTCAGTTGGGGCGACGGGCTTGGAGCTCATGCTCAATGGAGATCGGCCGCGGCAGCAGCCTTGCGACCGCGATGCTTGGTGAGCGCGCTGACGATGCGCTCGCGTGTCATCGGCGTCATCCCGCGCAACGCCGCGCTTGACTTTACGGAAGCTCACGCGCTAGCGATGAACGGTCTATGGCCACGTGACCTCAACGTCGTAAATCCCGGAGCCCTGCCATGACCCTCACCGCTTCCGTCGCCCGCTCGTTGGTGTCCGCCACGCTCCTGCTGGGGCTCCTGCCGTCGCCATCGCACGCCGGCAGCAGATCGGTGGGCGACCCCACGCCGACCAGCACTCCGATGGTGCCGACCGCGACCGCGACGCCGACAGGGACGTCGACTGTCGTTGCGACCGCGACCGGACCGACGCCGGTCTTCGGCATCGACCACTTCCAATGCTACGAGGCGCATGGCGACGCGATCGAGCAGCGCAGCCTCTCGCTCCGGGATCAGTTCGGCGCCAGCACCGCCAATCTCGTGCGGGTTCACCGCATCTGCAATCCGGCGAGCAAGAACGGCGAGAAGCCCTCGGCGCCGCAACAGACCGACCACCTCGTCGGTTACACGATTCGTCAGACCACGCCAAAGTTCAAAGTCATTCGGAACGTCGAGGTGGTGAACCAGTTCGGCACGATCAACGTCGACGTCGTGCGGCCGGAGTATCTACTCGTCCCGTCGGCGAAGAGCCGCACACAGGTGCCACCGCCGCCGGTTCCGGGGTTCGATCATTACAAGTGCTACCGGGTGAAGGGCGCACCCTTCCGGCGAACCGGCGTCACGATCGACGATCAGTTCGGGTCGATCGTCGTCGACGTGAAGCGCCCGCGGAGGCTCTGCGTACCGGTCAACAAGAACGGCGAGGGCATCTTCAAATCGGCGGAGCACCTGATGTGCTACCAGGTGCGGCTCGCGAAAAGCTCACCGCCGTTCACGCCGGCGGGCCAGCTGTTCATCCGCAATCAATTCGGCATCGACATTCTGAACGGATTCCGTCCTACCGAGCTGTGCGTACCGTCCTTCAAGAACCTCTCGGGCTGCAGCGTGCAGCGCGGCTTCGCGCCGGTGTGTGGCGGCAACTGCCCGCCCGGTAATCGTTGCCTGTTCTCGAGCGGGCCGGATCTAGGCGGCCCGGACATGGGCGGCCCCGACATGAGCGGGCCGGAATGCGCCTGCCGTCCGTCCAGCGAGGCGTGTAGCTTGTCGGCGACGACGGGAGCGTGCGGTGGCTTGTGCCCCAGCCTGACGGACGCCTGCCTGTTTTTGAGCGGGCCCGAGCTCGGCGGAGCGGAGATGGGCGGTCCCGAAACGGGCTGCGCGTGCCGGCCGCAGACCGAAGCGTGCGCCCTCGGTTTCGACAATCTCTGCGGCGGCCTGTGTCAGGGCCCGGACGAGCGTTGCCTGAGCGGGCCGGAAATGACCGGACCGGACCTGCCGAGCTCCAACACGTGTCGTTGCGAGCCCGCGACGAGCGCGTGCGAAGCCGGCCCTGCACCCTCGTGCGGCGGCTTGTGCGCGCGAACGACGGAGTTCTGTGCCTCCTTCAGCGGGCCGGACATGGGCGGCCCGGAGTCCTGCGGCTGCACGCTGCCGTGACGACCGCGAGCTGACGCCGCCGGCGGCGCGCGCAGCTGCTCTCAGCGGTATTGCAGCGCCATCGTCCGCCGGCCGTAGCGCGCGAGGATCTCCGTCGCGCGCGTGGCATGGCGATGGGCGCGCTCGCGGTCGCCCAGCGCGGCGTAGGCACGGGCGAGGTTCTGCCGGTAGAGGAAGACCTCGGGTGCCGCGCGGACCGCGCCCGCGAAGTAGTGGCGCGCGCCGCGGTAGTCGCCGCTCCAATAATGGTAGAAGGCGACGTTGTTCATCGCGTCGGCCCAGTGCGGATAACGATCGAGCACCTGCCGCCACGCTGACATCCCGCTCTGGTACGCCACGTTCTGTCGCAGGTCGGCGCGGACGAACGTCGCGAGGTAGAGCGCGAGGCCGGCGTAGAGGGCGCCGACGAGGACGCGACGCCGCAAGCGCGCCGCGATTGCCGCGAAGAGCTCGCCGACGAGCAGCGCGAAGAACGCCAGGCTCGGATAGAGACGCCATTCGCGGACGATCTCGTTCTTCGGCAGGAAGGTGTTCGACGGCACGAGGCAGATCAGCATCGCGCCGAGCAGCCAGCCGGAGGGGCGTGCCCGGCCGCGCCAGGCGATCGCCACGAGGGCGGCAAGCATGAACGCGCCGACCAGCACGTCGGGATGCCACGCCTCGCGATAGACCGGCAGATCGTGGATCAGCGCCGTGCGGTAGGGGAGGACGAAGAAGCGCACCGTCGTGAGGGCGTTGCCGAGCTGTGAGAGGAAGAACTGCACCGGCGACACCGGCGCCGTGCGCGAGAGCGGCAGCGCGTAGAGCACGACGAGAACGATCCCGAGCGCGATGCTTGCGACGGCTGCGGCGACCAGGATGAGGGACACGCGGGGCGTTCGCCCGGCGAGAGCGAGCTCGTACCATGCCAGGACGAGCGGCAAGACGACGAGGCTCTGCTTGGTGAGAACCGTGAGCATGAAGAGGATGCCGATCGTCGCGATCGGGAGCGCCCGCAGCGGGCCGTGCCGGCGCCAGCGCACGTAGAGTCCGACCGCCGCCAGAAAGAAGGTGGTCGCGAGCGAGTAGTTCCGGCCGAAGATCTGGCTGACGCACGCCGTCGCGAGCGGGTGGAGAGCGAACACCAGGCCGGCGACGAGCGGCGCCGCGAACGACTGCCGCGCGATCGCCATCACCAGAAGCACGTTCACGCAGTGAATGACGACGTTCGTGACGTGGTAGCCGGCGACGGCGTTGCCGTAGAGCGCGTGGTCGATCGTGTAGCTCAGGACCGAGAGCGGCCGTTGCAGGAGGCCGCGCGGCGTCAGCATGCGGTCGACGAAGAGCGCGGGGCTCTTCACGACCGGATTCCGCTCGATACCCGCGATCTCGGAGTACATGAACGGGATCGTGTAAACGCGGTGGTGCACCGCGACGATCGCGCCGACGACGAGGAGGGCAGCAGCGATCGCGCCGCGCTGGCGCATGATCGCGGCGGCGACCGACGGGGCGGAGCGTGGTGCCATCGGCGGGCCCGGTCGTATCGCGGTCGGTGTCGACCGGCAACGTGCGGCACGGGATGCCGTCGCGGCGCCGAGGGGCAGGGCGCCGCACGCGCGCGGCGAGCGTGTGGGTCGGAGGCCCTCTACCGGCAAGCCGATGGTATCGAGCCGGCCCATCGCTCCCGCCGCGCCGCGCCAACCGATTGCTCGCGGCGAGAGCACGCGATGCCCGATCTAGCCGTCCGTATGGCTCGTGGAGCGTTTTTTCTTGACAGTTCGCATAGCGGTCGTGCTAAGGCCGAACGTCCTCAACGCGCCTCGTTGCTGACGGTAAGCCCGAAGCCGGGTGCTCGCCCACTTTTTTTCAACGGAGGTCGGTAGCGATGGCCAGGAAGCCATCAAGGTCGCGGTGTGAAGGCAATCCCGCTCACCGGGGCGGCGATCGCCGTCCGGTGGAGGGCCACCGCGTCCCGTCGATGCTCCACGAAGCCGGGCGGCAGCAGGACTCTCCGCAGCACAGCGGCGCGTTCGGGAGAGAGTGAGGGAGTCTGATCCCTGCTCCGTTAAGATCCAGATCGAGAAAGTACGACGCTGCGACGACACACCTCGGCAGGCACCTGCTTCCGTGTCCGC
>JBGPIT010000420.1:0-4374 GCA_041485125.1 Binatia bacterium | reverse complement strand
GTCGCGTTTCCGCGCCGGCGGAAACGGCGCGGAAACGCGACGGTGCGCCGCCCGCCACGGTCACTGGCGCCAGCCGATGTAGCTGAGCTGACGACCTGCCTTGGCGCCATCGCGGCGGTAGGAGTGCAGATCGGTCGGCGAGTCCGCGGTGCAGGGGCCGAGGACGGTGATGGCGTCTAGCGGCACGCCGGCGGTCGTCAGAGCGAGTCTTACTACTGCCCTTAGGTCTAGGTGGACGCGGCTCGCTTCGCTCGGCGCGTGTGGAGAAAACGGGTACCAGGTGGTTTCTACTTTTGCGCCGAAGGCGGTGCGGAATTCTTGCAAATGTTCGGCGCCGAACTCATAGCAGCAGGGGCCGATCGCGGGGCCGATGGCGGCTTGGATCTCGTGGGGGCGGGCGGCGTAGCGGCCGTCCAATGCTTGAATCGTTTTGGCGATGATGCCGACGGTGGTGCCGCGCCAGCCGGCGTGGATGGCGGCGATGGCGCGGGCGCGGGGGGCGAGTAGGAGGATGGGGACGCAGTCTGCGGTGCGGATGGTGAGAATGACGTCGGCGGAGGCGGTGACGATTGCGTCGGCGGTGGGGAAGGTTGGGCCGGGGTCGAACTCCTCTGGTCCTAGGACGCGCGTGCCGTGGACTTGGAGCGCGATGAGGATGCGTTTCGGGGTCTCGCCGGCGGCTTGAAGGTTTGCACGGACGTCGGCCTCGGTGAATGGCCCGGGCGGCAGGCCGTGGGCGCGGCCGAGGAAACCGTGCACCAGGTGCGGCACGTCGCGCCATGCGGGGACGCGCAGTGGGTAGGAAGGATCGCGCTCGCCGTTGCCGCCCAGCATTCGATCATCCTATAGTGCGCGCGCCTGGAGCGACGCGAGGCGGCGCAGCTCGACGCGATTCGGCCGAACGATCAGAGAGGGGGATGTGGGGTGCGCGTCTTCGATTTCGTGCTGGCGCTGGTGGTCCTCGCCGCTCTCGTCCTGATCGCCCGCAACGAGTTTCCTGCCTACGCCACACGGACGTTGACACGGCCGACCGCGGCGGCTTCTCCCGCGACCGTCCAGCCGACGCCGACCGCCGCCATCAGCCGCTGACGACCTCGATCGGCACCGGCATGAAGGTCGCGACGAAGAGCGCGATCGTCAGCCACGCCGCCACCCGCCGCACGGGATCGAGGGGCGTCTCGTCGATCGTCGGCGGGTGATCAAGGCCGAGTATCGTGAGCAGCACCGCCCAGATCACCCAACCGCCCCAGCCTAGGAAGGCCAGCACGATCACGGCGGCGAGTCCGGCGCGCGCGACCCAGCGATGGCGACGCCCGAAGAGCGCGTACACGACGTGGCCGCCGTCGAGCTGACCGACCGGCAGCAAATTCAGGAAGGTCACGAAGAAACCGAACCAACCCGCGAGCGCGATCGGGTGCAGGGAGATGTTGACGTCGGCCGGCGAGACGCCGAGCGCGAGGCGGGTGAGCGCGCCGAAGACGAGCGACTCGCCGAGGATCACGCCGCCGCCCGCATGCGGCGCGAGCGGCTGTACGTCGGAGATGCTGAGGCCGTAGAGCACGGCTGGGATCGCGAGCAGGAAACCCGCCCATGGTCCAGCCGCGCCGACGTCGAAAAGGGCGCGGCGACTCGTCGGCGCGCGCATGCGGATGAACGCGCCGAAAGTGCCGATCAGGAACGGCGGGCCGGGAATGAAGTACGGCGGCGTCGCCTCGACGCCGTGCAGCCGCGACACGACGTAGTGCCCCATCTCGTGGACGAGCAGGATCGCCATCAGCGTTGCGGAGAACGGCAGGCCGCGGGCGAGAAGCCGCGGGTCCTCGAGCGGATTCACGCCGGCCTGGAAGCTGCCGGCGAGCGTCGTCGTGAGCAGGGTCGCGAAGAAGAGAATGACGTGGATCGGACGGAGCTTGTTGACGGGTGGCGCGCTCCGTCGCCGCACGATCCAGCGCTTGGACAGGCGCGGGCGCGTGATCTCGTCGTGGCGGGGTATCGGTTGCATGGTCGTCGTGCGGGCGATCCGCCCGCCGGGCATCGACGGTAAGCGGCGTCGTCAGCCGGCCATGACCGTGATCGGGGCGCCGCGATCGCAACCGAGAACCGCCCGCGCCGAGCCCTGATTCACCGCGATCTCGAGCGCGTCGGCGCTGTTCACGATGGCGAGCGCCGCGCCGCGCGGCACGCCGGCGTACGATCGCCGCAGGCGGACCGCACGATCCGCGATCCTAACGGAAAGCCCCCGCGTGCGGAAGCCGCGACGGAAGCGTGCGAGGTCCGCGCGCGTCACGTTCGAGATCAGGTTCCCGAAGTGGTCGACCCAGATCACCTCGCCGTGGAGCGCGCCGCCGCGACGTCGTGGCGGCGAGGCCGGCGTGCGGCGCAGGGCTCGAATGGGACGGCCGAGGCGCTCGATCGGCACGCCGGCCGCGAGATGCGCCGCGACCGGCGCGAAGACGTCGCGACCGTGGAAGGTCTGGCTCACGGGTTTCCGGCGATATTTCGAGCGCGAGATGTCGAAGATGCGCCGGACGTCGCGCGGCGGCACCGCGGCCACGAGGACGCCGTTGTCGGGCCCGATGAAGTAGCCGCCGGCGGTCTCGACCAGGAGCGCGCGTCGCGCCGTCCCGACACCCGGATCGACGACCGCGACGTGGATCGTCCCGCGCGGAAAGTGCGGCGCCGCCGACCGGAGCAAGTACGCGCCCGCCGCGACGTCCTGCGGCGGCACTGTGTGGGTGAGATCGACGATCGACGCCTGCGGCGCGATCGCGAGGATCACGCCCTTCATGACGCCGACGAACGGATCGCTGACGCCGAAGTCGGTCGTCAGCGTGATGATCGCCGGCGCCGGCGTGTCAGTCCCCCAGCTCCTCCAGCACCGAGCTGAAGAGGAGGGGAAACATCAGCTCGTGATGGCCGGTCAGCTGGATCGCGCGCCCGTCGTCCTCGGTCGGCCGGCGAAGAATGTTCACCCCCGGCCGGTAGTGGCGGATGAAATCCATGTCGATCGTCGTCAGGTGGCCGACCTTGGCGCCGAGGTTGCGGGCGACGTTCAGCGCCTTGACGAACACCTCCGGCATCACAACCGCCGAGCCGAGGTTCACGAACACGCCCTTGTCGAGCATCGCGATCTCCGCCGCGAGCCGATGGAAGTCGCGCAAGGTGGCGGTACCGATCGCGCCGCCGTCCGCCTCCGGGTGCATGTGGATGATGTCGGTGCCGATCGCGACGTGCACCGTCACCGGAATCCCGAGCCGGTGGCCGGCGGCGAGGATGCTGAGACGGCGATTGCGGAGTCGTTCCGTCGAGAGTGTACGGCCGAGACCGGCGCCGAGACCTTCGCCGGCCGCCGCCGCTTCGCGGATCGCGAGGTTCAGAAAGCGGCCGGTCTCCTCGGCCATGCCGAAGCTGCCGTCGCGCAGACCCGGTCCGACGTCCTCCGACGTCGCGCCGGCGTAGGCGAGCTCGAAGTCGTGCACGATGCAGGCGCCGTTCATCGCGATCCCGGTGAGGACGCCGCGCTCCATGAGGTCGATGATGAGTGGCGAGAGTCCGACCTTGATCGGGTGCGCGCCCATGCCGAGGATGACGCCGCGCGCGCCGCGCCGCGCGCCCGCGATCGCGAGGGTCGCGGCGCGCAGCTCGCGCACCGCGAGCATGTCCGGCAGGCCCTCGAAGAAGCGCGCCATCGTGAGGCCGCGCCTGAGCGGTCGCCCAAGCGATGCGTGCGACACCAGGCTCTTCCGGGCCGCGATCCGATAGCGCTTGACGTTGCCGAAGTTGAGAGGAGGCGCTTGCTCCCGCGCCGGCTTCGGCCGCGGACTTGCCGGAGCGTCGCCACCGCCGGTCTTTTTCGCTACGCGCTTACTTACCGCTGCCATAGAGCCTCTCGTCGACGAGCTGACAGAGCACGTGCGCCGCCAGGATGTGCGTCTCCTGGATGCGCGCCGTCTCGTCGCTGCCGGAGACGTTCAGGAGATGATCGACCATGCCGCGGAGCTTACCACCGCCACGGCCGGTGAGCCCGATCGTGTGGATGCCGAGCTTCTTGCACGCCGCGACCGCTTTGACGACGCTCGGCGACGTGCCGCTCGTCGAGATCGCGAGCACGACGTCGCCGGCACGGCCGAGCGCCCGCAGCTGCCTCACGAAGACGTCGT
Source organism: Binatia bacterium (assembly GCA_041485125.1). Classification (GTDB taxonomy): domain Bacteria; phylum Desulfobacterota; class Binatia; order UTPRO1; family UTPRO1; genus JBGPIT01. The sequence continues at coordinate 214 of JBGPIT010000420.1, read as the reverse complement.
CGTATTTGTAGTCGTTGGCGATGCTGGTGAGCGCCGAGGTGTCGGTCGTGAGCGCGATCGCCGGCAGCGGCGGCCGCTCGATCACGAAGCGGTTCACGAACTCGGCGGCGATGTGCTGCGCGTCGGCGGCGCTGCCGCCGTTGCCGAAGAGCAGCAGCTTGTGGCCGCCCGCGAGCGCGCCGGCGACCAGCTCGATGGCGCGCTCGAGGGCTGC
>JBGPIT010000419.1:0-4384 GCA_041485125.1 Binatia bacterium | reverse complement strand
ATCTCAGCTCGGCGCACGTGCACGTCGACGCCGATCAGCGAAAGGAGTGAACGATGCGCCTCAGCCCGATCGAGAACCCGACCCATTTGATGACCCGGCTCGCCTATTGGATGACCAAGCGACGCCTCGGCAAGGTGATGACCCCGATGAAGGTCGTCTACGCGCGCATGCCGAAGATCTTCCGGCTCGCGTACGAAGAGGTGAAGCTCATCGAGAACGGCATCACCGTCGAGCCGATGATCAGCTTCCTCGTCCGCACCTGGGTGGCGATGATCAACGGCTGCTCGTTCTGCGTCGACATCGCGCAGGCGGTGGCGATCCAAAAGCACATGTCGCTCGACAAGTTCCACGCGCTCGCCGAGTACCGCACGAACCCGCTCTACAGCGAGCGCGAGCGGGCGGCACTCGCCTACGTCGAGGAGGCGACGCGCCAGAAGCGGGTCGGCGACGCGACGTTCGAGAATCTGCGCAAGCACTTCAGCGAGCGCGAGATCGTCGAGATCACCTGGCTGAACGCGATCGAGAACTATTACAACCTGATCAACCTGCCGCTCGAGATCGAGTCGGACGGCCTGTGCGCGATCGCCGAGCGCCGCGCGGCGGCGTAGCGCGAGCGGTCGCCGTTCAACCGAGCCGCCGCCCGCGATCGGCGGCGGCGAGCGCGTCGGCGACCGCAATTCCGTCGAGCGCGGCGCTGACGATGCCGCCGGCGTAGCCCCCACCCTCACCGCACGGGTAGAGGTTGGCGAGCGCCGGGCTCGCGAGAGTCGCCGCGTCGCGCACGATCCGCACCGGGCTCGACGAGCGGGTCTCGACGCCGACGGCGACCGCGTCGCGCGTGTCGTAGCCGCGCAGCGTCCGCGCGAAACGGCGGAACGCGTCGCGCAGGCGGCCCGCGACGAACGCCGGCAAGGCGGCGTCGAGGCGCGCCGCGCGGACCCCCGGCACATACGACGTCGCCGGCAGATCGACGCTCTCCCGCCCGGCGATGAAATCTTGGAGCCGCTGCGCCGGCGCGACCTGCGCGCCGCCGCCGAGCTGGTACGCCATGCGCTCCATCCCGGCCTGCAGCGCGAGGCCGCCGAGCGGGCCCGCGAAGCCCAGCGCCGCAACGTCGTCCGGCGTGAGGGCGACGACGATGCCGCTGTTCGCGAATGGCGAGTCGCGGCGTGCGAGCGACATGCCGTTCACGACGAGCTCGTCGGACGCGGTCGTGGCCGGCACGATCCATCCACCGGGGCACATGCAGAACGAGAAGACGCCGCGGTCCTGTACCGTCGTCGCCAGCCGGTAGGAGGCGGCCGGCAGCGGCGTCCGTCCCGCGTCGGCGCCGTACTGCACGCGGTCGATCAACGGCTGGGGGTGCTCGACCCTGACCCCGACGGCGAAGGGCTTCGCCTCGAGCGGGCAGCCGAGCGCGGCGGCGAGATGGAACACGTCGCGCGCGCTGTGGCCGGTCGCGAGGACGACGGCTGCGATTGGGAGCTCCTCGCCCACGCTCGTCCGCACCGCACGCGCCAAGCCACCGGCGTGCACGACGTCGTCGACGCGCTCTCCGAAGCGGATCTCGACGCCGGCCGAAGCGAGCGTCTCGCGCAGCGCGGTCACGATCTTCGGCAAGCGGTTCGATCCGACGTGCGGCCGCGCGTCGACCAGGATATCCGGGTCGGCGCCGTGCGCGACCAAGGTCTCGAGCACGCGCGTCACCGATCCGCGCTTCTGCGCGCGGGTGTAGAGCTTGCCGTCGCTGTAGGTGCCGGCTCCGCCCTCGCCGAAGCAGTAGTTCGACTCCGGGTCGACGATGCCGCGCTTGGTGAGCGCCGCGATGTCGCGCCGGCGCGCCTGCACCGGCTTGCCGCGCTCGAAGACCACCACCGGGATGCCGTGCTCGGCGAGGCGGAGCGCTGCGAAGAGCCCCGCGGGACCGGCGCCGATCACCGCGACCGGCGCGCCGCCGCGCCGGGGCGGGAACGACGGGCGCGACGCCGGCTCGCGTCCGACCTCGGGGTCGCCGTGCAGGTGCAACCGCACGAGGAGCTGAAAGCGGACGCCGCGCCGCGCGTCGATCGCGCGGCGGAGGACCTGCACCTCGCGGACGTCCGCGCGGGCGATTCCGGCGGCGTTGGCCGCCGCTGCGGCGAGCGCGTCCGGCGTGAAGAACACCTCCGGTCGGACGGCGATATCGACGTCGCGTGGCATGAGTCAGTGCCCGAGCGGGCGCGGCATGCGGGTTCCCGAGAGCACGCGCTCAGCGTAGCGAAGACACAGCGTGAGCGCGCGCCGCGGCTCGGCTCAGGCGCGCCCGGCGCGGGAGCCGAGCCGCGAGCCGGCGCTGAAGCCCTTCGCCATGTCGGCGACGATCGCGCGCGCGGCCTCGCGCGGGCTCTGCGCGTCGCGGATCGGCTTGCCGACGACGACGTAGTCGGCGCCGGCGCGGATCGCCGCTTGCGGCGTCGCGACCCGCTTCTGGTCGTCCCAGTCCATGTCGGCGAGCCGCACGCCCGGCGTGAGGATCGTGAACTGCCGCCCGCACGCCGCGCGGATGCTCGCGATCTCGCGCGGCGAGGCGACCACGCCGTCCATGCCGCTCACCTGCGCCAGCGAGGCGAGACGGACGACCTGGCTCTCGAGACCGGCGCGAATGCCGACGCTGCGGAGATCGTCGGTGCTGAGACTCGTCAGCACCGTGACCGCGAGGATCTTGGGCTTGCGGATGCTCTCGCGCCGGCAGGTGCGTCGCACCTCCTCGGCCGTGACCCGCATCATCTCGCCGCTACCCGACGCGTGCACGTCGAACATCCACACGCCCAAGCGCGCCGCTTCGCACCCGGCGGCGGCGACGGTGCGCGGGATGTCGTGGAACTTGAGATCGAGGAAGACCTCGCCGCCGCGCGCGGTGATCATGCGCACCACGTCCGGTCCGGCGTGCAAGAAGAGCTGCTTCCCGACCTTGAAGACGCCGACTTCGGCCGCGAGCTCGTCGACGAGCCGCTCCGCCTCCGCGACCGTCGGCACGTCGAGCGCGAATACCAGACGGCGTTTCGCGGCGGCATGCTGCCGATTCGCGGTGACCGGATCGGTCGGTGCAAGCCGCACGCGCACCGCTCTCACCCCCGCGTCCCCGCGGGTGCGACGGCGGTGTCGGCCTTGGCGTCGCCGCCGAGCGCGTCGCCGACCATCGCAGCGACGTGCGCCGCTGCGTCGCCGAGCGGAATCTCCGTCGCGGTGCTCTCGGTCCGCCGCTTCACCTCGACCGCGCCACGGTCGAGCGCGCGCGGCCCGACGGTGATGCGGATCGGGTAACCGATCAAGTCCGCGTCCTTGAACTTCACGCCCGGTCGCTCCTCGCGGTCGTCGAGCACCACCTCGATGCCGCGATCGGCGAGCTCTTGGTGCAGACGCTCCGCCGTCGAACGCAGGCGCTCGTCGCTCCAGTTCGTCGGCACGACCACGACGTGGAAGGGCGCGAGCGGCATCGGCCAGATGATGCCGGCGTCGTCGTGGTTCTGCTCGATCGCGGCCGCCATCGTACGGGTGACGCCGATGCCGTAGGTGCCCATCTCGAGGACGCGCTCCTCGCCCGCCGGATCGAGGACCGTCGCCTTCATCGCCGCGCTGTACTTCGTCCCGAGGTAGAACACCTGGCCGACCTCGATGCCGCGTTGCACGTTGAAGGTGCCGCCGCACTGCGGGCAGCGGTCGCCCGCCGCGGCGACGCGCAGGTCGGCGAAGGTCGCGTCGGGGAAGTCGCGCCGCTGCGCGATGCCGACGAGATGCGCATCGACGCGGTTGGCGCCGCTCACCGCGTCGCGGATCCCCGCGAGGGCGCGATCGGCGACGAGACGCGGCCGGCCGGCCATGCCGACGGGGCCGGCGAAGCCGACCGGCGCGCCGGTGACGCGCGTGACCTCCGCCTCGCCGGCGAGCTCGACGGTCTGCGCGCCGAGCGCTTCCTTGAGCTTCGCCTCGGAGAGCGTGTGATCGCCGCGCACGAGCGCCGCGACCGTCTCCTTGCCGTCGACGACGTAGAGCAGGGTCTTGATGAAGCGCTCGGTCGGAAGCGCGAGGAAGGCCGCAACCTCCTCGACGGTTCGCTTCGCGGGCGTCGCGACCTCGCGCGGCGCCGGACCGTCGGGAGCCGCGGCGTCCGAGGCACCGCTCTCGTCGGCGCCGATCGCGGCTTTCTCGATGTTCGCCGCGTAGGCGCAGCTCGCACAGCTCACGATCGCGTCCTCGCCCGACTCGGCGAGCACCTGGAACTCGTGCGACAGCGAGCCGCCGATCGCGCCCGTGTCGGCCTCGACCGCGCGGAACGCGAGGCCGCAGCGCGAGAAGATGCGGCCGTAGGTGTCGTACATGTTCTTGTATTCGCGGCGCGCGTCGT
>JBGPIT010000418.1:0-4400 GCA_041485125.1 Binatia bacterium | reverse complement strand
TTCGCCTGGGCGATACGCTCACCGTCGCGTGGGAGGAGCTCTCGACGGGGCGGCCGGTGCGGTTCGACGACGGCGAGCGCGTCCTCCTCGTCCTCGATGCGCTGCCGACCCAGAGCTTGTGGCGCAAGCGTTTCGCCGACCGTACCGCGGACGACGTGTTCGTCGTCGCCGCCGGCGGAGACGCGTTCCTGCGCAGCCCCGACGGTGCGACGCTCGATGCCCTCGAGCACTACCTGGCGATGGATCCGCCGGCGCGCGACGCGGGTCCCGGCGCGGAGAGACTGGCGGAGCTGGTGCGTGGGGGGTACCCGTCGGTCGCCGCAGAAGCGCTTGCGCTCTTCGAAGCGGAGCCGACGCGCGTCGATCTTCTCGACGACGACGGCGCCGCGACGCTCCTGGATGCCGTGCGGAGCGCGCGCCGCGAGCCGGCGCTTCGATCCGCTGCGCTACGCCTGGCCGCGACACATCGCCTGCCCGGCACGCGTGAGACCGCGCTTGCCCTGACCGCCGATGCCACGATGCGTGCCGAGGCCTATCGCGCGCTCGGCGCGCTTCCCGACGGAGTCCCGGCCGATCGTGTCGAGATACTGCTCGGCGACGCTACGCCCGAGCTACGCGTGGTCGGCGTCGAGGTCGCGGGCCAACGCGCCGATCGGGAGCGACTCGTGCAGCTCGCGCAGCACGATCCGGCCGCGCCGGTGAGGCTCGCGGCAGGACGTGCGCTTCTCGCCCGCCACGGTGCCGGCGCGATCGCGGACGTCATCGGTCTTCTCGATGATGCCGACGCGAGCGTGCGCGGCGGGATCGCGGAGACCATCGGGGCGCTCGGGGCACCGGCCGTCGAGCCCTTGCGTGCGGTAGTCGACGGTACGAGTGAGCGTGCCGCGCTCGCCGCAGTCATCGGACTCGCGCGCGCCGGGCGGGAAGGCGGCGTCGCGCTCCTCGCGATCGCCGAGCATCACGACAACGAGAAGGTGCGAGGATTCGCGCGCCTGGCGCTGGGCAAAGCGCCCGTACGCGACGACTGAACCCCGCGTTGGGTCTAGGCGGCGCGCTGCTCGACGACGACCGGCATCCCTTGCGACGGGGCGAAGGTGACCCCCCGTCGCACGACCCGCACCCGATAGCCGGGCGCCGCGCGCATCTCGACCCGGGTCAGGATTCGCGACAGCACGATCTTCATCTCGAAGCTCGCGAACGATGCGCCGAGGCAGGCGCGGGCGCCGCCGCCGAATGGGAAGAACTCGTACGGACTTGGTCGTTTTCCGAGGAAGCGGTCGGGGTAAAAGACGTCGGGCTCCTCCCAGAGATCGGGCCGGCGGTGCGTGAGGTACGCGCAGGGAGCGACCACGACACCGGCGGGAAGCTCGTGGCCACCGATGCGCATGGCGGTATGCAGGCGGCGGCCCACCATCGGAATGATCGGCATCAACCGCTGGGTCTCCTTGATCGTGGCATCGAGGTAGGGGAGGTCGCTCGCGTCCGCCGGCTCCGCGGGCGCGCCGGTGCCGTGCGCCAGCAGCTCGGTGCGGAGGCGCGTGTGCACCGCTGGATGGGCCAGCACGTGTTGGATCACCCAGGCGAGTGTCGTCGCCGTGGTCTCGTGGCCCGCGAGCAGAAGGGTAATCATCTCGTCGCGCAGCTCGGCATCGGACATCGGGCGGCCTTCCTCGTCGCGTGCGGCCATCAGCAGGCTCAGGATATCGGTGCGATCGCTGCGATCCTCACCGCGACGGCGCGCGAACTCGGCGAAGAGGATCGCGTCGGCCTCGTCGCGTAGCCGCTCGACGCGACCCCAGGACGTGAGCTTCCCGAGATCGCGCTGCAGCCACTTCAGCATCAACATCGGGTGGTCGGTCACGACCGACGCGCCCTCGACGAGACGCGAACGCAGCGCCTCCATCTGCGTGCCTTCGTCGAGACCGAAGACGGCGCGCAGAATCACGTCGAGGGTGATGCGCTGGGTCTCCTCTTGAATGGGGAACGCCCGTCCGAGCGGCCAGGCGTCGATCACCCGGTCGGTGAGCGTCCGCATCAGCTCCCCGTAGACCTGCATGCGCTCGCCGTGAAAGGGCGGCATCAAGAGCCGGCGCTTGCGGCGGTGGCGTGCGCCGTCGGCAAGGAGCAGCGAGTCGGGCCCGACGAAGGGCGCGAGGACGACGTTCGCCTCGCCGGCGCGGAGCTCGTTAGCATCGCCGCCGAAGACCTCCTTGATCGCGGCTGGATCGCTCACGAGAACCATCGGATCGAAGCCGGGAAAGCGCAGCGTGAACGTGTCGCCGTAGCGCCGCCGGCACGCCTCGAGCATCGCGATCGGCTGGCGCAGCCAGCGAAGAACCTGCAAGACCGCCGGAACGTGTGGACCATTCGGTAGGGCGCTCACAGCGCCTCCTTCTGAGCGTACGGCTCACGGCGATGCTGGCGCGCGCGCGGAGGTCGCGTCAATCCAGAATCGAGGCCGCCGTCGTGGTGGCTTTGGTTTAGAACCGCAGCATGTCGAACGGGTTCATGCCAGCGGGCAGCGGCGGTCTCACTGTCAGCGTTTCGAGCGGCTCGCCGGCCTCGTAGCGCGCGAGCAGGTCCTCGGGATCGAAGACGACGCCGATCGGGTTGGCGGCGAACGCGCCGCTCCGCATCCAACGGTCGATGGCCTCGTTCGACGCCATGGTGTCGACCTGGAGCTCGATCCGGCTGCCGTCCGGGTCCTTGTAGTACATCGAGATCGTCGGGCCGTGATTGATGCACCAGAAAGGCTCGATGCCCGTCGCCTTGAGGCGCAGATAGGTCTGAAGGAGATCGCCCAGGTCGGCGTAGGTGAACGCGATGTGGTCGGTGCCCGACGCCATCGCGGGTTGCTCCTCGAGGCCGGGGATGCCCGCGATCGCGATGCGGTGGTGCTCGTCGTCGTAGGTGAGGAACGCGAGCATCTCGTCGGCGTGCACGATCTCGGCGCCGAGCACGGTACAGTACCATTCGATCATCTCTTGAAAGCGGCCGGTGCGGCGGACGACGTGGGCGAGCTGCCGCGGCGAGACCCGGCCGCGATCCATGGCGAGCCGCTGCTTGCGATCGTCTTGCGTGCTCATGAGTGTTCTCCTTCGAGGCGGCGGCCGAGGGTGATGTCGACGGCGTCAGCGAGCCCGACGCCGGCGTGAGCGTCGGGTCCCGCGAACGCACGCCAGCAGACGTGCCCGTCGGGACGCACGAGGACGGCGCCGACGTCCTCGATGCCGTACACCTGGCGCCAGCTCGCGTCGACGTCGAGGAGATCGGCGTCGCTGCCGGGCGCTCCGACGCGGTAGTGTCGCACCGGGATTCCGTCGCGGCGCACGTCGAGCGCGCGGGTCCACGCCGCCCCGTCTCTTCCGTACGTCAGCAGCACGAGCTCCGTCGCGAACAGATCGTGGATCGGAAAGCGCGCCTCGGGCGCGGATGCTCTCGCCACCCAGCAGTGCGGTGCCCGCGCGCCCGGGCGCGCATTGGGAACGTACTCGTGGACCGGATTCTCGACGCCATGCTCTTCCGCGTAGTGCCGTGTTCCGTCGGGGACGACGATCGGCGAATCCCAGTATCCGTACCCGATCTCCTGCCCCAGGAACAGGAAGTGCGACTTCTGCCGCGCGATCGCGCGCGACATCCGCTCGCGCTGCGCGTGGCCGCGCGGCGTGTCGAGATCGAGCTCGTCGTTGTCCGGCGTACGACCGCCGAAAGTTGCGCCGGTCTCTTGGATGTTGACGGCGTTCTCGTGGCTCTTCTCGACGTTGAAGACCGCGATCGGACGTCGCTCGGCGTGGTAGGTGTCGAGCAGTGTGTCGGGCGCGACGCCGCGCAGGACCGCCGCGAGCTTCCACGCCAAGTTGTGGGTCTCCTGCATCCCGGTGTTGAAGCCGAAGCCGCCCGTCGGGATGTTCAGGTGCGCGGTGTCGCCGCCGAAGAAGATGCGTCCTTGGCGGTAGCGATCGATCACTTGCCCGCACAGCACCCACGACCCGACCGCGAGTACGGTGACCGGCAGCTCGTCGGTGCCGAGCGCCTTGCGCACGCGCTCGAGGCAGCGCGCCTCGGTGAAATCCTCGGGACGCTCGCCCCGCTTCGGAAAGTACGGCGTGTTGAAGCAGTACTTCTTCCTGTCTCCACCGAGCGCGATGAAGACTCCCGGCGCGTCGGGCGCCGAGATCCAGAAGAGCGCCTGGTCACGGTCGTCGACGAGGCTCTCGAGGTCGGCCTCGAGGTAGATGTTGATCATATGCCCGAACGGCGGCGGTCCGACGAGCGTCCGTCCGAGCGCCTCACGGGTGGCGCTGCGCACGCCCTCGCAGGCGATGGCGTAGCGGGCCGCGATCGTCAGCTCTTCGCCCGTGCCGCGGTCGACGACGGTCGCCCGCACCGCGCCGGCGTCC
>JBGPIT010000417.1:0-4409 GCA_041485125.1 Binatia bacterium | reverse complement strand
CGGGGAAGGTGCGATGCACTCGCGGCATGATCACGTCCTCGTAGTGCGAGCGGTTGAAGATCGTGATCTGCCCCAGCCGCGGCGCGTGCGGATGGATGCGCCACAGGAAGTCGTGCTCCTTCTGCTCGTCGGTCGGCACCTTGAACGACGCGACCGCGCAGCCGCTCGGATTCATGCCGCTGAAGACGTGGTTGATGGTGCCGTCCTTCCCCCCCGTGTCCATCGCCTGGAGCACGATCAGGACGGCGTGGCGGTGATTGGCGTAGCAGAGCTCCTGCAGCTCGCGGAGTCGCTCGAGCGTCTCCTGCATCTCTTGCTCCGCCTCCGCCTTGGAGCGCCCGGCGGTGTCGTCGGGATCGATCTTGGCGAGGCTCACCCGCGTGCCGGGCTCGACGCGATAGCGGCGCATCGTTCCCGGATAGCGGAGGGGTCTCGCGTTCCGCAATCGGTGGCGACGTGCCCGGCCTGTGCGCCGTCGACGCGCGCGGCGCTCAGGCGTCGGTCGCGAGGGTGGTCGCCGCGTGCGACGGACGCAACGGCAGCGTCACGGTGAAGGTCGTGCCGCGACCGAGCTCGCTCGCGACGTCAATCGCACCGCCGAGCTGATCGACGAGACGCCGGACGATGTAGAGACCGAGGCCGACGCCGCTGAACGAGCGGCTGTCGGAGCTGTCGACTTGGCGGAACATCTCGAAGATGACCGGCAGATCGTCGGGGGCGATGCCGACCCCGGTGTCGCGGACCGCGACCACGCAGCGCTCGCCGTCGAGGCGGCAGCCCACGACCACCACGCCGCGCGGCGTGAATTTGAGCGCATTGGCGACGAGGTTCTTCAGCACGATCTTGAGCTTCCGCCGGTCGCTCACGAGCTCCATGGTCTCCGCCACGTCCCACTGCAGCATGGTCCCGGTCGGACACTCGATCGCGCCGAACTCGGCCGCGAGCTCGTCGGTGAGATCGCGCAGTCGGAGCGGCTCGTAACGCGGCAAGTCCTTGCCGGCCTCGAGCCGGCTCAGGTTCAACGTCGCCTCGATCATCTCGAGCAGCTCGACGCCGGAGCGTCGGATCCTGGCGAGCGTCCGTTCTTGCTCCTGGCGCGGCAGGTCCTCCTCCAGCATGTCGGTGTAGCCGAGGATCACGCTGAGCGGCGTGCGCAGCTCGTGCGACATGGTCGAGACGAACTCGGTCTTGAGCTGGCTCGCGGCGCGCAGCTCCTCGACCAGGCGGGCGTTCTCGAGCGCCAGGGCGGCGAGCTGCGCGATGCCGCGGGCGACGCGCTGGTGCACGGGCGTGAAGAGCTCGGTCCGGCCGCGACACGCGCAGGACAAGATGCCGATCATCTCGCCGCCGCGGCGGAGCGCCACGTACATGCTGACCGTGATGCGGTAGCGGCGGAGCAGACCCTGCGCGACCGGCTCCTGGACGACGCTGGTGGGGAACTGCACGAGGCCATCGCGCTCGAGCGCCGCGACGAGCGGCGCCATCACGTCCGCCGGCATGCTGAGCGCGCGCAGCGACTCCAATTCGTCGTCGGCGTAGCCGTGCGCCGACGTCAACAGATACGTCTCACCGTCGGCCTGGCGCAGGACCGTGTCGCTGCAGTCGCAGTCGACGAGCTCGGTCGTGAGCTCGCAGAGCCGCGCCAGGATCTCGGGCGTGCTCAACATCGAGTTGATCTCGTGTCCGACCTGCACGAGGGCGCCCGCCACGTGCGACTCCTCCTCGAGCCGTCGGCGCGAGCTCGCCAGCGCATCGGCGCTCTCGCGCTGCTCGATCGCGAGACCGGCGAGATGCGTCGCGACCTCGAGCGCATGCCACGCACGCGCGTCGGGCGTGCGCGGCGTGCGATAGTACATCGCGAAGGTGCCCAAGCAGCGACCGTCTTGGGCGAGGATCGGTGCCGACCAGCAGGCGCGGAGCCCGTGCGCGGCGGGAAGCTCACGCGCGCCCTCCCACAAATGATCCGTCGCGATGTCGCTGACGATCACCGGCGACTTGGTGAACGCGGCGGTCCCACACGAGCCGACCGACGGGCCGATCGGCAGTCCCTCGACGGCGGCGTTCCAGCTCTCCGGAAGACTCGGCGCGGCACCGTGGTGGAGCGTCCCGTCGCGGAGCAAGAGGACGGAGCAGAGCAGGCCGTCGCCGCCATGGCGCTCGACGACGTGGCAGAGCGCGGCCAGCACGTCGGGAAGCGGATGGTGCAGCGCCACCATCTCGAGCACCTCGGTCTGGCCGTCGAGCAGGCTCGCGAGGCGGTCGCGCGCCCGGCCGTGACGCTCGTGCTCGTACGCGACGTAGACCGATCCAGCGAGCGCGATCACGATCGCGATCGCCGGATAGTTCGCGAGCGGAGCGACGCCGCCGGTCACGCCGATCGCGGTCGCGACCACCGCGACGACCGCGACCGCGACCGTCGCGAGCTGCGCCCGAACGCCCCAGGGCAACGACGCGGCGGTCGCCATCGAGAAGACCACCGTCAGCAGCGCGGTCGACGCGAGATCGGACGTGAGGACGCCGGAGGCGGCGCTGCTCAGGTAGATCGCGCTCATCGCCAACACGGCGACGGCGGCGAGCGCACGCGGCGACCCCGCCCGGCCGAGACGCATCATCGTCGCGATCAGCACCGCCGCGAGGCCGAGCTTGATCGCGAAGAGCAGCAACAGATGTGGCGGGCCGAGCGCGAGATCGGCGACGGCGAAGAGGACGATACCCGCGAGCGCGATCATCAAGCCGCCCCGCAGCCGATCGGCGAGCAAGCGCGACTCCACCACCGAGAGGTCGTGACGGTGCTCGGCGAGTCGTGAAGACGAGGCGGTGCGCGTCATTTTCGTGACGAGGTGCCACGTTGTCCGCGCTTACGGCGCCGCCCGTACGGTCTCCCCACCCCGTGCACCTGCTCAGCCCGAGTGGGAGCAAGCTCTGTGCCCGATGGTCGCGCCAGCCTGCGACGGACGGCCGCCCGAGCCGGCGGCGCGTCGAGCCGCGGATCAGTCGGGTCTAGGCTGCACGTTGGCGCGGATCCAGTCGACGATCTGGTCGGTGGTCGCGCCGGGCGTGAAGATCTCGCGCACGCCCTGCTGCTTCAGCTGCGCGATGTCCTCGGGCGGGATGATGCCGCCGCCGAAGATTGCGATGTCGTCGCCGCCCTTCTCACGGAGGAGACGCATCACCGCCGGGAAGAGCGTGTTGTGCGCGCCGGAGAGGATCGAGAGCCCGATCGCATCGACGTCCTCTTGGATCGCGGCCTCGGCGATCATCTCGGGCGTCTGGTGCAGGCCGGTGTAGATCACCTCGCAGCCGGCGTCGCGGAGCGCACGGGCGATGATCTTCGCGCCGCGGTCGTGCCCGTCGAGACCCGGCTTGGCGACGAGAATGCGGAGCTTCCGCGACGTCGAGGGGCTCATCGCCAGCCGCCTACCGGACGCGTCCGGCTAGAGCCACGCCGGGTCGCGATAGACCCCGAACTCGTCGCGGTAGACGTCGCACACCTCACCGAGCGTCACGCCGTCCTTCACGGCGGCGATCAGGTGCGGCATCAGATTGCTGCTGTCGCGGCACGCGGCGCGCACCGCGGCGAGCCGCTCGCGCACGCGGTCCTGGTCGCGCGCCTGCTTGAACGCGGTGACGCGGGCGGCCTGGCGCCCCTCGAGCGCGGGATCGATGCGCAGGAGCTCCATCGGCGGCTCGTCGTCGAGCTGGTACTTGTTGACGCCGACCATCACCTTCTCGCCGCGGTCGAACTGCTGCTGGAACTTGTAGGCCGCCTCGGCGATCTCCTTCTGCGGAAAGCCGACCTCGATCGCACGCACCATCCCGCCCATGGCGTCGATCTGGCGGATGTACGCCTCGGCCTCCTGCTCGATCCGGTTGGTGAGCGCCTCGACGGCGTAGCTACCGCCGAGCGGATCGACCGTGTTCGTGACCCCGCTCTCCTCGGCGATGATCTGCTGCGTCCGGAGCGCCACCATGACGGCTTGCTCGCTCGGCAGCGCCAGCGTCTCGTCCATCGAGTTGGTATGCAGCGACTGCACGCCGCCCAGCACGCCGGCGAGCGCCTGGATCGCGACCCGCACGACATTGTTGACCGGCTGCTGCGCGGTGAGCGAGCAGCCCGCCGTCTGGGCGTGGGTGCGCAGCATCAGCGCGCGCGGATTGGTCGCCCCGAAACGCTCGCGCATGATGCGCGCCCACAGGCGCCGCGCCGCGCGCAGCTTCGCGATCTCCTCGAGGAAGTCGTTGTGGAGGTTGAAGAAGAAGGAGAGCCGCGGCGCGAAGTCGTCGACCGCGAGGCCGCGCGCCTGGGCCGCGTCGACGTAGGTGATGCCGTCGGCGAGCGTGAAGGCCACCTCTTGCACCGCCGTCGAGCCCGCCTCGCGGATGTGGTAGCCCGACACCGAAACCGGGTG
>JBGPIT010000416.1:0-4410 GCA_041485125.1 Binatia bacterium | reverse complement strand
CGCGCCTGCAGGCCCATCTGCGGATCGCCCATGTCGCCCTCGATCTCGGCGCGCGGCACCAGGGCGGCGACGGAGTCGACCGTGAGCACGTCGATGGCGCCGCTGCGGACGAGCGTCTCGGCGATCTCGAGCGCCTGCTCGCCGTTGTCGGGCTGCGAGATCAGCAGATCCTCGGTTCTCACGCCGAGCTTACGACCGTAGGTGACGTCGAGCGCGTGCTCGGCATCGATGAAGGCGCAGATGCCGCCGTGCTTCTGCGCCTGCGCGATCACTTGCAGCGCCAGCGTGGTCTTGCCGGACGACTCCGGCCCGTAGATCTCGACGACACGACCGCGCGGCAAGCCGCCGACGCCGAGCGCGAGATCGAGCCCGAGCGAGCCGGTCGAGATGGTCGCGATGTCGCGGATCAGCATGTCGGCGCCGAGCTTCATGATGGCGCCCTTGCCGAATTGTTTTTCGATTTGGCTGACCGCGAGATCGATGGCGCGGTCGCGATTGTTCACTTCGACTGAAGTCATACACCCCTCCCATTCACGTCAACGCGATGTGGTTGCTCCTACTCCCCGAGGCACCGCGCTCGATCTCTCGACGACTGTACACTCCCGCCTCCGGAGCGTACATCCGCAAACCTGCGACGCGACCGCGTCGGCCCCGCCGGTCATCTGCACGCATTGCGCAGCATGTCGCGTGGCGAGTGTCAGATCCGCGAACGATGAATCGAGCGTCGAAACCATGACCATTCCTGAGGGCGAAAGTTAGTCGAAACACGCGGGCGCAGTCAAGAACGATCGCTAGCGACGAGTAGCTACTCGCGCTGGCGCGACTCGCCCCCGAGCGGATACCGCGCGAGCGGCGTGTGACGCGCACCGGCGGCGCCGAGGTCGCTGCGAAAGAGGATGAAGGCCTCGACCTGCGAGACGCCGAAGACGATCTCGCGCTCCGCCGCGAGCAGCGTGGTGAGCTCGCGCGGTAGTGCGGCCGCGCCGCCACGGCGGCCGCGCCGGTCGCCCGTGCGAACGCGGCCGAGGGTGAGATGAGGATGGAACGGACGCTCCTCGCCGACCAGGCCTTCGGCGCGACACGCCCGTCGGACGTCGGCCGCGAGCGGCAGCAGCGCGGGAGCGTCGATGCCGCTCCAGAGCACGCGCGGGCGCCCAAGGGTGGGAAACGCGCCGACACCCGCGAGCGTGATGGGCAAGGGCACGTGCCGGGCGGCGATCGCGGCGAGATGCGAGCCGAGGCGCGCCAGCTGCTCCGGGTCGACGTTGCCGAGGAACTCGAGCGTGACGTGGAGCGCGTCGGGACGCGCCCACGCGACGTCGGCGCCGGTCGCCCGCAGCCGCCCGAGCAAGGCCAACGCGGCCTCGCGCGCGGGGCCTGTGACGTCGATCGCGATGAAGCTCCGAATCCGCGCCGGCGCTGCCGGATCGGACGGCATGGCTCAGCCCGGCGCGACGCTCTCGCGCTGTGCCGACTTGCCCGTCACGCCGGGACGGCCGATCTCGAGCAGGGGAAGCGCGAGCACGTGGCGTCGCACCCAGTCGAGCGCGATCTGCGACGACAGCAGCTTCACCCACTCGCGGTTGCCCCAGAGCTGATAGCGGCGCGTCCGCGTCTCGACGCCCTCGGCCGCGATGCCGAAGCACACCGTTCCGACCGGCTTCTCGACGGTGCCGCCGTCGGGGCCCGCGATGCCGGTGATCGCGACCGCGATGTCGGTGCCGATGGTGCGCCGGACGCCCTCCGCCATCGCGGCGGCGACCTCCTCGCTGACGGCGCCGTGCGCAACCAGCAGCGACGACGGCACGCCGAGGAGCTTCTCCTTGATGGAGTTCGCGTACGCGACGATCCCGCCCGGGAAATACGTCGAGCTGCCCGGCACGTTGGTGAGGCGGTGCGCGACCAAGCCGCTGGTACAGGATTCGGCGAAGCTCACGGTGAGACCGCGCGCCTTCAAGAGCGCCCCGACCTCCCGCTCCATCGAGGTATCGCCCTCGCCGTAGATGTAGCCGCCGACGCGTGCGTAGACCTCACGCGCGAACGCCTCGAGACGCGCCTCGGCGTCGGCGCCCTGCACCGTCACGCGCACGGAGACCTCGGGAAAGTTGGCGCGGAAGGCCCAGCGGCCCTCGCCGCCGATGCCGGCGATCGCCTCGTCGAGACCGGACTCGCTGATGCCGAAGGTCTGGAACGTGCGATGCGCGACGCTGACGGCGCCGGCGAGGCTCGTCACCCAGGGAATGACGGTCTCGACCAGCATCGGCTTCATCTCACGCGGCACGCCGGGAAGGACGACGAGGTGGCGACGCGTGCCGCCAACGTCGACCGCGAGGCGGTAGCCCGGCGCGGTGCCGAGCGCGTTCGGAACGATGACCGCGCCCGCGGGGAACATCGCCTGCTTCAGGTTGTTCTCCGGCATGGGGCGGTTGAAGAGCGCGAAGAGCTGCCGGATCCGCTCGGCAACTTCGTCGTCGCGCACCAGCGGGCGGTCGAATAGGGCGGCGACGGTCTCGGTCGTGAGATCGTCGGCGGTCGGGCCGAGGCCGCCGGTCGCGACCACGACGTCGGCCATCGCGAGCGCTTGCTGCCATGCCCAGCGCAAACGGTCCGGCAGGTCGCCGACGGTGAGGATCGCGAGCACGTCGACGCCGGCGGCGAGGAGCTTGTCGGCGATGAAGCCGGCGTTGGTGTCGGTGGTGCGCCCGGTCGTGAGCTCCTCGCCGGTGCTGATGATGGCGGCCTCGATCACGTCAGCGCCCGGACCACCAGGTTGGCGTAGAGCCCCGCGACGACGTCGTCGGCGACGACGCCGAAGCCGTTCCGCACGTGGCGGTCGAGGTAGCGCGCGGGAAAAGGCTTCCAGATGTCGAAGACGCGGAACAGCGCGAAGCCGAGCGCGAGCGAGAGGGCGGTCGGCACGATCAACGCGCCCGCGACCAGCATCCCACACACCTCGTCGAGGACGATCTTGCCACTGTCCGAATCCGCGTAGGCGGTCCCGGCACTCTGACAGATCGCCATCGCGATCGGCACGACCAGGAGGAGAAGCGCGACGACCGCGACGCCGGAGACGCGCCAGCGGTCGAGGGCGAGCAGGATCGGAATCGCGAGCGCGGAGCCGAAGGTTCCCGGCGCGACCGGGATCAGGCCCACGTAGGCGCCCGTCGCGAGGAATATGGTCGCCCGTCGCACCTGGTCCCGTTCCAACCGACCGCGGATGTTAGTGAAGCGCGCCGCCCAAGACAATCCGCGACCCGCTGCCGCACACGCCGGCGAGGGGCGTGCGCGGCCGGTGGGTCGCGGCATCGGTCAGGGCGTCGGGACCGGCGTCGGGCAGAACGCGCTTCCCGCCGGACGACCGACCATCCCGAGCAGGCTCGCCGCGCGCGGCGCTTCGATCGGCAGCAGCGCGTCGACCAGGCACTCGTGCTGGCGGAAGAGACACTCGGTGTACTCGGCGAGGCTCGCGAGCGAGCCGACGCCGAAGGTCGCGCAGTCCGCGCCGGCGGCGGCGAGCCTGGTGCCATCGGTCGCGGCGAGGACGCCCGCGTAGTCGAGCGTCCCGCAGCTCTTCGCCACCGCCGCACGGAGCTTGAGCTCGGCGAGGCCGATCTTCAGGAACTCCTTGTCGCAGGCGCTCTGCGCCTTCGGGATGCACTTGGCGTCGGTCGGTTTCGTCTGCACGCAGGTGAAGACCTTGTCGACGCACTTCTCGAGGCTCTTCAGCTTCGCGGTGGTGAAGGACGCCCCCGCCTTGTCGAGGCCTTGCGCGCACTTCACCACGGTCTTGCCGGCGCCGGTCTCGTCGTCGAGATCGAGTCCACTGCCCCCGAAGTCTTGCAGGCACTCGAGCGCGTCGATCGCGCTCTGCGGCACGCTCGCGGCGCGCATCAGCTCCTTCGCCCGCGGCGCTTGCACCTCGAACATGCGCTCCACGGCGCACTCGTGCTGGGCGATGAGACACTCGGCGAGATCGGCGCTGACGTTGATCGGGTTCGGGCACTGCGCCTCGACGTCGCCGTAGCCGAGGCCGTCGGCGCTTCGCAGCTGATCGAGCGTGAGCGCGACCCCGCACTTGCTGGCGAAGCTCGTGCGCAGCTGCGCCTCGAGACCCGCGACCTTACCGAGCGCGCTGGTACACTTCCCGCCGGCCTTCAGCAGGCATTGGGCGCGCTTCGCCGCATCGGCCTGGGTCTGGATGCATTTGAAGGCCTCACCGCTGCACTTGTCGAGGATTTTGAGCTTGGCGCCGACGAACTTCGCGCCGGCCTTCTTGATCTGCTTCTGACACTTGTCCGCCACCTTGCCGGCCGGGCCGGGGAGGCCGAGCGGGCTCGTGACGGGGGTCGGCGTGCCGCCCGTGGTGGTCGCCGTGACCGAGGGGGTGGCGGTGACGGTCGGCGTCGTGGT
>JBGPIT010000415.1:0-4422 GCA_041485125.1 Binatia bacterium | reverse complement strand
AGACGCGGAACATGTGCAGCCACACGGCGATCACCATGCCGTGCGCGGCCCATCGATGCATGTTGCGCATCAGCATGCCGAACGGCATGTCGAATTCGAGATACTTCATGTCGGCGTACGCGTATTCGGCGACCGGGCGGTAGTAGTACATCAAGTAGACGCCGGTCACGGTCGTGACCAGGAACATCAGGAACGTGATGCCGCCCATGCACCACGTGAACCGCATGCGCACCGCGTGGCGCCGCACCTTCGACGGATGCAGATGCAGCCACACGTTGCCCGACACCATGAGGATCCGGTTGCGCGGCGAGTCCTCGTAGCCGTGCCGGAACATGGACTGCCAGACGTGCGATTCAGTGAGTTGCCGCTTGATGTCTTCCCACGCCATGCGTAGTGCTCCTCGGGTGAATGATGCGCGTCAGGCCTTCAAGAAGGCGCCCGGCTTCGTCCAGTCGCCCTTCTCGTAGAGGTACTTCACGCCCTTGTCGATCACGATCTGTCCGTCCTCCGCGAGCGTGATGCGCAGGCGCTCGAGCGGCCGCGGCGCCGGACCTTCGAAGTTGATGCCGGTGCGGTAGAAGCCGCTGCCGTGACACGGACACTTGAACTTCTCTTCGGCCGCCAGCCAGCGCGGCGTACAGCCGAGGTGCGTGCACTTCGCGAACAGCGCGTAGAACCCTTCCTCGCTGCGAATGATCCAGACCCGGAACTCTTTCTTGAATTTCTCGCTGATCTCGCCGACGGTGAAGTCCTTCGGGAAGCCCGCCTTGAACCTGGTCGGCGGCTGGAAGAGCACGCGCGGGAACGCCGAGCGCATGAAGCCGAGCAGCGTGATGCCGGTGAAGGCGCCGAACATGCCCCAGCCGAGCCGGCCGACGAAGTCGCGCCGCGACCACAAGCTGCCGACCTGCGGCTTGCCGCGCGCCGCGCCCGATGCGGCGCCCTTGGCCGGTTGCAGTGCTTGCGTTTCAGCGTTCGCCATAGGTGCCGCTCCAGGTTTCGGGGATGCCGCGCCCGGCGCACCGGGCCGCAAGGGTTCGGATCTTTTCGTTCATCGTTGCGACCACAGCGATGCCAGGAGCCCCCACACGATCATCACCGCAGCCGCCGCCAACAGAGCCATGCCGACAGGTGGAAACAGAAAAAACAGCACTACACCGAGCAGAACGAACGGGATGCTCATCGCGATCGGGTTGAACGGCTCGCCTGTCGACTCCGTCGCGCTGATTGGCTCCGGCTCCGGAAGCGCGACGCCATCCTGCAAGATGCTGATCGCGACGTCTCTCAGCTCACCACGAATCCCCGGCCGACCCGCTTCCTCCGCCTCGTTGATGGTGTCCGCCAGCGCCCGTGCCAGGTCCTCGACTCGGTCTTCCAGAATCCGCGGCCGGTCGTCCATGAAACTCGCCGAAAGCTATGCGACACCTGGGAAATTTGCAACCGGAGCTCACTCCTCGTCGGCGCGCGCGAGGGCGCGACTGGGAGCGAGCATGATCCGCTCGGTGCCGCGTCGCACCTCGATGCGCTTCGGCGTGTGCACCGACGCGGCGAGCGCGCGAAGTCCCTCGAGATCGGCGACCGGCGTGTCGTCGACGGCGACGATGACGTCGCCGCGTTGCGGGCGCATCGAGGCGCGTTCGCCGTCCTCGACGTCGGAGACCAGCACGCCGGCGACATCGGGGAGTCCGAGCGTTTCCGCGAGCGCCGGGGTGACGTCCTGCAAGGTGAGGCCCCAGAGCTCGAGCGACGCCTCACGCCCCGGTGCTGCGCCGCTCGGCGTGCCGTGGTCGAAGAGCGCACGCTCGACCAGGATCGGGCAGCGGAACCGCAGCGCGAGCGCGATCGCATCGCTCGGCCGGCTGTCGATCTCGACCTCGCGGGAGTCGCGCACGAGCACGAGCGTCGCGACGAACGTCTGGCCTTCCAGGGCGGTGATGCGGACGCGGCGGAGCGGCGCGCCGACTTTCTCGAGAATCTGCTTCATCAGATCGTGCGTGAGCGGGCGCGGCGGCGTGACGTGCTGCATCTCCATTGCGATCGCTTGCGCCTCGGCGGGACCGATCCAGATCGGCAGGATGTGCTCGGCATCCTCGTGCGACTGGAGAATGACCACCGGAACGCCCGCGTCGTAGTCGAAGCCGACGTTCCGCACCTCGACCTCGACCTCGCGCGGCGCCTCGCGCTCGCACGCGCAGGCAATGAGCGCGAGGACGACGAGGAACGGACGCCCTACCGCCGTCGCGACGGCGTGCGGCCCCCGGCGCCGTCGCTGCACGCGTTGTCTCGTCATGCCGCGTCCACTAGCATCGCGCGTCCGTGACGCAATTCGCTCATTGCTTTCTGCTCGTGTTCGGACAGCTCGCGCTCGGAGGGTTCGTCTGCCTCGGCCAACTGCCCTTCCACGATATCGAACGAGGCTTCTACAAGTCGAGTGCCGCGGTGTTCCTCGCGAGCGCGCTCATGATCAGCGCCGGCGAGCTGACGCTGGTCTGGAACGCGCGCCAGAGCGTCGGCGGCTGGCGCTCCGTCGAAGCGCTGGCGTGGACGGCGTTCGTCGTCGCCGGCGCGGTCTATCTCGCGTCGCTCTGGGGCGATCCCTACCGGCGCCGCGCCCTGGCCTACATCGCAACGCTTACGACCGGCGCCGTCGCGACGGTCGTCGCCGCGCTCGGCGTCTCCCCCGCCCCGCTACTTGCGCTCGAAACGATCGTCTACCCAGTGAGCTTCGTCGTCTCCGCGATGCTCCTCGGCGCGACCGCGACGGGCATGCTGCTCGGCCATTGGTATCTCATCGACGTCGGCATGCCGCTCGCGCCGTTCCTACAGATCTGGCGCTGGTATCGGACGAGCCTCGTGGTCCAGCTCGCCACGATCGCGCTGGCGCTCGGCGCGCTGCGCCTCCTCGGCGCCGCCGAGACCCAGGGTTTGCTCGAGGCGCTGTGGCGCGAGCACCGCGCGCTCTTCTGGACGCGTCTCGCGCTCGGACCGCTGCCGGCGTTGGTGATCGCCTGGATGATCCGCCGGACGCTCGCGATTCCCCAGACGATGGCCGCGACCGGGCTCTTCTACGTCGCGGTGCTCACCACCGTGGTGGGCGAGATGCTCGGACGGTTCCTGCTCTACCGGACGTCGTTGCCACTCTGAGACGCGTCGCCGTAGACGCGGATCGTCGTCACGCGCAGACCGCGCGAGGTGCGGCCGAGGTCGAAGCCGATCCGCATGCCCTCGCTGAGCGCCGCGAAGCCGGCGGTGCTGCCGAGGATCTGCACGTCGGGCACGGCGAACGCGATGTCGCGGCCGCTGCCGGTTCGAACCACGCCGCTCCGACTACCGGGGTGCAGACGCAAGATGCGCCCCTGATAGAAACGATCGTCGGCGGGCGCGTCGACGCCCGCCTCGCGCGGTGGCTCCTCGCGCTCGCCGGCCGCGCTCAACGGACCCCGTCGCTCGCCGCCGCTTGCGCGACTTGGTTCAAACGATCCGTCCCGGCGCGGCGGACGTACTGCTGGAAGCTCTCGCCCGCGACGCGCTCGTCGCGGTAGCACTCCGCGATGGCGACGATCGCGTGCGGCGTGAGCTCCTCCGGGAAGCGGCCGGTGATCCGGCGTCCAACCGTGCCGTTGCCTTCACCGACGCCGCCGCCGACGAGGATCGAGTAGTGTGGCCGCTCGTTGCCGTCCTTGCCCTTGATCATCATGCCGGTCAGGCCGACGTCGCCGACGTGATGTTGGCCGCAGGAGTTCGGGCAGCCGCTGATCTTGACGTGGAACTCGCCGATCTCGGCGGGCGAGAGCCCGGTCGAGTGCAGGTGATGGCGAATGCGCTCCGCCATCCCCATCGAGCGCGTCACCGCCAGGCTGCAGTAGTCGGCGCCCGGGCACGACACCACGTCGGTGATGTGGTTGGCGTACGGCTCCGCGAGGCCGATCGACTCGAGCTCGCGATACACCGCCGGCAGCGACGCGCCGCTGATGAACGGCAGGACGAAGTTCTGCTCGTTGGTGGCGCGTAGGGTGCCGTTGCCGTGCTGCTCCACCATCGCGGCGAGCGCGCGGCCTTGCGTCGTCGTGTAGTCGCCGAGCGGCACGGTGACCGTGATGGCGTAGTAGCCGGCATCGCGTTGCGGCTCGGTGTTCGCCGCCTGCCACGTGCCGTAGGCGGTACCCGGCTGCCCCATCGCGGCCGGCGCGGCCGGCTTACGCGGCGGCGGCACGACCCAGCTGGCCAGGTACTCGCGGGTCTCGCGACGTAGGCGCTCGCCGCGCGTCGCCTCGACGCGCGCGATCTCGGCGTCGAGCGCGGCGACGAACTCGGCACTGCCGAGCTTCTTCATGAGGTACTTCATGCGGGCGCGGCTGCGGTTCTTGCGCTCGCCGGCCTTGTGCTGGAAGCGCAGGATGCCTTCGCAGACGATCAAGACGT
>JBGPIT010000414.1:0-4436 GCA_041485125.1 Binatia bacterium | reverse complement strand
CGAGTGGACGGACGATCGCCGCGGCGCTGCCGCTGCGGCACTTCGTCCGCGAACGTCGCGAGCTCACGACGCGCGCGGCCGGCGTCGTGCTGCTCGGCATCGCCGGCGCCATCGGCCTCGGCATCGTCGGTGCACGCCGCGCACTTCGTCCGCTACGCGACACCACCGCCGCCATTCGCGCCATCGACCCGCGTCGGCTCGACACGCGCATTCCGCTGCGAGGAACGAACGACGACGTCGATCGACTCGCGAGCACGACCAACGACGTCCTCGCGCGCCTGCAGTGGGCGTTCGAGCGGATGTCCGCGTTCAGCGGTGACGTCGCGCACGAGCT
Source organism: Binatia bacterium (assembly GCA_041485125.1). Taxonomy (GTDB): domain Bacteria; phylum Desulfobacterota; class Binatia; order UTPRO1; family UTPRO1; genus JBGPIT01. The sequence goes on along the minus strand of JBGPIT010000414.1, from coordinate 4,102 downwards.
GCGGACACCGGTGAACCGCGTCCTGAACACCGCCGAGGTCGCACTCACGACGACTGCCGACGTGGCCGCAAAGGACGACGCGCTCGAGGCCGTCCGCGACACCGCCGAGGCGATGGGGCGGACGATCGAGCTGCTGCTGCTGCTCGCCCGCGGCGAAGACGGTCGCCTGCGGCTGGTGCGCGAGCCGATCGACCTCGGCGCGCTGCTCGACGGCTTGGTCGAGCTCTACGCACCCGCCGCCGAGCGCCTCGGGAAGACGATCGCGCTTGCACCTACCTCGGTGGAGGTGCGCGCCGACCGCCATCTCGTCGAGCAGGCGGTCGCGAACCTGCTCGAGAACGCGCTGCGACACAGCGCGAGCGGCGCGCGCATCCGGCTCGGCGTCGAGGCGGCGAACGGCAAGGTGGTGATCCTCGTCGAGGATTCCGGCCCGGGTGTCGACCCCAGCGACCGCGCGCGGATCTTCGAACGATTCGTCCGGGCGGATCCCGCGCGCGGACCGGGCGGGGTCGGCCTCGGCCTGCCGATCGCGCGCATGATCGCGCGCCTCCACGAAGGTGACCTCGAGGTCGGCGACTCCGTGCTCGGGGGCGCTGCGTTTCGTTTCGCGTTCGCGACCGGGTGAGATCACATGCGGTCGACGGCGCGGTAGCGCCTCGCGACTTCCGCCCAGTCGATGTGGTCGAGAAACGTCGACACGTATTCCTCGCGGTGCGGATAGTCCCTGGAAAACGCGTGCTCCGCGACGTCACAGACCACGAGGGGGTTTGCACCGATCCATACCCCGTCGTTGTCGGAGTCCATGACGACGTTGTGCCAGCGGTCGTCGTACGGGTCGTAGACGAGGACCGCCCAGGCTTTCGCGGCAAGCGCACATCGCGTGAAATCGTCCCGCCAGGTCTGCCACGAGCCGACGTGCTCGGTCATGTGTGCCTCGATGTAGTGAGGCGGCGAGACTTTCTCCGGCGCCAGGCCACCGAAGTAAAATTCGTGGAGGACCACGCCGTTTGCCGCCGTGACCTGATCACGCCGGAGCTCGGCGTACGTGCTGGTATTCGCGCTGTCCGTATGAAGAGCAGCCTCGATCGACTTCAACCGCTCGACTGTCTTTGCGTAGTCGCGATGATGCTGCACGAGCTGTTCGCGCGAGAGGAAGCCGGGAAGCTCGTCGTGAGGGAGGGGCATGACGGAGCGTGGCTGGAACCCCGCATGCCCGACGAGCAGCCCTTCCGAGGAGAGTCCCGACTCCTTCGGCGGCGCCGCGCCGTGCGCGACGGCTCCGACCATGACGCCGCCGCTGACGAGAGCGAGGGACGTCACGAATCCGCGTCGAGAAAGGAGTGTCGTCATGATGCTCTCGCCTCGAAGACAATGCGCCGCTCTTACCGACCTGCCAAGCCCAGAGCAATTGTTGGCGAAGGGCATCGTCGTCCGCGCCGCCGTTGATCGAGTCGTCAGGAAGAGCTGCATTGGGGTGGTTCGACGTCGAGATGTTTCTTTCTCGTCCCGACAACCATGATGACCAGAATGCTCAACAAGACCGCTGAAGAGCCTATCGTTCCGAAGCCGACTCCACCTTTCGCCGGTGGCTTGGTGAGCAAGTCCCCGAAGGTAGCGCCGAACGGGCGCGTCAGGACAAACGCGGCCCAGAACAGCACCACTTTGGAAATGGGCGTGAAGTAGTGGGCGAGGATGATGACGACCAGGAGGCTGCCGATCAGAAGCGCTCCGCCGCCGAAGCCGAGACCGGAGCTGTCGGCGAGAAAGTCTCCCAGCGCCGTACCCAGCGTGTTCGAGAACAGGATGGCGGTCCAATAGAACGACTCCGCTTTTCGCGACGTGATGTTGGTCACCGATAGCGAGCCCGTGCTCGACCGCCATACCGCGAGCGTTATCAGCAGCAAGACGATGAGGATCGCGCTTCCTGTCGCGTAGCCGAGCCCCAGGCTGCGATCCATGTAATCGGACATCGTGGTCCCTGCCGTACTGGTCGCCAGTATGACCGTCCAGTAGCGGTAAGGATGAAAGCGATCCGACGTCAGCTGGAACAAGAGCGCGACGAAAAACAGCGCGACCAGGAGAAGCGAGCTCACCGCGTAGCCGACGTTCAGGGTCATGGAGAAGAGATCGCCCGCGGTTTCGCCAAGGGTCGTCGCGGCGATCTTCATCACCCAAAACGCGAGGGTGATCGCGGGAGTCTTGTTCAGGATGCGCTCGGGTCGCGTGTTCATGAGGCGAGGAGTGGGCAGGTCGAGGGCCAGACGATTGCTGATTGCGGCATGACGCGCAAGCTGGCTGGGATGCCGTCGTGAAGACCGGCATCTCCGGCACGAGATCGAAGCTGTTGCCGCCGGAGACGGATGTCAAGTTGAGAGACAGTCGCTACACCGATGCGCCGCCGGGCGCGCGCGTCCGGCGCAGCGATCCTAAGCACCGAGCACCGGTGGCGAATAATGGCGAAATCCGGTGTGGTGTGCTAGCTTGTGTGTCATGAAATCCTTCAATGTCACGATGCCCGCGGAGCTCCTCGACTACGTGCGACACCGTACGAAGGCGGGGGGCTTCGGCACGCCCACCGAGTTCTTGCGCCACCTCATCCGGAAGGATCAGGACGAGCGCGCACAGCGGGAACTGGAAGCGCGGTTGCTCGAAGGTCTGAAGAGCCCGCGCAGTCGGGTGGCGCCAAAGACGTTCTTCAAGCGAATGCACGCGCTGATCGACGGGATCGCCGAGGGAAAGGGGAGGAAGGGGAGGAACGGCAAGGCGACTGGTTCAGCGGCGCGCGGCTGAAGATGATGTTGCAGAGCAACTGGCCTACATCGGGGCCGACCGACCCGCGATCGCCCATCGTTACGCGATGGCGCTCGAGGCCGCTTACGAGCGCCTCCGGACGATGCCAGAGCTCGGCGTCCTCCGGTCCTACGATGCGCGCCGATTGCGTGCCGTCCGCGTCTGGCCGGTCCCGGGCTTCCGGCGGTTTCTCATCTTCTACCGGGTGACTGAGGACGCGGTGGAGGTGATCCGCGTACTCGTGCTGCGCGAGTAGAGGAATTCGATGCTCGAAACCTTCGCCGGCGAGACCTCACCGCGAAGATGCAGGGCGATGACCTCGTCGTCGTCGACGCCAAGGGCGACGTCGCGAAGATCACGATCGCCAACGTGTTCCAGTCGAACGGCGTCATCCACGTCGTCGACGCCGTGGTGCTGCCGAACTAGGGCGCCTTGCCACCGAGCGGCGTGAGGCGGGCGAACGCGTGCCCGTCTCACGCAACCTCTCCGCGCCTCGATTGGTCGCGAAAGTCCGGGAATCGCCGTTGACGGCAGGCCCGCCGATGAGGCACGTTGCGAGGGTAGATCGCAGTACGGGACCCTGCCGCTGACGACCAGGAAATCGCCACAGTGAATCGAGCCCTCCTCCTCTTTATCCTCGCCCTGTCGCTGGTGGCGCCTTCACTGGCGCGCGGCGACGCGGCGCTCCCCGATCTCGTTCCGCAGCCGTTCGGCGCGTTCGTCGCCATCAACAACGTCGCGCACGGCGATTTCGTCGAAGGGTGCGCCGGTGGCGAGACGAACCGTCGGCTCCTGCGCTTTTCGCTGCGAACCACGAACGCCGGCCCCGGCGACCTGCTGCTCGGAAACCCGCAGTGTCCCGACTGCATCGCGCACCCCGGCGCGAGCTGCGGGAACCCGCTGTTCGTCTGCGGGACGGCGCATGGTCACGTGCACTTCAACAGCTTTGCCGACGCCGAGCTCCTCGACGGCGACGGCAACGTGGTCGCGTCAGGACGGAAGCGCGGCTTCTGCATCCTCGACTCCGAGTGCCCCACCTTCACGTACACCTGCAACTTCCAAGGACTCACCGCTGGCTGCTCCGACGTCTACACCAGCAATCTGCCGTGTCAGTACATCGACATCACGGACGCCAACGTGCCCGATGGGATCTACACGTTGCGCGTGACCAGCGATCCGGACAATCGCATCGCCGAGGCAAACGAGGGAAACAACGTCGCGACGCTCCAGGTCCAGATCGGCGGCGGTCCGCCGACGCCGACGTCCGCTCCGACACCGGCGCCGCTGTGCGCGCCGATGCCGCGGACAAATT
>JBGPIT010000413.1:0-4469 GCA_041485125.1 Binatia bacterium | reverse complement strand
GCCATCAGGAACACGACGTACAGCACCGCGGCGCCGAACACGCACGCGAACGCGACCAGGAGGCTGACCAGGTCGTTGTAGCGAGGATCGGCGTAGTGCGGCTGCAGCGCATGACGTGGCGTATGAGCGTGCTGCATGCATCGACCACTAGACGGGCGCGAAAACCTAGGAAACTGCGCGCTGTCGGGTCCCGACCCGACTATAGGGAGAAATTTCCGGTCGACTACGGAAAAACAGTTAGGGAGTCAATGATTCCACGTGGATACGCGTTGCCTGACCGGTGGAAAGTGTGCCGTTCCGGCGCAGCTGGTGAGATCCCGCTCAAGCGGGTGTGAGCCGCACCGGCAGCCGGGTCACGCCACGGAACACGATGCTCGGATGCAACGGCAGCGGCGCGTCGTCGACGCGCTCGAAGGCGCGCGTCTGGCCGAGGAGCGTGCGGATCGCGACCTGCGCCTCGACGCGCGCGAGGTGCGCACCGAGGCAGTAGTGCGGGCCGAAGCCGAAGCCGAGATGGCGGTTGTCGGCACGCGCGATGTCGAAACGATCCGGGTCGGCGAAGACGTCCTCGTCGCGGTTCGCGGAGCCGATCCAGCACACCACGAGCTCGTCGGCGGCGATGCGCTCGCCGTGGAGCTCGACGTCACGCGTCGCGCGGCGTGGGTCCATCTGCACGGGCGACGCGAAGCGCATCACCTCGTCGATCGCCGACGGCAAGAGCGCCGGCTCGCGGCGCAGGCGCGCCGTCGCCTCGGGATGCGCGAGCAGCTCGAGGACGGCGTTGCCGATCAAGTTCGTCGTGGTCTCGTTGCCGGCGACGAGCAGCAAGACCAGCATCTGGATCATCTCGGCGTGCGTGAGCCTCGATCCCTCGACCTCCGCCTGCACGAGACCGGTGAGGAGATCCTCGCGCGGCCGGCGTCGCCGCTCCTCGGCGAGCGTCGAGAAGTAGCCGCTCATCTCGTCGAACATGCGGTTCAGCTCGGCGAGACGCTCCGCCGTCGGCGGCACGAAGAGCGCGTTGCCGAGCCCCTGCACCGCGACGTCGGACCAGCCTTTGAACTGCCCGCGGTCCTCGGGCGGGATGCCGATGATCTCCGCGATCGCGATCACCGGCAGCGGATAGGTGAGCGCCTCGACCAGATCGACCTCGCCCTGCGCCACGGCGGCGGCGACGAGCTCGCCGGCGACCGCATCGAGGCGGGGTTCGAGACTCCGAATGATGCGCGGGGTGAACGCCTGGTTCACCAGACCGCGGAGACGCGTGTGCTGCGGCGGGTCCTGCCCGAGCATGCTCGGCTCGGGGAACTGGCTCGGATCGACGCCGGGCGGGCCGAAGCGATTCGACCAGGCTTGTGGATCACGCAGGATGGCGAGCACGTCGGCGTGGCGGAAGACCGAGGTGATCGGCGTGCCCGCGTGGCGCAGGACGGGATGCTCGCGGCGAGCGCGCGCGTAGAGCGCGAAGGGGTCGCGCCGGGTCTCGACGTCGAAGGGATCGAAGGTGAACGGATCCGCGACCGCCGTCGTCACCATGGTCGTCTCACTCCGGTCGCGGCGACGGGAAGTGAATGTACTCGTCGATGAGGAGCTCGACGAGCTCGTGCTCGGGCGGGCGCGTCGCGCCGAGCGTGCCGCGGGCGCGGAGATCGTCGACGAGCCGGTCGACGACCTGGTCGACCGAGAGGTCGTCGGCGTGCGCGAGCCAGGCGCGCCGCTCCGCCTCGTCGGCGAAGCAGTAGGCCTTCCAGGAGACCGAGAAGCGCAGCTCGTCCCAGCGATAGCGCGCGACCACGTCGCTGCCGTCGTCGATCTGCCAGCGGCGATCGCCGGCATGGCGCAGGCGCATTCCCGGTCGCAGGCGCTCGATCGCCGCGGTGCCGCTCTCGCCGTCGCGTGCGCGTGCGTCCGGATCGTCTGCCGCCGGCGTGCGCCGGCCGGCGCCGTTGCCGACGCGATCGACGCCGTGGAAGACGCTGTCGGTATCGAGCAGCACGGCGGTGTTGAAGCGCACCGTGTGCGCGACCGGGATCTCGCCGGGGCCGCTCGGATAGAACGCGAAGTCGCCACCGTCGCAGTCGTGGAACCACGCCACACCGGTCGCGATCGGCATCCGCCAATCCTCGAAGAGGCCCGAGTGGTGCATCGCGACCAGCAGCCACTGCGGATGGCGGGTGCGATTCACGCCGCGGAACTCCGGCACGTCGGTGTGGACGGCGAGCTCTTGTCCGGGGACGAGCAGGTTGGCGTAGACGATCGCGGGCTCGATCAGCGGCCGCCCGTGGAGACGGCGCGCCGCCTCCATGAAGCCCTCGTGGCGGAGGAAGGGCGCGATGCCGTCGATGCGGGTCTCGGCGCCGTAGGCATAGCTCTCGCGGAAGTAATTGGTGCGCGCGGCGAGCACGTGGATCGGCTCGCTCCGGCCGAAGCGGCCGCCGCTGCGCACGAAGTTCCGCGCCGCGTCCCACCGCGCCGGGAGGCCGCTGCCGATGCCTTCGAACGTCGGCTCCTCGGAGTACATCTTGTACGAGCCGAAGTGCTCGCACAGGCCGACCATGCGGTCGGCATCGGTCGCGGAGAGCAGTGGATCGAAGGTCGCGTACCAGTGTGTCGTCATCGCGGCTCGGCTACCACATCGACGACGGCGAACCAATCGAGTACAGAAGCCCGCCATGACCCACCCCGTCCCGCGGCGCTCGTCGCGATGAGGACGCTGCTCGTCGGTCTCGGCGGCGGTCTCGGCTCGGCCGCGCGCTACTGGCTCGGCGTGGCGATCCAGGAGCGCGCGGACACCCTTTTTCCGTACGGCACCTTGACCGTCAACATCCTCGGCAGCTTCGCGATCGGCGCGATCATCGCCTGGGTCTCGGCGCGTGGCGACGTCCGGCCGGAGCTGCTCGTCTTCCTGACCGTCGGGCTCTGCGGCGGGTTCACGACCATGTCGGCATTCAGCTTCGACACCGTCGCCCTCGTGCAGCACGGCGCGCTGGCGGTCGCCGCGGCGAACGTCGTCGTGACGATCGTCGCCTGCCTGGCGGCGGTGTGGCTCGGCCAGGCGGCGGCGCGCCTGCTCTGACTCGGCGCGCACCGCGTGAACGGCCGGCGCTTGTAAGGGGCGACGCTTTCGCAGCACCATGCGCGCCATGGAGACCCGACGGCTCGGACGGACGGAGCATCGGAGCAGCATCGCGATTCTCGGCGGGGCGGCTTTCGCCTTCACCACCGGCGACGGCATCGCGGAGGCGCGGCGCGCCTTCGAGGCCGCGCTCGGCGCCGGTGTGAACCACCTCGACGTCGCACCCCGCTACGGCGAGGCGGAGCGCGTCCTCGGCCCGCTCATTCCTGCCGTGCGCGATCGGCTCTTCGTCGCCTGCAAGACGATGCGACGCGCGCCCGACGGGGTGCGCGCGCAGCTCGACGAGTCGCGGCGGCTCCTCGGCATCGAGCGCTTCGACCTCTACCAGGCGCACGCGGTCACCGACGTCGCCACCCTCGACGAGCGCGCCGCCGCGATCGACGTGCTCTTTCACGCGCGCGACCAGGGTCTCACCCGCTTCGTCGGCATCACCGGCCACAACCTCACCGCGCCGGCGACGTTCATCGAGGCGCTCCGCCGCTACGATTTCGACACCGTGATGTTCCCAGTGAACGCGCAGCTCTGGGCCGACCCGGCGTATCGCGCCGACGCCGAGGCGCTGCTCCGGCACTGCGCCGATCGCGATCTCGGCGTGATGGCGATCAAGGCGGTCGCGCACCGCCCCTGGCCCGAGGGCGCGCGCTTCGCGACCACCTGGTACGAGCCCTTCACCGCGCCCGACGCGATCGCGCGCGGCGTGCGCTTCACCCTCTCGGTCCCGGGTGTGCACGCGTTCTGCACACCCGGCGACCTCGCGCTCTTGCCGGTCGCGATCGCGGCCGCGACGCGCTTCCGCGCGCTGCCGGCCGAAGAACAGCGCGCGACGATCGACGCCGCCCCGGCGCTGCCGTCGATCTTTCCGATGCCGGTCTGAGCCCCGATCAGGGCGTCGGGCGCGGCGGAGACTTCGAGGGCGCCGGGTAGATCGTGAGGACGGCGTCACCGCCCGACGCCGTCGTGCTGACGCCGCTCACGGGATCGGTCGCGGAGATCGTCACCCTGCCGGGCGCGACGGTTTCCACGCGACTCCGCCGGCCGGCCTCGTTGGGCGCGACGGCGACCGTGCGGTCGCTCGACGCGTAGGCAAGCCCCTGCGTCAGGTTGCGCGTACCGCCGCCGGCGTAGAAGCCGGTCGCCCTGAAGCTCTGCGGCTCGCCGAGCGCGCGCGACACGGTCCGCGGCGTCAGCTCGATCCGCTCGAGCGCGCCGACCACGATGAAGGTCGCGTCGGCGCCGGCATCGCTGCTGCTGACGCCGCTCCACAGGTCGGTCGCCGAGATCGTCGCCGTGCCGGGACCAACCGCCTCGACGCGGCTCCGCTTGCCCGCCGCGT
>JBGPIT010000412.1:0-4479 GCA_041485125.1 Binatia bacterium | reverse complement strand
GCGTCCGCGCTCTTGCCGAACGCGGACGTCGTGCCGGTGAGCGGCCAAACCGGCGACAACATCGACCGTCTCCTCGACATCGTCGTGGCCGCCCTGCCGGTCAGTCCGCCGCTCTATCCTCCCGACCAGGTGAGCGAGCAGAGCGAGCGCTTTCTCGCCGCGGAGATCGTACGCGAAAAGATCATGCAGCAGACGCGCGACGAGATCCCGTACACGACCGCGGTCGTCATCGACGCCTTTCGCGAAGAGCCGGCGCGCAACCTGGTCGTGATCCAGGCGACGATCCTCGTCGAGCGTGCGACGCAGAAGGGTATCGTGATCGGCGAGCAGGGCCGGCGCATCCGCGACATCGGCCAGGCGGCGCGTCTCGAGCTCGAGGCGATCTTCGGCTGCCGCATCTTCCTCGAGCTGCACGTGAAGGTGCGCCGTGAATGGAGTAAAGACCCGCATGTCCTCCGCGAGCTCGGAATCTGACCTGACGGCCGCCGCCGCGGCCGGCGGTGGCGTGCCCGTGGCGCCGGCAGCCGGCGAGCTGCCGCGCGTCGCGATCGTCGGCCGGCCGAACACCGGGAAGTCGACGCTCTTCAACCGCCTGCTGCGGCGGCGAAAGGCGCTCGTCGATCCCACCCCCGGCGTGACGCGCGATCCGAACCGCGCCGACGTCACCTGGGACGACCACGCGCTCACCTTGATCGACACCGGCGGCTTCGAGGCCGAGGGCGGCGGCGACCTCGAGCGCGCGATCTCCGATCGCAGCCTCGCCGAGGCGGCCGACGCGGATCTGGTGGTGTACGTGCTCGACGGCAAGGCGGGCCTCTCCGCCGCCGACGAGGCGGCGGTTCAGCAGCTCCGCCGGCGTCGCACGCCGATCGTCTTCGTCGTGAACAAGCTCGACTCGCCGGCGCGGCAGGCGAGGTCCGGCGAGTTCTACCGTCTCGGCGCCGACGAGCTCCTGCCGGTGTCGGCCGAGCACGGCCACGGCATCTCGGCGCTCATCGAGACGATCGTCGAGCGCGTACCGCACGTCGCCGCGACCAACGAAGCCGCGGCGATCCGGGTCGGCATCGTCGGCCGGCCGAACGTCGGCAAGTCGTCTTTGGTGAACCGTCTGCTCGGCTACCAGCGCACGATGGTCGATGCGACCGCCGGCACGACGCGCGACGCGGTCGACACGCTCCTCGAGGTCGGCGGCACACGCTACACGCTCGTCGACACCGCGGGCATTCGGCGCCGCGCCAAGATCGTCGACCGCCTGGAGCGCTCGTCGACGTCGGTCGCGCTCGAAGCGCTCGGGCGCTCGGACGTCGCGGTGATCGTGATCGACGCGGTCGAGGGCGCGACGACGCAGGACATGCGGCTCGCGTCGCTCGCCTGGGAGGAAGGTCGCGCCCTCGTAATGGTCGCCAACAAGTGGGACCTGCGCGTGGTCGCGGGCGGCGACGACGGGAAGCCGCTCTCGCGGAACGCCTTTGCGGCAGAGCTCCGGCGCCGGTACCCGAGCGTTGCGCACACTCCGATCGTGGTGGTCTCGGCCCTCACCGGCAGCGGTGTGGCGAGCGTCCTCCCCGCGGTACGGCGGGTCGCGGCGATGCACGCCGTCGAGCTCCAGACCGCGCGTCTCAACGACGTGATCGGCGCCGCCGTGAGCGCGCAGGAGCCGCCGATGGTCGGCAAGCGCCGGCCGCGCATCTACTACGCGACCCAGGTCGGCCGCCGGCCGCCCGAGATCGCGATCTTCACCAACGAGCCGAAGGCGATCCATCCGAGCTACATCCGCTATCTCCAGAACCAGATCGTCGGGGCCTTTCACCTGGAAGGGACGCCGATCCGGCTGCGGTTCCGACCGCGCCACTGACCCATGCACCCGCGACGTTCCGCCTCCCGACCGGCCAGCAACGACCGCCGCCTGCGTGCACTCGACCGCGTCGGCGTGCGCCAGCGCGGGCTCGACGTCTGGGCGCTGCTGCGTGACGCGGGCGGGCGCTTCTACCGCGACGACTGCCCGACGCTCGCGGCGGCGATCTCGTTCTATGCGATCCTGTCGTTGATCCCGGTGCTGTTCCTGGTGATCGCCATCCTCGGCTACGTCGTCGGCTCTTCGGCGGATACTTTCCGCACCGTGCTCGCTTCGGTGCGCGAGTTCATCCCGCATCTCAGCAACGATCTGGTGCACAACCTCGAGTCGGTGGTCGCGAACCGCGGTCGTCTGTCCTGGCTCGGGCTCGGCGCCCTGACCGTCGCCGCCGGTCTGGTCTTCAACGCGACCGAGTTCGCGCTCGACCGCATTTTCGCCGTCGATCGGCGGCGGAGCTTCATCCGCTCGCGCCTGCTCTCGATGGCGATCGTGGTCGCGATGGGTCTGGTCCTGCTGTTCTCCTTCTACGTCGGGGTGGTCTTCCACGCCCTCAACGCCGAGCCCGACCTGATCCCGTTCGGCCAGGCGCTGATCGTCCAGCTCGCGCGCGGCCTGCGCGCGCAGTACTTCACCTCGGTCCTGCTGGTGTGGGCCTGCTTCACGCTCGCGCTCCGGGTCTTTCCCCACGCCCAGGTCGGCTGGCGTGAGGCCGCGATGGGGGCGCTCGTCGGAACGGTGCTGTGGGAGATCGCGCGTCGCTTCTTCCTCTGGTACCTCGCGAACCTGGCGCAGTTCTCGGTCGTCTACGGCTCGCTCGGCGCGCTCGTCGCGGTGATGGTGTGGATCTATTTTTCGTCGACGATCTTCCTCTAAGCTGCCGAGTGCGTGGTCCTGCTGCGCGAGCGTGTCGCGTCGCGCTCGCCGTCGCGCCGCACGGTGGCGCACGGCACCGACCGCGACGCTGCCGGTAGCTGACCGCTCAGGCGATTCCGGCGGCGCGGTACTCGGCGGCGTAGCGCGCGTAGCGCTCGGCGGAGCTCACCAGCTCCGTGCGCTCTTGCGCGGTGAGCGGCCGTACGACCTTCGCCGGGCTGCCGAGGACGAGCTGACCCGCCGGAACGATCGTCCGCGGCGTCACGACGGCGCCGGCGCCGATCAGGCAGTCCTCGCCGACGTCGGCGCCGTCGAGGACGATCGCGCCGATCCCGACCAGCGTGCGGCTGCCGATCGTGCAGCCGTGAAGGACCGCGCGGTGCCCGAGCGTCACCTCGTCGCCGATCATCGTCGCGCTGCGGCCGGCATGGACGTGGATCGTCACTTGGTCCTGCACGTTGGTGCGTGCGCCGATGCGGATCGAGTGGACGTCGCCGCGCACGACGGCGTTGAACCAGACGCTCGACTCGGCGCCGATCGTGACGTCGCCGATCACGACCGCGCTGGCGACGACGTAGGCGGTCGGGTCGATCGTCGGCGTGACGCCGCGGAAGGGCATGATCATGGTGCGATCGCTCTTGGCGTGCGCCCGCGCGCCTGTCAACGAACTTGCCTGCCCAGACGGCCTCTGTTAGAGAAAACCATGGACGGTCAGATCGTCACCTGTTTCGTAGACGAAAGCCCCGCTCGCGCGCCGCGAGGGGGCTTTTTTGTTTCGGGAGACTGCCATGGACCTGCGTGAAGTAGGCGAGGGGCTCACCTTCGACGACGTCCTGCTGGTTCCCGCCGCGAGCTCGATCGTGCCGCGCGACGCCGAGGTCGCGACCAAGCTGTCGCGGCGGATCGCGCTCAACATTCCGCTGGTGTCGGCGGCGATGGACACGGTCACCGAGGCGCGCATGGCGATCGCGATCGCGCAGGAAGGCGGCCTCGGCTTCATCCATCGCAACATGCCGATCAGCGCGCAGGCCGGTGAGGTCGAGAAGGTGAAGAAGTCCGAGAGCGGCATGATCTCGGACCCGGTCACCGTCAGCCCCGATCAGCGCATCGAGGACGCGCTCGCGATCATGCGCCGCTTCCATATCTCCGGCCTGCCGGTGACGCAGAACGGTCAGCTGGTCGGCATCCTCACCCACCGCGACCTCCGCTTCGAGAAGCGACTCGAGCGCGCGGTGTCCGAGGTCATGACCAAAGACAACCTCGTCACCGCGCGCCCCGGGATCAGCCTCGAGCAGGCGAAAGAGATCCTGCACGCGAACCGGATCGAGAAGCTGCTGGTCGTCGACGATCACAATCACCTGCGCGGCCTCATCACGGTGAAGGACATCCAGAAGACGATCGAGTACCCGCTCGCGTGCAAGGACGAGCGCGGCCGCCTCCGTGTCGGCGGCGCGGTCGGCGTCGGGCCCGATCGCGAGGAGCGCTCCGAGGCGCTGGTGCGCGCCGGCGTCGACGTCCTCGCCGTCGACACCGCGCACGGCCACTCGATGAACGTCCTCGACGCCGTTCGCGATCTCAAGAACGCCTACCGCGATCTCGACGTGGTCGCCGGCAACGTCGGTACGGAAGAGGGCGCGCGCGCCTTGGTGAAGGCCGGCGCCGACGGGATCAAGGTCGGCATGGGCGTCGGCTCGATCTGCACCACGCGCATCATCTCCGGCGTCGGCGTGCCGCAGCTGACCGCCGTCCTC
>JBGPIT010000411.1:0-4480 GCA_041485125.1 Binatia bacterium | reverse complement strand
GGCGCGATCGTCGGGGCGGGGATTTTTGCCACGATGGGGACCGCCGCTGCGGGCGACGCCGCGCGACCCGGCGCCGGACCGTCGCTGGTGCTCTCGTTCGTGATCACCGCGGCGGTGTGCGGGCTCGCCGCGCTCTGCTACGCCGAGCTCGCCTCGATGGTGCCGGTCTCGGGGTCGGCCTACACCTACGCTTACGGCACGTTCGGCGAGCTGGTCGCGTGGATCATCGGCTGGGACCTGATCATCGAGTACGCGGTCGGCAACGTCGCGGTCGCGATCAGCTGGGCGAACTACTGCCACACCTTGCTGCGGAACCTCGGCGCCGACGTGCCGCTCTGGCTCGCGACCGACTACCGTACGGCGACCCGAATTCCCGGTCTGCTCGCGCAGGCGCCCCATCTCTTCGGCGTGCCGATCGTCTGCAACGTGCTCGCGCTCGGGATCGTCGCGTTCATCACGGCCGTCTTGGTCTGGGGCGTCCGGGAGTCGGCGCTGCTGAACGCGGCGATGGTGACGATCAAGCTCGCCGTCCTGCTCTTCTTCGTCGTGGTCGGCCTACGCTGGGTGACGCTCGACGAGATGGTGCGCAACTGGCAGCCCTTCCAGCCGAATGGTTGGAGCGGCACGCTCGCGGGCGCGGCGGTCGTCTTCTTCGCCTACATCGGCTTCGACGCGATCTCGACCGTCGCCGAGGAGACGCGCGAGCCGAGCCGTAATCTGCCGATCGGCATCGTCGCGTCGCTCGCCGTGTGTACCGTGCTCTACATCGCGGTCGCCGCCGTCTTCACGGGTCTGGTCCCGTACCCGGAGCTGACGCACCGGCTCGCGACCGAGCAAGCCGAGCCGCTGACGCTCGCGCTCGAGCACGTCGCGCCCGGCGCCCGGATCGCGAGCACGATCGTCGCGCTCGGCTCGGTGATCGCGCACACCGCGGTGCTGCTCGTCTTCCAGCTCGGACAGTCGCGCATCTTCTTCGCGATGGCACGTGACGGGCTTCTGCCCCCGGCGTTCGCGCGCGTGCACCCGCGCTTTCGCACGCCCCACGTGACGACGATCGTCACCGGCGTCGCGGTCGGCGTCGTCGCGGCGGTGGCGACGATCGACGAGATGGTCGACCTCACCAACGTCGGGACGCTCTTCGCCTTCACCGTCGTCTGTCTCGGCATTCCGGTGCTGCGCCGGCGTGATCCCGATCGGCCCCGCGCCTTCCGGGTGCCGCTCGGGCCGTGGCTCGTACCGCTGCTCGGTGCCGCCTCGTGCGTCGGGCTGATGGCCTATCTGCCGCCGGCCTCGTGGTGGCGCTTCACCGCCTGGCTCGCGCTCGGTCTCGTGCTCTACGCCGCCTACGGAATCCGCCACAGCGCGCTCGCGCGCCGCGGGCAAAGGTGACTAGAGCAGGGTGCCGGCGAGGATGAAGCTCGCGACGCTGAAGTAGATGATGAGGCCGCTCACGTCGACGAGGGTCGCGACGAACGGCGCCGACGCGCTCGCGGGATCGAAGCCGAGACGGCGCAGGATGAACGGCAGCATCGCGCCCGCGAGCGTGCCCCACATCACCACGCCGACCAGGCTCGCCGAGACGGTGGTCGCGATGAGCAGATAGTGCTCGCCGTAGGGCTTGAAGAACGCCTGCCAAGCGAGGATGCGCACCAGGCCGATCGAGCCGAGCAGGCAGCCGAGGGCGAGACCGGAGACGAGCTCGCGTCGCACGACGCGCCACCAATCGCGCAAGGTGACCTCGCCGAGCGCCATGGCTCGGATCACGAGCGTCGTCGCTTGCGAGCCCGAGTTGCCGCCGCTGCTGATGATCAGCGGCACGAAGAGGGCGAGGACGACGGCGCGCGCGATCTCGTCCTGGAAGTGGCCCATCGCGGTCGCGGTCAGCATCTCGCCGATGAAGAGCGCCGAGAGCCAGCCGCCGCGCTTGCGCAGCATGCGGCCGAAGCCGATCGTGAGATAGGGCGCGTCGAGCGCCTCCATGCCGCCGATCTTCTGGATGTCCTCGGTCGCCTCCTCCTGCACGACGTGGACGATGTCGTCGACGGTGACGATGCCCTTCACCCGCCCCTCGTCGTCGACGACCGGGATCGCCAGGAACTGGTGCTCGGCGAAGAGCCGGCTGAGGGCCTCCTGGTCCATGCTCTCGTGCGCGGTGACGACGCTGGTGTGCATGATGTCGCGCACCGTCTGATCGGGCGGCGCGAGCAGCAGCTCGCGGAACGTGATGACGCCGAGCAAGCGCTGCGACGAATCGAGGACGTAGACGTAGTAGATGGTCTCGAGGCGCTCGCGCGCTTGCCGCCGCAAGTAGGTGATCGCCTCGTCGATGCGCATCTCCGGCCGCAGGCGGGCGAAGCGCGGGCTCATGAGCCCGCCGGCATCGTCCTCGGCGTACGCGAGCAGTGCGACGACCTCGCGCCGGGTCGGCTCGTCGAGGAGATTGAGGAGCGCGTCGCGCTCTTCGACGGGCGCGAGCTGCACGACGTCGGCGGCGTCGTCGGGCGGCAAGAGGCGCATCCACGAGCGGCGCTGCTCCGGGGGCAGCGCGAGGATCAGCTCGGTTTGGTCGCGTGTCGGCAGGCCGAGGATGAAGTCCTCGGCCTCGGCGGGGGGCAGCAGCGACCAGCCCTCGAGACGTTCCTCGGGCGAGAGCAAGGGCCAGGCGTCTTGCAGCTCCGCCACTTGCAGGCTGCGCTCGCGTGCGGCCGTCGGCGACGTCATGATGCGCTGACATGCAGGGACTCGCGGGAGTCCGCAAGAGGAGGACCGGCTGATGGATTGGAAGATCGCGGCGACGGCCTTCGGCGCCGTTTTTCTCGCCGAGCTCGGCGACAAGACCCAGCTCGCGGCCTTGACCCTGACGGCTTCGACCGGCCGGCCGTTGGCGGTCTTCGCCGGCGCCAGCGCCGCCCTCGTCCTGGTGACCCTCGTCGGCATCGGCGTCGGCGCGGCGCTCGGTGAGCTCCTGCCGCTCACCGTCGTCCGGAAGGCGGCGGCAGTCGCTTTCATCGCGATCGGCGGGGCGATGCTCGCTGGCTGGGTGTGAGCCGCGCGGCTCGGACCGCACGGCGCTCGGCGGCCGACGCGCCGCCGAGCGGTCCGCGGTTCAGGGCACGAACTCGAACTTCCAGCCCGTCTTCGTCCTCAGCCAGGTGGCGTGCGTGAAGTAGACGTCGTCGCCGATCAGCACCTGCACCGTCATCGTCGGCACCGTCGCCGCCGACATATCGCCGTAGGCCTTGACGGTCACGTGGTAGACGCCGTGCTTCAGCTTGAGCACCACCTTGAAAAGCCCGCCGATCCGTTTCGCGTTCGCATCGAAGTACTTGAACGCGGTCGTGCCGCGCGGCTGCAGGGCTCCGGGCGACAGCACGATGCGGAAGAGGACGCCGTTCGGGTTGGTGAAGAGGAAGCCGAACTGCTCGGTTCCGGGAGAGAGACTCGGCACGGCCGCGGCTTCCATACCGCCTTGGATCTTCGCGTAGTCGGGTCCCGGCGCGCGGAACTTCAGGAACGCCGGATCCTTGAGGATCGGCGGGCACGGCGGACAGTCGGTATCCTCGCAATCGATGAGACCGTCGCCGTCGTTGTCGAGCAGGTCGTTGCAGATCTCCTGCAACCGGCAGTCGTGCGAGCAGCCGTCGCCGTCGAGGACGTTGCCGTCGTCGCACTGCTCGATGCCGACGTTGACGATACCGTCGCCGCAGATGTTGAAGGTGCAGTCGTTCCGGCAGGTGTCGTCGTCGACGAGGTTGCCGTCGTCGCACTCCTCGACGCCGGTGTGGACGATGCCGTCACCGCAGACGTTGGGCTGGCAGTTCGACCGGCAGGCGTCGCTGTCGTCGTGGTTGCCGTCGTCGCAGGCCTCGCCGCTGTCGATGACGCCGTTGCCGCAGAGCTCGATCTGACAGGTGGGGGAGCAGCCGTCGCCGGCCGTGGTGTTGCCATCGTCGCATTGCTCGCTGCCGGCGACGACCTGATTGCCGCAGCGGCTGGTGGTGCAGTTCGAGTCGCAGCCGTCGCCGTTGGTGGTGTTGCCGTCGTCGCACTCCTCGCTGCCGGCACGGACGCCGTTGCCGCAGGCCGGGATCGTGCAGTTCGAGTCGCAGCCGTCGCCGTCGACCGCGTTGCCGTCGTCGCACTGCTCGCTGCCGGCCGGGATCCCGTTGCCGCAACGGCTGGTGGTGCAGTTCGAGTCGCAGCCGTCGCCGTTGACGCCGTTGCCGTCGTCGCATTCCTCGCCGCTGGTGACGACGCCGTTGCCGCAGCGGGTGGTGGTGCAGTTGTCGTCGCAGCCGTCGCCGTTCACGGCGTTGCCGTCGTCGCACTGCTCGGTGCCGGTGACGATGCCGTTGCCGCACGCCGTCGTGGTGCAGTTGTCGTCGCAGCCGTCGCCGTACATGGTGTTGCCGTCGTCGCACTGCTCGCCGCCTGTGAGAGAGCGGAAGACCCACCGGGACGGCAAGAGTGTTTGGTAGGG
>JBGPIT010000410.1:0-4497 GCA_041485125.1 Binatia bacterium | reverse complement strand
GCGCTCCGGCGTCGGGTCGCTCGTCGCGAGTCACGTCGCCGTGCTACGGGAGCCCGTGCCTCACTGCTCCATGATCGACGGCGAGGAGTTCCGCTGATGGCGGCAGGTGACGTCGAGACGCGTCTCGCCGAGCTCGGCCTCAGCGCGACGCCGCCGATTCGGAGCCGGCGTCGGGCTCCTGTGCGAGAAAGGCGCGGAGCTGTGCGTCGGCGGCGGTGTCCGCCGCGACGTCGTCGAGCAGCGTGTACATCTCCCAAGGGACGCCGTCGGCGTCCCGCACCCAGTACTTGTCGGCCTTGGCGTAGCAGCACGTGGTGCCGTCCTGCCGCAGGGTCTCGAGCTCGGCGTTCTTCGCCTGCACCATCCCCGACGCGACGTCGCCGGTGCTGGGATAGCGCACGCCGAGGTGGCTCAGGCGGCCGGGCACGCCGCCGACGTTGAGCGAGAGGATCACCGGCGGATCGACGATCTCGAACTTCGCGTAGTCGGCGTGCACCTTCGCCGGCTCGATGCCCAGGATCTTCCGGTACCGTTCGACCGCCTCGGGGATGCTGCGGACGTACAGCGCGACGTGAAACGTGTTGGCCATGGGGTCCTCCTATATCGACGTACGTCGATGTTTGCGCCTGATATCGATCCATGTCAATATCCCCTCATGCCGACCGTGAAGATGCTCGCGGGGTGCTGCCCGCCGGTGCTGCATGCGCGGCTCAAGCGGACCGACGCGGAGCGGCTCGCGGCCGCGTTCAAGGTGATCGCCGATCCGGCGCGCTTGCGGCTCTTGAGCCTGATCGCGGCGCAGCCGGGCGCCGAGGCCTGCGTCTGCAATCTCACCAAGCCGCTCGGCCTCGGCCAGCCGACCGTGAGCCATCATCTGAAGGTCATGCACGAGGCGGGGCTCCTCGAGCGGGAGCGTCGCGGCACCTGGGTGTACTACCGGGTGGTTCCCGACGCGCTCGAGAGCTTGCGTGCGGCGCTCGAGATGCCGGGGCGATCGCAGCGCGGGCGCGCGCCGCGCGTTCCCGCCGCGTCGTCCGCGTCCTGAGCGAGGGCGTCGCGTCCGCGACGTCGATCGGCGCGGGACCACGCACGGCGCACCCGTCACCCCGAACGGCTTCATGATGGGATTCAACCGGCGGATCTGTATTAAATGCGGGGCCGGCAGGCCAGAAAACCCGAGGAGGTTTCATCCATGTCCGATGTTGCGCTCTACGAGGTGCGGGACGCGGTCGCGACCGTCAGCATGAACCGTCCCGATCGCATGAATGCGCTCACGCTCGAGATGCTCGAGCTGTTGCCGGAGCTGTTGCACCGCGCGGCCGCCGATCCCGCCGTCCGCTGCGTGGTGCTGACGGGAGTCGGGGAGCGCGCGTTCTCGGCGGGCGCCGATCTCGCGCCGCCGGGCGGCCGCGGGCCGGTCGATCGCGCCGCCGAGTCGCTCGAATTCTCGATCGACCGCCTGCAGCGCCAGCAGGACGTCTCCTATTTGCTGCACACGATGGGGAAACCGACGATCGCCGCGATCAACGGGGCAGCCGCCGGAGCGTCGCTCTCGATGGCGTTCGCGTGCGACTTCCGCTTGGCGGCCGAGGGCGCGATGCTGCGCACTGCTTTCGCCGGGATCGGCTTTTCCGGCGACTTCGGCAGCTCTTACTTTCTCACCAAGATGGTCGGCGGCGCGCGGGCGCGTGAGCTCATGCTGCTCGCCGAGAAGTACAGCGCCGCGGAGGCGCTCGCGCTCGGTCTCGTCACGCGTGTGTTTCCCCAGACCGAGTTCCGCGACGCGGTCGCTGCGTTCGCGACCCGGCTCACCGAGGGACCGCCGCTCGCGTATCGCTACATGAAGCGCAACATCAATCTCGCCGAGGGCGGAGCACACTTGCGCGACGTCCTCGATCTCGAGGGCGAAGCGATGATGCGCACCGGCCGCAGCGAGGACTTCGCCGAAGGCACGCGCGCCTTTCTGAAGAAGCAGAAGCCGGCCTTCCGGGGGCAGTGATGGACTTCGACATTCCCGTCGAGCTCGCCCGCTACCTGGTCGAGCTCGACGAGTTCATCGAGCGCGAGATCAAGCCGCTCGAGCGCGAAGGCGACAACATCCGCTTCTTCGACCACCGTCGCGAGAACGCGCGCACCGACTGGGAGCGCGGCGGGTTGCCGAGCCACGAGTGGGAAGCGCTGCTCGCGGAGTCGCGCCGGCGCGCCGACGCCGCCGGCCACTACCGCTACGCGTTCCCGAAGGCGTACGGCGGCCGAGACGGCACCAACCTCGGCATGGCGATCATCCGCGAGCATCTCGCCGCGAAGGGCCTCGGTCTGCACTGCGACCTCCAGAACGAGCACGCGATCGTCGGCAACAACGTCGGCCTGCTCCTGATGCTGCAGTACGGCAGCGCGGCGCAGAAAGCGGAGTGGGTCGACGGTCTCGCCGACGGCACGCGCTTCTTCGCCTTCGGCATCACCGAGCCGAATCACGGCTCGGACGCGACGCACATGGAGACGGGCGCGGTCCGCGACGGCGACTTCTGGGTGCTGAACGGCGAGAAAACCTGGAACACCGGCGTCCACGTCGCCGACGCCGACATGATCTTCGCCCGCACCAGCGGCGGCGCGGGCGACGGCCACGGCATCACCGCGTTCCTCGTGCCGACCGACGCGCCGGGGTTCAAGGTCGAGGAGTATCTCTGGACCTTCAACATGCCGACCGACCACGCCCGCATCTCGCTGACCGACGTGCGCGTGCGGCACGACGCGATCCTCGGCGGGGAGGGGCGCGGCCTCGGGGTGGTGCAGCACTTCTTCAACGAGAACCGTATCCGTCAGGCGGCGTCGAGCCTCGGCGCGGCGCAGTTCTGCATCAACGAGTCGGTCGCGTACGCGAAAGAGCGGGCGCCGTTCGGGAAGCCGCTGGCGACGAACCAGGCGATCCAGTTCCCGCTCGTCGAGCTGCAGACCCAGTGCGAGATGCTCCGCGCGCTCATCCACAAGACGGCGTGGGCGATGGACACCTACGGGCCCTTCTCGCAGTCGGCGAAGGTGTCGATGTGCAACTACTGGTCGAACCGCCTGTGCTGCGAGGCCGCCGACCGCGCCATGCAAGTCCACGGCGGCCTCGGCTACTCACGCCACAAGCCGTTCGAGCACATCTACCGGCATCATCGCCGCTACCGGATCACCGAAGGCACCGAGGAGATCCAGATGCGTCGCGTCGCCGGCTACATGTTCGGCTTCATGAAGCAGCACGCGCCGAAGGGCGTCGTCGAGACCTGATCAGAACGCCGGCCGGCGGCGCGTCACCTCCCAGAGCGCGAGCCCGCGCGTGCGGCGACGCGTGCGGTGCGCGAAGCCCTTGCCGTCGATGAAGCCGCCGAGCCCGGTCGACTCCTCGTCGGTGACGATCATCCAGCCGCGGTCGGTGATCTGCCCGAGCCACTCCGTCGTCAGCTCACCGAAGTGCCGGCATCTCGGCTCGCAGTAGCGCGCCTGGGGCAGGCGCTTGCGGGCGTAGAAGCGAAACGGCTCGCCGGCGTAGTCCGAGATCAAAACCGGCTCGCCCACCGGTACCATCGTCGTCGCCTGCGCTACGATCGCGTCCATGTCCTGCAGGACGTCGTAACGGAAGTGGATGGTGGGCGAGGGCTCGATGCGCGACCGGATCGCGGCCAAGGTCCAGTAGGTGCCGAGCGCCATGCAGATCGCGAGCGCCAGCTCCGGTGCCGCGCGCAGGCGCAGCCATCGCGCGATCGTCACGAGACCGCTCGCGACCCACAGCAGCACGAGCGGCGCCGAGAACAACAGGAAGCGGCCGTGGGCCAGGAGGTAGCGGTCGAAGGCAGCGGCGCCGACCGCGAACGCCGCCGTCGCGCCGTAGAGCCACAGCAGAAAGCCGCGCTGCGGTCGCGGCCACGTCAGGGCGCCGACCACCGCGACGACGGCGAACACCGGCCAGCTCGCGAGAAAGAAGTACTCGAACGAGACGCTGAAGAACGTCTGCGTCGCGACCAGCAGGCGGCGGGGGAGGGAAAGACCGGTCGCCGCGAAGAGGGACTCGCGCCAGTACTCGTGGATGCCCGGATCGCTCGCTTGCGCCGACACGATGAGGACGTAGGCGACGGCGAACGACACGGCGAAGGCGACGTTCGCGACCAGCCAGTCACGTCGCACCGTCGCGTCGACGCGGGGCCACCAGACGAGCCAACCCCACGCGAGCACCGCCAAGATCGGGAAGAGCGCGCCGAAGCTCACCCACGGCGCGATCGCGAGAGTCGCCATGAGTGCCCACCGCGCGATCCCGTCGGGTGCGGCAAGACCGAAGCCACGCACGGCGAGGAGCGGAACGAGCACGGCTAGAAACGCGTCGACGCCGTACGGCTTCAGCTCCCGCGAGTAATAGACGAGCGGCGTCAGGCCGGCGCCGAGCCACACCGCCGCGACCACGGTGAGCGCACCCGCGCCGAGCGCCGTGCCGAGCTGCGCCAGCGCGGGCAGCAACGCCAG
>JBGPIT010000409.1:0-4513 GCA_041485125.1 Binatia bacterium | reverse complement strand
TCGTCGGTCCCAAGGACGTCATCGCGCAGCCGATACCCTGGTACAAAGCCGGTTCCCGCGGTACGCCGGCGCGCCGGCGACGGGCGCGGTCGAAGCGACCGGCGCAATAGCCTCGGAGGTGCGTGGCCGGCGGCGAACGGCCTCCTCGCTTGTGGTTCAGTCGCTCTTGGCCTGAAAGGTCGACGCCGTCTGCTGCCGTACTCCGGCGCTCGAGTATTGCGCCTCCCAGCATCCGCCGGTCGTGCCCTGCATCTGAACCGTGACCGGCAGCGTGAGGGTGCCGAGCGGCGATGCGCCGACGAGGCCGCCCTTGCCGCGAAGCACGATCTTCGACTCGCGGCCCTTGCTGAGCACGAGCGTGCTCGTTCCTGCCGCGAAGGCCTGCGGGTCGGCGTACTTGTAGCCGCTCGCCGTGTAGTCCCAGCACGACTTGCCGACGCAGAGCCCGGCGGCGAGCGCGCCGCCGATCGTGCGCGGGCTCGCCGCACCCGAGTAGAGGCAGAGCGCGAGACTGTTGTCCCCCGGCGGCAACCCGAAGTCGGCGCCGGCGTCGCCGCGCCAGTTCCACGCCACCATGTCGCCGCTGTCCGGCGTCTGATCACGCAGTTTGAGTCTCGATCCCCGCGGCTTGGCGAGCGCACAGCCGGCGCGCGGCGTGGCGTCGCACGCGAGCGGCGGCACGGGATCGAGCTTCCACACGTCGGCGGTCGGGGTGCTGTCGATGATGCTGCCGCCGACCATCCAGAGCGCGCCGGCGAACGGGTACACGTGCGCGGCATGCCGCGGCGCCCAGGGCGTGTCGACGAGCTCGCGCCAGTGAATGCCGTCGGGTGACGACCAGACCGTCTTCAGATTGTACTCGTGGTATCCGGCGAGCACCCACATGCGACCGTCGAAGACGGTGACGTTGTGATACTCCCGCGGCTCCCACGGCGCGTGACCGGGCGCCCGCTCCCAGCTCACGCCGTCGGACGAGCTCCACACGTCGTTGTAGTACTTCCGTGGATCGTTGTAGGTGCCGCCGCCGATCACCCACATCTTGCCGTCGAACACCACGGCGCCGAGGATCTGCCCCCGCGGCGACCACGGCGCGTGCTCGAGGACGCGCGTCCAGGTGGCGCCGTCCTCCGACGACCAGACGTCGTTGTAGACCGCCTTCCCACCGTTCAGATCGAAGTAGGTGATCTGCTGCCCGCCCAGCACCCAGAGCCGATCATTGAACGCCAGCACGTACTGCGTCACCCGGTCACGCCACGGCACGTCGGACGCGACCTGCGTCCAGGTGATCCCGTCGTCCGAGGACCAGACGTCGTTCTGGTAGTGGTAGAGGTTGTTGTCGCCGCCGACGATCCACATCTTGTCGCGATGGACCGCGTAGCCGGCGCAGTGCCGCCCCTCCCACGGCGCGACCGTCTCGAGCTGCCAGGTGACCCCGTCGCCCGACGACCACACCTGGCTGTTGGTGGTCGGGTCGTCATCGTGATTCCAACCGCCGAGAATCCACATCCGATTGTGGAAGACGAGCGCCCCGGCGCAATCACGCGGCGGGAAGACGGGACCGGCAGTGACGAGCTGCCAGGTTCCGTCGATCGGAATCTGCGCTCGTGCGGTGACGGCGCTCGCGATGAGCACGACGAGCGCGATGCACACTGGCAGCAGGATGCGCGCGCGGCCGCGAACGTCTTCGGCTGTCGATGGCGTCGTTACGCCGGTGGTCGCCACGCGGGAACCCTAGCGACTCATGCGGCGCCATGTCCATCGCGTCGCGCGCATCCATCTACATTGATGGCGAGTCGGTGCAGACTCTGTGCGAAGACGGCCGCGACTCCTTTGCTCCCGCTACATGTCGAAGCGCAGATCCTCACCAGAGGACACGACGCGCACGGTCAGCTCCCGCCCGGCGTTCGGCTCGACCGCTCCCCATCGAATCGCGAACGACTCGACCTGCACATCCGCCGGGAGCTTGTTCGAACGCCCGAAGATCACCTCCCGCGCGCCGAGCTCCTGGGCCGTGCGCGCAACCGCGAAAAACAAGTCGTTCGATGTGATGACGAGAGGGACGACGGTCTTGCCGTGCTTCTCGGCGAGGTCCACGACGGCCGTAAAGATCGCTTGTTCATCGGGCGTGAAATTCGGGTTGCTGCCGGTCGCCACGAGCTCCCGCTCGATTTTCACGGTCGCGACGACGACGTCGACGTTCTCGTGTTCGGCTTCGTGGAGCGCGCGATCGAGGTGGCTCAAGTTGCCCGGGTCACGTACGGGGACGACCTTGCATCCCGGCCGCACGCCGACGATCTCGGGCTCCAGGTCGGGCGTGTAGCGGACGTTGAACTTCTCGAGGTGCTGGACGGCCCCGCGTTGTCGTTGGCGCACGCGCTCGGACGTCCAGAAGATCACGAACAAGGCAACCGTGAAGACGGCGCCCCATTCCGTAGCGACCTTCTTGGTCACCAGATTCACGAGCGCAGTGGCGAGAAGGACCAGGAAAATGAGGATCAGGCCGACGGGAATCTCCCAACGTCCTACGGTGACGTTCAACGGGACGCGCCACTCTCGCGGCCGCTGATCCTTGAAGCGTAGCACCACCATTGAGAGCGCTTTGAAGACGAAGCTCCACACCACCCCGAATGCGTATGCTTCGCCAAGGATATAGACATTGCCACCGCTCGCCACGATGGTGACAATCTGCAGCCCGACAATCATGTTGATGATTCGGTTAGTCGTGCCGTACCGGCGATGCGGCAGGCGAAACCAGTCCGCCAGCACCCCGTCTTCGGCGACGCGATTGAGGACGCCGTTCGAACCTACGATCGCCGTGTTGACCGCCCCCGCGAGGATGAGAAAGCCGACGACGACCACAAACGCGCGCAACACGAGCCGCACCGACAGCGGGCCGACCACGTACATCGCGAGGCCACCGATCAAATTGTCGCTGTACATGCTCATACGAACGTCGTCCGGGATGATGAGAACCGCAAAGAACGAGATGAGCCCGGTCATGAGCATGCTGTAGAGAAAGATGACGAAGCCCGCGCGGATGAGATTCGGAACCTTCGGGTAGGCGAGCTCGCGGTTCACCTGCGCCAACGACTCCTCGCCGCTCATGGCGAGGATCGAATGCCCGAAGGCGATCAGGATGCCGAGCGCACCGATCTGCTTGTGCCATCCGGTACCGCCGAGCCAGCCGAGCGCCTCGTCACTGAAGTGCAGCTCGAAGGGCGGCAGGACGGCCCCGCGTATCCAGAGCGTCACGCCGCACCAGATGGTCATCACGACGATCATGACCGTCGTGACGCCCATGATCTTCATCGCCTTGTCGCTCGACTCCTCGATGCCAAGGATGTTCTGATGCCAAAAGTAGAGCGTGATGGCGATGGCGATCACGGCCGAGCCGCCGGCCGACGGTAGCGTGAACGGTGCGTGTACGACCTGGAGCAGCTCGTTCGCGAGCCCGACGATGTACTGGCCCGCCGACACGCCGCTGATCGGGCCGGTCAGCACGTAGTCGAACATGAGCGCCGAGACCGAGAACTTGGCGAGCGTCCCGCCCATCGCCTCCTTCACCACGCGGTAGACGCCGCCGCGCACGAACATCGCGCACGATTCGATGTAGACGCCGCGGACGGCGTACGCGAACAGCATGACCGCGAGGATGTACCAGGGCGCGGCCTTGCCGATCGCCTGCTCGACGATGCCGCCGATGTAGTAAGCGGTCGACGCCATGTCGCACAGCACGATGGCAGCCGCGCGCCAAAAGGAGATGAAGACCAGCATCGCCGTGGTGACGACGATGATCTGCGGTCGGGCGGCGGCGGAGGAGGTTGCGGCCGCGGGTTCCGGCAGCACCTCTACGACGCCTTCCGACGGAGGCGCCCGTGTTGGCGCCCGGCATTGCACGCGCGCCGCGCACGTGCCGCCGAGAGAGGGGTCACACGCCTCGCGTCGTGGGATCGCTTCGCCTTTTCGAAGGCAGCGTAGCGGGAGGGGTCGTGCGATCGGACGCGTGACCAGAAAAGGAGGCCGAATACGATCGCGATCGCAGCGTATCCGACACAAAAGGCCCAAGCTTCATTGCGAGTCACCGCGCGGCTCACTGCAAACTTCGTGCTGTTTGGGTGATGGCGGAAATCGGCGGTGCACGGTGCAGCGCAGTGAGCCAGCGCTGCAAGTTGCAGACAGCGTGCAGCGCAGAGGCGTCAGCGCTGCAAGTTGCGGACAGTCGGCATCAGCCAGTGCAGAACGCAGGCTGCAAATGGCAGCATCGGCCGGTGCGGAACGCACGATGAACTCAACTACGAGAGGAGAGTCGCAGCGACCGGCTGAGCCGCAAGCGATCAACCGTCAGTGCCGAGTGTCGTGCTGGGAGAGCGGCTCGCCGAGGATCGCGGCCGACGCAGCGTCAGCGCGGCTTCGTAGCAAAGTGGTAGCAGCATCGAGCTTTCCGCCCCAACGCTATCGGTAGATCCGTGAAATCGAGTGCCCCCGGCGCGATTCGAACGCACGGCCCCAGGAT
>JBGPIT010000408.1:0-4520 GCA_041485125.1 Binatia bacterium | reverse complement strand
TTGGCATGGATCATGCGGAACAGGCGCGCGAGGGCAATGATCATGAACGATCGCACACACTGGAATCCATGGACCTCGGCGGCCGATCTGCTCGATCCGCTCCGAACGGTGCTGAACAGTGTTCGGAGCCGACGTACGGCCGACGTGGAACGACGTGAGCCCATCATCGATCAGGCACCGCGCTGCTCGGACGCCGAGATTCTCGAACGCGTCGTGCGTCGGATCGCGGCGGACGAGTATCTGCGCGGCAGCGACGTCCACGTGGACGCGGTCTACGACGGCGTGGTGTGGCTGGGAGGATCGGTGGCCAACACAGTCGCGCATGCCCGCGCATTCGAGGACGCGGCGAACGTTCCTGGCGTGCGTCGGGTGGCCTCGGAGATCACCACCAACGATGCCCAACATGCCGCCTAGACGGCGATGCAGACAGGAGGAGGAACGATGAGGACCACAGCAATCACATTGGTGGCGATCGGCGTTGCGGGTGTGCTCGCGGCCGCCGTGCCCGCGCGCGCGGACGAGGTGATCGAGGAGCGCGAGCGGATCGAAACCGCGCCGGCACAGCCGGTCGTCAAAGAGAAGGTCATCAAAGAGGAGACGCATCACGTCGCGCCGCCCGTCGTGACCCATAAGTCGAAGACGGTGGTGAAGAAGGGCGACGCCGCCAACGACAATGAAGACGACGACGACAACATCGACGATTGATGCGCCGACTCGATCGTGAAGCGGACCACGCGATGGATGCCCAGCTCGACACGCTGATTCAGGATCTGCAAGGCGCGATTGCTCTCGCCGAGCCATGGCGGGCGCACCCGTTACATTTCGCGAAGACGGACGTCACGGCGGAGCCCAGGCGGCTGCACCTGCCGCTCATCCCGCACAGCGCGGAGGGCGTGGAGATCGAAGCCGATCTCGATCCGATGTTGCAGCGACTCGAACCGTGAGCGGGTCGCGGCGGCGAGAGATACGGGGGTGAAAGATGGAACGACCGACGTGTCCGGGTTGCGGCAAGCCCCGGGGTGAGTGGACAGCGAATCAAGCGAAGGGTTACGAAACCGACGGTCGCCGGTACTGCTGCCTCGGCTGTGCCGAGGGAACGCGTTGCCTCTGCTGATGACCGCTCGGCTGTTCTGACGCGGGCGCGGCCGGCTCAGCCGTCCGCGCTCGCTACGGCTTCACGTGCCGCTCGTGCATGGCCTCGCGCCGCGTCACCCGGAAGCGGTCGACGCCCGCCGGCGCACCATCGCGGAGCGCGATGCTGAGCGCCTCGCCGGTCTCGAGCGGCCCACCCGGTAGGTCCTCGGGTTTCAGGAGCGTCATCGTCTCCGTGACGGCTGAGATCGAGGTGGTGAACACGTGGCGCGCCGAGGCGAGAACCTCAGGCGCGACCAGGCCCGGCTCGTTGCTGACGAGACAGACGCCCGCCCATTTCGGATCGAACATGTCCTGCGCCGGGCTGCCGCCCGGCGGAAAGACTTGGTGCGCCTCGTCGATGATCACCCAATGCGGCGCGCCGGTCTCGGCGCGCCGGCGCTGAATCGCGCCGAGGTAGCGGGCGGTCGCGCGGATGCGGCCCTCGCGGTCGAGCGCCGAGAGATCGATCGCGATCGACGTCGGGTGGTGCCGGAGCAGCTGCTCGATCTCCTCGGCGCGGCTCTCGGCGGCGCCGGCCGCGCTCGACAGCATCAGGATGCCCGCGCGCTCGGCGAGCGTCCGATGGTCCCCCTCGGGATCGATCAAGCAGATGACGTAGTCCTCGCGCACCAGACGCTCGACGAAGACGCCGGTCAGCGTCGACGTGCCGCTTCCGGGGGTGCCGGTGATGAGCAGGTTCGCGCCGAAGACCGGATAGGCGACGGCGGTGCCGTCGTCGCGCCTGCCGATCTCGATCGTCCGCGCCCAAAGCCGGCTGCGATGCTCCTCGAGATCGTTCAGCAAGGGACCGTCGATGACCTCGCGGACGCCGGTGCCGTTCGGCTGCGCGGTGACGAGGTCGGCCTCGGCGGCGAGCGACGGCACGGCGTTCGCGACCGCGACCGCGAAGCCGACCCGGCGCAAGAACGCGTGGTCGTTCTCGCCGTCGCCGAAGCCGATCGCGTTGTGCGCCGAGATCCCCATCTTGCGCAGCGCCTGCAGCAGGCCGCTGTCCTTCGAGATCCCGCTCGGCAGGACCATCACCGCTTCCTTGTTGAAGATGATCTGGAGCTCGAGGCCGAGCTCGCGGATGATCGCGAGGATCGTGGTCTCGTGCGGAACGAGGCTCGAGACGATGATCCGGCCGGTCGAGAAGGGGACACCGGCCTGGCGCAGACGCTCGAGGAGCTGCGCCGGCGGGGGCTCGATCAGATCCTCGATGAGCTGCGAGCGCGGGTCGTAGAGGACGGCGCCGTTCTCGGCGACGACCAGGTCGAAGAAGTCGATCTCGGCGCAGACCGCGAGGAGATCTTCGAATTGGCGGCCGGTGATGAGCAGAATGCGGCGTCCGGACTCCCGCGCGCGCTGCAGGGCCGCGAGCGTCTCGGGCGCGATCTTGCCTTTGGTGGCGAGCGTGCCGTCGTAGTCACATGCGAGGACGTGGAACCACATGACGTCGAGGATACCAGCGGGTCAGAAGCGGGCAAAAGCGCGGTCGTCGCCGGCACGCGACGCGGAGCATAGCGCGGGCTCGACACGCGCACTCCGCATCTTCGTCTACGGCACGCTCCTCGCGGGCGAGGCGCATCACGTGCTGCTCGCGCCGGCGCGCTTTCTCGGCGCCGCGACGACGACTCCCGACTTCGACCTCGTCGCCTGCGGCGACTATCCGGGTCTGGTACGCGCGCATCGCCTCGGGCTCATGGTGCGCGCACCGTTATGATTTGCGACGGACCGTCAAGAAGATGCCGATTCCGCGTGCGTGACGCTCCGAGGACTCGCAAAGATTCCTTGCGAATCGGCCATCTCGCATATGCGCAATGGCATGGTTCATGCTCCCGGCGATTGGAGCAGATGGCGTTCTTCGGATCACATGCGGTCGAGATCGAGCACGCGGCGAGTGCCGCGATCGACATGCTCGAGCGCGAGATCGCGGCGCGACGGTGCCTGGAGCAGGTCGTGCGCGAGCAGGCGCTGGTCCTCACGGCCGCGAGCGACGGCATCGCGCGTCTCGACGACGAGTGTCGCTGGCGCGAGGTGAACGGCGGGCTCGCCGCGCTCCTCGACGACGACGCGACGGCGCTCGACGGCCGCTCTTGGCTCGCGAGCATCCATGCGGAGGACCGCGAGCAGGCGCGTGCGGCGTTCACGGCCGCGCAGGGTACGGAGAGCGCGAGCGTCGAGCTCCGCTTGCTGCGGCGCGACGGCTCGACCGTGCCCGCGCGGGTGACGTTGATCCCGGTGCCGCCCGGTCCCGAGACGGCGGCGCACTACTGCGTCGTGCGCGATCTGACCGACCGGCGCCGCGCCGAGGAGGAGGTCCGCCTGACTTTGCGGGAGGCGGAGGCGTCGAGCCGCGCGAATGGCGAGTTCGTCGCGCACATGAGCCACGAGATCCGCACGCCGCTCGCGGGCATCATCGGCATGACCGAGCTCGCGCTCGGCACCGCCCTCAGCACCGAGCAGCGCGGCTATCTCGAGACCGCCATGGCGTCAGCCGACGCGCTCTGCCAGCTCGTCAACGACATTCTCGACCTCTCCAAGATCGAGGCGCGGAAGCTCGACTTGGAGGCGGTGCCGTTCGACCTGCGGGAGATGCTCGGCGAGACCATGCGCGTCCTCGCGCTGCAGGCGCACCAAAAAGGATTGGAGCTCGCCTGCGACGTGCCGGCGACGGTGTGCCAGACGCTCGTCGGCGATCCCGGTCGGCTGCGGCAGATCGTCACCAATCTCGTCGGCAACGCCATCAAGTTCACCGAGCGCGGCGAGGTCGTGGTGCGGGTCACGACCGCGATCGACCCCGGCGAGCGGGTGACCTTGCACTTCGCCGTCGCCGACACCGGCATCGGCATTGCCCCCGAGAAGCACCGGACGATCTTCGAAGCGTTTACCCAAGCGCACGCGTCGACCGCGCGCCAGCACGGCGGCACCGGCCTCGGCCTCGCCATTTCCATGCAGCTCGTCGAGATGATGGGCGGGCGCATGTGGGTCGACAGCGTGGTGGGGAAAGGAAGCACCTTTCACTTCACCGCGCGCTTCGACGTGCCGGCGGCGTGCACGCGGGCGGCGCTGCCCGTCCCCGTGAGCCTCGCCGGCCTGCCGGTTTTGGTCGCCGACGACAACGCCACCCAGCGCCGGATCCTCGCCGAGCTGTTGCGGAGCTGGCGGATGGAACCCGTCGTGGTGGCGGACGGCGCCGCGGCCTGCGAGGCGGTGGCGCGGGCGCAGCGCGACGAGTGCCCGTTCGCGCTCATGGTGGTGGACGCGGGCATGCCGGACGTCGACGGCTTCACCGTCGCGGCACGGCTGCGCGCGCTTCCCGGCGCCGCGCCGGCGACGATCATGCTGCTGCGCGCGACCAGCGCGGGAGTCGACGGCGCACGCTG
>JBGPIT010000407.1:0-4526 GCA_041485125.1 Binatia bacterium | reverse complement strand
GAGGCTGACCGTCGTCTCCACCATCGAGAACGGCGCCGGATCCGTCGGTGAGTTTGCGCGGCCGGCTTTGCCGAACACGCGTTCGACCTCGGGAAACGACCGAAGCACACGGTCTTGGATTTGGAGAATGCGCTGCGCTTCCGTGACTGACATGCCCGGCAGCGCCGTCGGCATGTACAAGAACGCACCCTCGTTCAACGGCGGCATGAACTCGGAACCCAGGCGGAAGTAGATCGGGACCGTCAGGGCCATCAGGATCACCGCGATCCCGATCGTCGTAGCGCGATGCTTGAGAACCCACCGGCACACGGGCTCATACACTGCAAAGAGGACGCGGCTTATTGGATGCCGCTCCTCCGGATAGTACCGGCCGACGGTGACGGTATTGACGACGCGCGCCACCCACCGCGGACGAAAGTGGGCGTAGTCCATTCGGGTGAAGAGCATGCGGAGGGCGGGGTCGAGCGTGATCGCCAGCAGGGCGGCAAGCGCCATCGCGAAGTTCTTCGAGTAGGCGAGCGGCTTGAAGAGACGTCCCTCTTGATCGACCAACGTAAACACCGGCAGGAACGCGACGGCGATGACGAGCAGCGAGAAGAAGACCGATGGTCCAACCTCCTTCAGCGCTTGCAGCCGAACGGCGTGGTAGTCGCCTTTGCGGCCGCCGGCGATCCATTGCTCGAGGCGCTTGTATGCGTTCTCCACCTCCACGATCGCGCCGTCGACCAGAATGCCGATCGAGATCGCAATACCGGCGAGCGACATGATGTTGGACGTCAGCCCCATGAAATAGAGGGGGACGAACGCCAGGAAGACCGAGACAGGGATGGTGATGATCGGGATGATCGCCGAGGGAAAATGCCAGAGAAAGATGAGGATCACGACGCTCACGATGAGCATCTCCTCGCGGAGCGCATGGACGAGCGTGTGGATCGATTGCTCGATGAGCGACGAACGATCGTAGGTGGTGACCACCTCCACGCCGTCTGGCAGGCTGGGACGTAGATCGTCGATCGTCGCTTTGACGCGCTCGATCACGTCGAGCGCGTTCTCACCATGCCGCATGACGATGATCCCGCCGACCGTGTCGCCGAGCCCGTCGAGGTCGGCGACGCCGCGACGAATGTCCGGACCGAGTGTCACCTTCGCGACGTTTTTGACCAGGATCGGTGTTCCACTCGGCGCATCGGCCATGACGACGATCTTCTCGATGTCGTCGACCGACTTCAGGTAGCCGCGACCGCGAACCATGTACTCGGTGCCGGCGAACTCCAGGAGCCTCCCGCCCACCTCGTTGTTGTTCTTCCGAATCGCATTGATGACGTCCGGCAGTGGGATCTTGTAGGCCAGGAGCAAGTCGGGATCGACGTTCACCTGATACTGCTTCACGAACCCGCCGATGGCCGCGACTTCCGCGACTCCGGGCACGGCTTGGAGGTGGTAGCGCAGATACCAATCTTGAAGACTCCGCAGCTCGGCCAGATCGTGCTTTCCTGATCGGTCGACCAGTGCGTACTGGTAGACCCATCCGACACTCGTCGCATCGGGGCCGAGCTCGGTCTGCACGCCTTCCGGGAGGCGCGGCAGGATCTTGCTCAGGTACTCGAGCACGCGCGAGCGCGCCCAGTAGAGATCGGTGCCGTCTTGGAAGATGACGTACACGTAGGAGTAGCCGAAGTCGGAGAAGCCGCGGATCGCTTTCACCTTCGGCGCGCCAAGCATCGCCGAGATGATCGGGTACGTGACCTGGTCCTCGAGAATGTCGGGGCTTCGATCCCAGCGCGAGTAGATGATGACCTGCGTATCAGAGAGGTCTGGGATGGCGTCGAGGGGAATGTTCCGCACCGCCCAAATCGCACCCACGACAGCGACAGCCGTCAGCAGCAGCACCAGGAACCGGTTCTTGGCGCTGAACTCGATAATGCGTTCGACCATGGGCGATGTGCCTAGTGGGCGTGACCGCTGGCCGGCTTCTGTCCGCCGAACGCACTCAACGCCGCTCGGAACCGCGATTCCGAATCAATGAGGAAGTTGGCCGAGGTCACGACTCGCTCGCCGGGCTGCAGGCCGTCGAGCACGTCGTAGAAGCCTTGCGCCTCCTGACCGACCTTGATGGCGCGCGGCTCGAATCTGCCCTCGTCCTCGACGACGAACACGATCTGATGCTCGCCGGTGTCCAAGACGGCGTTCTCCGGGACGGCGACGCGCTCGCCGAGGGGGACGTGAATGCTCACGTGGACGAAGGTTTCGGGACGCAAGGACTCGTCGGGCGTCGATGCGAGGCCACGCACGCGCACCGTCCGCGTCGTCGCATTGAAGATCGGATCGATCGAGACGACTGTGGCGCGGAACGTTCGACCCGGCAGTGACGGTGCCGTGAGCATCATCTCCTGTCCGGGGTGGATGAGCTCGACCTCGTATTCGTAGACCTGGGCGTAGATCCACACGTTCTTACCGGGCAGCAGCAGATTCACCGGATCGCGTCCGTTCGCGGTCATCTCGCGAATCTGCGCGTCGGAGATCCCTTGCTGTCGGAGTTTCAGCGCGGCTCCCCGGACGAGCGCGTCGCTGCCGTCGCGCGCTTCGCGCGACTCGGCGTCCTTCAGCGCACCGCGCGCGCGCAGCGCCTCGCGATACTCGATGAACGCTTGGTAGAGTCCGGGATCGTAGGCCACTTTCCCAACGGTCTTCACTTCGACGTCGAGCGAACGTCTTTCGACGACGTCCGTCTTCACGCCGATGAGCTGCTGGCGTTCCGCGGAGAGGCTGAAGGACGCGTGCCCGGGAATCGCCGCTCCGCCGCCGACGTCCTCCTGGTAGACAGGGATGTAATCCATGCCCATTTCGTCTTTCGCGGGCGACTGCGACGTGATGTCGGGGCGCATCGGGTGGCGATAGAAGAGCGGCTTCCCCCGCTCTGCTTTGGCACCCACGTCGCTTCGTGCGCCGGACGGTGCGGGCTCATCGATGGGCTCCAGCCGCATCTGACAGATCGGACAGACTCCGGGCTTGTCCGAGACGATCTGCGGGTGCATCGCGCATTGGTAGAACGTCTTCGTTGCCGATCCCGTCGCCATCTCGATTCCCGTGGGGGTCAGGAATCGCATCGCGGCGACGGTCGCGGCAATCGTCAGGAGCACGACGACGACCAGCAAGACGAGGCGCTTCATCGACTATGCTCCTGCGCGTCCGTCGCCGGGACTGACGTATTGCCGTCTCGCGGGAGCTCCGTTCCGACCGCGCGCTCGAGGTCCGCATACGCCTTTTCGAATTCCGCTTCGGCTTCGATGTGGTCGACGTGGACGGCCTCGAGAGATCGCGACGTGTCCGCCAACGAGAGCCAATCGACGGCCCCGCTCTGGTAGGCGCTCTCCGCGACGCGGAGTGACTGCTCCGCCTGGGGAATGTGCGTGCTGACGAACAGCTTGCGTTGCACCAGCGCGGTGTTGGCACGGACGTACGCTTGCTTCACCTCGCGCTGAATCCGGTCCTGGACGCGGCGGAGCTCCGACTTGGCCGCGCCGAGGCGGGCGCGCGCTTCTTCGAGCGCCGCGTCGTACTTCGACTTGTTGGCCAGCGGAATCGACACTGCCGCCATGCCGCCGAAACCGTCGCGCGTACCCGGATTGATGAACCGGGCGACGCTGAACTCGAAATCAGGAAGATAGTTGCGTTCGGCGAGCCGTACCGCGGCGTCCTCGCGGGCAACCGCCGCTTGCTGTGCTTGCAGCTCAGGCCGTGAGTGAAGCGCGACGTCAAAGAGGGAATCAACGGTCCGTTCCAGACGTGGGGGCGGCGGAGGCTCGGGAACGCCGACGGGACCGTCAGGCGGGCGGCTGAGAAGCGCATTCAGCTCCGCCTCCATGCCGTCGATTGCTAGGGTCTCCGTCGACGCTCGGTTGATCGCTCGCGTGAGCTCGACCTGAGCACGCAGCACGTCCGACTGACTCGCTTCCCCGACGCCGTATTTCTGCTCGGCGACATGGGTGAAGCGCTCGACGATTCCCCGATCGCGGTTGTACACGGCAAGAAGCTCGTGCGCGCTCCAGAGCTCGTAGTATGCGCGCTTCACCGCGGCTTCGACTTCGAGCTCGACGGTCGCGACCTCCGCACCCGTCATGTCGGCATCATGCTTCGCAACTTCACCTGCAAGTGCCCGCTTCCCAGGAAATGGAACCTTCTGAGACAAGCGAAGGATGTTGTTGTCGGCGCGATCGACGCGCAACGAGTTCGGTGCGTTCCAGGCCTCGTATGCAAACACGGGATCGTCCAAAGCCGTGACCCGACGCGGGACGGCCGCTGCGGCAACCGCGCGCTGCCGTGCGGCCTGAATTTCGGGATTGCGTTCGTGTGCCTCGGCGAGAAGGTCGGCGAGTCGTACTTTCGTGGCGTCCGCGTGCACGAGCACCGGTCGTTGCGCGAGCGCGAACGCCAGAACGCCAAGGACGATCGCAGCTCCCCGGTTCCGTGCACTTCGATCGGTTTTGCTCATTCTCTCTCCGTGGCGGCCGTGGGGCGCAGCATCG
>JBGPIT010000406.1:0-4529 GCA_041485125.1 Binatia bacterium | reverse complement strand
AGGCTCGCGGAGTCCGGAGGTGCCGTCGCGCCCTCGCGCCCGGGTGAGACGAACGCGGACGTCGCGACGCCGAGCCCCGGCGCGCCGTCGGTCTCGCGGCGCAGGAAGTCGGGGTCCACTTCGAGCACGGGCCCGGTCGCGAGGACCACGGCACGCTCGAGGATGTTCTGCAGCTCGCGGATGTTCCCCGGCCAGTCGTAGGCGACGAGCCGGTCGAGCGTGCGGCGCGAGACGCTCTCGATGCGCTTCCCGATCTCGCGCGCCGAGCGCGCGATCAGGTAGTGGACCAAGGCGGGGATGTCCTCGCGGCGCTCGCGCAACGGCGGTACGACGATCGGCATCACGTTCAGCCGGTAGTAGAGGTCGGAGCGGAAGCGGCCCTCGCCGACGGCACGGACGAAGTCGCGATTCGTGGCGGCGATCACGCGGACGTCGACGCGTTGCGCGCGGCTACTCCCGACCGGCTCGAACTCACGCTCCTGCAAGACCCGAAGCAGCCTTGCCTGCGAGTCGAGCGGCAGCTCGCCGATCTCGTCCAGGAAGATCGTGCCGCCGTCCGCGAGCGCGAAGCGCCCGCTACGGTTGGCGACCGCGCCGGTGAAAGCGCCGCGCACGTGACCGAACAGCTCGCTCTCGACGAGCCCTGCGGAGATCGCCGCGCAGTTCACCTTGACGAGCGGCCGCTCCCGCCGCGGGCTGCGCTCGTGGACGGCGCGCGCGATCAGCTCCTTGCCCGTGCCCGTTTCGCCGAGAAGCAGCACGGTCGCGGTCGTCGGCGCGACGCGCGCGACCAGGTCCATCACCCGCCGCAGCTCGGGGCCGTTGCCGACGATCTCGGTGAAGTTGTGCTCTTCCCGGATCTCCTCCTGGAGGTACGCGTTCTCGGCGGCGAGCTGGTCGCGCAGCCGGCGTACCTCCTCGTGCGCGAAGCAGTCGTCGAGCGCCACGGCAACCGCGCTCGCGATCTGCTCGAGCAGCCCGCGCGGCAGGTTCGCGTAGGCGCCCGGCGCCACCGCCATGAAGAAGAGGACCGCGCGGCAGCTCTGACCGACCACGAGGGGGAGGGCGCACAGCGAGTCCGCGCCGGCGCTATCCATCACGGTGAACGTGACCGGGAAACGTTCGCGCAGCTCTTCGCGTCGTGAGGTCACGATCCACTCGCGATTGCGGAGCACCCAGTCGCACGCGGTTCCGGCGGCGGGAAGCACCGTCGGCTCCGTGGGCTCTTCTCCGGTTCCGCGCGGCGTCAATAGATGCCCTTGCAGGCGGTCGCCCGCGATGGGCAGCTCGATACCGAAACGCTGTGTCGGCACGACGTCTTTGAGGCAGGTCGCCAGTGCTCCGAACAGCTCGTCACGGTGCAAATGGCGGCCGATCGCGCGGTTGATCGCGAGGAGCGCGGCGAGCTCGTCGCGGCCGAGCTCGCGCTCGTCGTGCGGTGGTGCGTCCGCAGTTTCCCCGGAAGCTGGTGCTGCCGTCCCGAAAGGCTGCGCCACGGCGGGACCATACTCCAAGCGGCATGCAGCGGGAAGCTGAAGGACAGAAACCCGACTTACTTGTCGACCGCCTCGCTCGCAGATCGACACCCCCGCTCGCGACCAGCGGCCAATGCGCGCGGTTGACGCGTTTCCCCGTCGTCGGGGTAGTATCCGCGCGTGCGACGACCCTGCCGATCTTTGCTCGCCGCCCTCGCGATCGTGACGGTCCTTCTCGTTCCTCCATCAGCGACCGCCTCCGTGCTCTACCAGGCGGGCGTGGGTTTCAATCAAAACGGCTTCAACCTCTTTCGCGGCGACGACCCCACACCCGCGTTGCTCCAAGCACTCGGGTTCTCGTACGGCGGCGCGAACTGCCCGGCAGCCGGCACGCTCGATTTTCTCTGCGGGAGCGTGAAAGGCCAGGCGGGGATCAGCGCCACTGGGGGGATCTTCCTGAAGGCGCTCGCCCACCTCAAGCGAACGAACGCGTCGGCCACGCACCCCGAAACGGCAGCGTACGGCTTCGCGCGCACGACGATCGGCCCGGTGAGCGGCTATATCTCGTCCGGGACCACTGCGGTGGCGTTCTACTTCGGGCTTCACGGCACCATCTCCCAGTCCGGAAACAATCTCAGCGTCCCGTTGCAGGCGTTCTCGGTCGCCACGCTGACGACCTCGATCGTGGGTCAGTCGGCGATACAGTGCGCGAACACGAGCTGTCCTCCCGACACCGTCGCCAGCGTCAAACTCGACAACTGGGATCCGCACGCCGGCTTCCGGCTCGATCTCCGCTCCGACGTCTCGATCGTCGCCCCGGCCGGCGTGAGCGGCTACGACGCGGAGGTCAACGCCGACTTCGGCGACACCCTGGATCTGCTGGCGATCCAGGTCCTCGACGACCAGGGCCAGCCCGTTCCCAACGTCACGCTCTACATCGCGGACGAGAATGGAATGCCCGTCCTCACCTTCCCGAACACGCCGCCGAGCCCCGGCGCCACCGCGACGGCGACCGTCACCCCGACGCCCACTCGCACTCCAACGGCGACCGCGATCGTCCCCACGCCCACCGCCACCGCGACGCCCGTCTGCGCGAGCCCGCCGTGCGAGATTTGCGACAACTGCCTGGACGACGACGGCGATCAGCTCGTCGACCGCGATGACACCGCCGATTGTCCCTCCGGCGACGGCCAGGGGGTGGGTCTCACGGCGCCGCGGAGCAAGGCCGCGGTCAAGTGCCAGAAAGCGATCGAGAAGGCCGGTGCCCAGTTCGCCGCTCAGAGGCTCGACCATTTGCATGCGTGTGTGAACGGGGAGCTGGCGTGCGTGCAGGCGAAGCCGGCGGACGATTCCTGCCGGGCGAAGGCGCAAGCGCGATGCACGAAAGAGCTCGGCGCGCTCGCCAAGGACGAAGCCAAGCTCACCGGTACGATCACGAAGGCTTGCGGTTCGAAGGATCCCGGCGGCCCGCCCCAGGTGGATCCGATCGATCTCCGCGACGGCACCGGGCTCGGCTACGCCGCGTTCGAGACCGACTGCGTGCAGCGATTCCTGACCGGCGGGCTCGCCAACAGCGACGACGTCGCCGCGTGCGTGGCGCGCGAGCATGCTTGTCGCGTCGAGCAGATCGTCGGCGCGCAGGTGCCGCGAGCGTACGAGCTCTTCACGCGCGCCGGACGCAATCCGGCCGTGGAGCTCGGCTGCTTGCCGGCTGGGAGCAACGGCAACGACCAGGGGCTCGGCCAACCGAAGGAAAGAACCAAGGCCGCCATCGCGTGTGAGAAGGCGATCACGAAGGCTGGCGCGAAGTTCGTGAAGAGCCGCCTCGCCATCGCACGAACGTGCACCGACAAAGTGTTCGCCTGCATCCAGCTCGCGGACGAGGCGACGTGCATCGCCAAAGCCAAGACCGCCTGCGCCAAGGCCTTCGCCAAGCTCGCCGCCCCCGGAAGCGGCGTCCAGGCGCGCCTCGCCACCGCGGTGGTGAAAGCCTGCACCGATCCAAATCTCGCCGTCGCCGACATCGTCGCGGACGATGGACTCGGCTTCGGCGCGCTCGCCACCGAATGCAACGCTCTCGGGGTATCGCCGCTGGACTCGCCGGCGCAAATCGCGGCCTGCGTGCAGCGACGACTCGCGTGCCGCACCGAACAGCTCCTCGAGCTGCAAGTGCCGCGCCTCCGCGAGCTGCTCGGGATCGGTCAGGTCGCGTTCCCCTGAGAGCGCTCGAGTGTGGTAGCCGTCCCGTGATGTCGGGCGCGGAAGAAATCGGCGAGGCACCGCAGCGCGATCCGGTCGTGCTCGACTGGGCAAACATGCGCCTTCCGGCGGCATGGCCCGACGAGCTGAACTTGCTATGGCCCGGAGACCTGCTTGCATTCGTCCGGCACGTCGTGGGACCGCGGAAGACGGTCGAGCTTCCGGATGACCTACCGGGGCGCGAGCGTCTTCCTTCGTATCTGCTGCAAGAGTTTCACCATCTTCCCAACGGCACGTATTCCGAGCGCGTCGCCACCGCGTATGCGGACTGGTTCGATCGGGTCATGCTGGGGGTCATGCGGGCGACGCGACGCAGCGTCGCTCGCGCGCTATCGAGCTGCGACGTCGTGCTGGACGTCGGGTGCGGCGCC
Source organism: Binatia bacterium (assembly GCA_041485125.1). Taxonomy (GTDB): domain Bacteria; phylum Desulfobacterota; class Binatia; order UTPRO1; family UTPRO1; genus JBGPIT01. Next base: position 424 of record JBGPIT010000406.1, on the reverse strand, counting down.
GGCGGACTTGCCGGCACCTTGCGCGAGCAGGGCGCGACGGAAGTGTGGGGGTTGGACGCGTGTCCGTATCTGCTCAAGTGCGCGGCGCGGCGTCATCCCGACGTACGCTTCGTTCAGGGTCTGGCAGAGGCGACTGGATTTCCAGATGAACGCTTCGCCGGCATCGGCGCGTCCTTCCTGTTCCATGAGCTGCCACCGGAGATCGCGGACCACTGCCTGGCGGAGCTGTACCGCATTTTGAAGCCCGGCGGGGTATTGGCCATTGCGGAGCCGGCGCGCGAGCAGTTGGTGATCGACAGTGCGCGCAATCTCCTGCGGGCGGGTGGGCTGCGAGCGCTGTACTTCGGGATGTTGGCGCGAGTGACCTATGAGCCCGCGGTCGCCGCGTGGCACGCGCGCGACCTGGCCCCGTGGTTCCCGCGTT
>JBGPIT010000405.1:0-4565 GCA_041485125.1 Binatia bacterium | reverse complement strand
GCGCGGAAGTCGCCCGTCGTCCCCGGCGACATCTTGTTCATCACATACGCCCAGCTGACGCGCGCGTCGCCGTCGGCGACGCCGAGCGACCCACCCCAGCCGCCGTGACCGAAGGTGTGCAGATTCGGGCCGAAGGGCAGGTCGGGGCTCGTCAGCATGAAGCCGAGGCCCCAGCGCAGCGGCAGGCGCAGGACCAGATCGCGGCCGCGCCACTGCTCGGCGGTCGCGCGCGCGAGCGTCTCCGGCCCGACGAGTCGCACGCCGTCGAGCGTGCCGCCGCAGGCGAGCGCCGCCATGACCCGCGCGACCGAGCGCGCGTTGCCGTGGCCGTTCACCGCCGGCACCTCGGCGCGGCGCCACGGCGCCGTGTTCGCGAGCTCGGGGGTGATGCGGGGATTTGCCATGACCTTCGCGAGCAGCGAGTCGGGACGGATTCCCGCGCGCGCCGCCGCCGACTCCTCGGACGAGGGGCCGACCATCTCGGCGACGCGACCGTCCTCGCTGCCGGCGAGGCCGATGTGGAAGTCGGCGTCGAGCGGCACCGCGAGCTCCTCGCGGAAGAACGCACCGACGCTCGTGCCGGCGACGCGGCGGATCACCTCGCCGACGAGATGACCGTAGGTGAGGGCGTGGTAGCCGCTCGTCGTGCCGGGCGCCCACCACGGCTCCTCGGCGGCGAGCACCTCGGTCATGCGCTGCCAGTCGTAGAGCGATTCGGACGGGAGCGGCGTCCGGATCGCCGCGAGACCGGCGCTGTGGCTCAAGAGCCAACGCACGGGAATCGCCGCCTTGCCACCTTGCGCGAACTCCGGCCAGTAACTGGCGACCGGCGCGTCGAGATCGAGGAGGCCGCGATCGACGAGGACGTGGACGCAGGTTGCCACCATCGCCTTGGTCGTCGAGAAGACGGTCGCGATCGTGTCGCGCTGCCACGGCTGCGTGCGGGCCGCGTCGGCGTGACCGCCCCAGAGATCGACGACGACGCGACCGTCGATCGTCGCGGCGAAGGAGGCGCCGACCTCGCGCCCCCCCTCGAAGCTTGCCGCGAACGCGTCCCGGACCGCACCGAAGCGCGGCTCACACTCGCCGTCGATCAGGCTCACAGGACTTGCAGGCGCCGGCCGGCGCTCTCGAGGACGACGTCCGCGAACTCGGCGCGGGCGCGACCGTGGCGGAAGAGCGAGACCGCGATGATCCACGCGCCGACGATCCGCGGCGGCGGCGCGCCGCCGATCGCCATGCGATGGTCGTCGAAGACGTTGCGCTTCTCGTCGTGCCAGTGCCCGAGCCCGTCCTTCCCGGAGCGGACGACGATGTGCGTCTCACGCGCGTTCCACGTCGGCAGTGGGCAGGCGTAGTGGCTCTCGGGCGCGAGGGCGGCGCTCCAATACCAGGTGAGATCCTTGCCGTCCTCGAATTCGAGCGCGAGCGAGACGTAGTCGTGCGCCGGCATCACGTTTTCCGGCTCGTCGACCGGAAGCTCGGCGACGTTCCAGCGCCACGACAACGTCGTGTCGGGTGCGAGCGGGAAGTCGATCGGCTTCTGGATGATGCCGACGTCGCTGTCGGCCGTGACGCGGATTGCGGGCCGGCCCGCCGCTTCGCACGGCGCGAAGATCTCGCTCTCGCCGAGGGACCAGAGGTAGCGCCAACCCTCGGGTGGACGAACGGGCGCGTGGAGTCGGGCGAGCTCGGACGCCACGAGCGCGTCGTTCGGCACCAGCCGCGCGAGCGCCGCGAGTCCGTGCAGCGCGTCGCCGCGCCAGCGGATCACGAGCACGTCGATCGCGCCGCCGCCCGCGTCGTAGAGCTCGAGCGGCGTCGCCAGCTCACCCTGCGGCGACGCCCACTCGCCCTGGTAAATGCCGAAGAAGAGCCGACCATCGGTCGTGGCCCGGTGTGTGAAGGTGTCGCGCGTGCAGTTCCAGATCGTGCCGTCCTCGCCGATGCGCGCCCAGAGATGAAAGCGCGGCGGGCCCCAGAGGCCGAGCGCTTCGGAGAAGAAGATCTTGCCGGTCGTGAGGAGCGTCAGATCCTCGCCCGCGGCGACGTCGAGGCGGGTATCGGTCCAGGGCGGGCGGTCACCGGGCAGGGTGAGGAGCTGACAATCGGCGATCGCGGCCGGTCGATCGGTTTTGGTGAGGAGCTCGAGCAGAAAGCGGTGGCGCGTTTGGAACCTTTCGACGGTCGCGGTCATCGGTGGACTCCCGGTTCGATCGCGGCGATGCGATCGCCGGCAGAGCTGCGACATCCCAAGTGCGCTAGCAGCTCGCGCTCGCCGAACGCGCCGGGACCGCGGCCGCGTTGCATCCAGACGATCTCGCGTGCCGCATCGAGCTGGAAGAATGCGGGCATGATCTCATCGTCGCCGAGCGCCAGGCCGATGCTGCGCGCGAGCGCGACATTCGTGTCCTCGATGAACGGGTACGGAAAGCCGCTCCGCTCGGCGAGCTCGCGGAGCGCCTCGGCCGGACCGGGTGCGAGCACGATGAAGGTCGCGCCGCACGCCCGCAGGCGCTCTCGTAAGGCGACGAGACGGTGGAGCTGCTCCTGGCAGACGGGACACCCGGGGGCCTTGAGTGTCACGACGATCAGCGTGTTGCGCGCGGCGAGATCCGCGACGTCGATCTCGACGCCCTGCACATCCGTCAGCCGCGCCGGCACCGTCGTTGCCGCACGCGCCGGCGGCGGCGCGATGGCGAACGTCGAGGCAACCAACGCCGCGACGAGGGCGACGCGTGCGTGCGCGTCGGTCCGGTTCGGTGCGGGGTGCATGCGCCAGCACACCATACACTACCGGCCCACCGCTGCCGCTAGGACATCGACAGCCGCTCGACGAGATCCTTCGCTTCGCGCAGGCCCAGCTTGTAGCGGAGGCGAACGACCTTGATCGCCCCGAGCTCGTCGTTGCCGGCGCAGAGCGCGTGCACGCGCTCCCTGAACGCCTCGTCGGAGAGCAGCCGCGAGTCGTGCCATTCGGTGCGCCAGTCGGGCGCGCGGGCGACCGTCGGCGGCAACGCCGCGACGAACACCGCCAGCGACGGTGTCAGGACGGGTGGTGCGATCGCGCCACCCGATGCGGAGCGTACGGGAGTCCACGAGCACGATCGGTGGACGGAAGCCCGCGAGCGGTGACGAGTCGACGTCGGCGAGGCCGAGCTCGAGATAGACCTGCGTGTCATGCACGTCCTCGATCGTATGGTCCCCGACGCCGACGCGCTTCTCGACGATCCGTCGTGCCGAGAGGATCTCGCCGAACGGAAGCTCGACAGGCTCAGCGGCGGGGCGGCCGACCTCGTCGGCGTGGTTGAGTATGAGCGCGCCGTCGGTGAGTCGGAGGAGCCAGTTGGCGTCGCCCCGGAGCTTCACGATCCGGCCGGCGACCAACACGAAGAGCGCGAGCACGAAAGCGAAGAGCAGCGTCAGCGCGAGGCGAGCGAGCGGCGCGTCGACGTGCCATGCGAGTGCCCCCCAGACCGTGCATCCGAGCGCGAGCATCGCGGCGAGCGGCACGTAGGCCCACCACGCGCGGCGGACGACGAGACGGCTCGGCGTCGCGGCGAGCGCCGCCGGACTCACGCGTCGCATGAGACGGCACCCCATCCGCGCATGCCCGTCAGTATCCGTGCGGTGCGACCAGCCGCATAGACGCGAAGCAATCGCCGCGCACTAACGCGCGCACGCGCACAAACACCGAGCACAGCAAGCGGGAATGCCGATGTGTCGTGGCGGCGAAAGCTCGCCGCGTCGACGCCACGGCCCCAGGTGTCACGAGCGCCGGCGCGACCTCCGACGTTCCTGCTGCCTTCTGGCACGCCGCACGCTACAGTTCGGCGATGGCCGCCGTTCGCCGTGTCACCTGCCTGCGCGCGCTCGTTGTCGTCGTCGTGCTCGCGAGCGTCCGTCTCGCGTTCGCGGGTCCGTCGCTCAGCGTCGACGCCGGCGCCGACCGCCATCCGATCAGCCCGTACATCTACGGGATGAACTTCGCCGACGAGGATCTCGCTACGGAGCTGCAGCTGCCGGTGCGGCGCTGGGGCGGCAACGCGACCACGCGCTACAACTGGCAGAACGACACCAGCAACCGCGCCAGCGACTGGTTCTTCGAGAACATCCCGAACGACAATCCCAATCCGGGGGACGCGCATTCTCGACTACGTCGACGTGCACTACTACCCGCAGGCGTCGGGCGTGGCGCTCTCGTCGGCCGGCAACGCGACGACGCAGGCGCTGCGCCTGCGCTCGACACGCTCGCTCTGGGATTCGTCGTACGTCGACGAGAGCTGGATCAACGAGGCGGTGCGGCTGCTGCCGCGCATGCACGAGTGGGTGAGCGCGAACTATCCGAGCACCAAGCTCGCGGTCACCGAGTACAACTGGGGTGCGCTCGATCACATCAACGGCGCGCTGGCGCAGGCGGACGTCCTCGGCATCTTCGGCCGCGAGGGTCTCGACCTGGCGACGCTGTGGGCGCCGCCGACGTCGGCTCAGCCGGGCGCGTACGCGTTCCGCATGTACCTCGACTACGACGGCGCGGGCGGTGCGTTCGGCGACGTCGCGGTGCG
>JBGPIT010000404.1:0-4597 GCA_041485125.1 Binatia bacterium | reverse complement strand
CGGATGGCGTGCGCCAGGCGCGGGTCACGGACGTAGTGCATGCTGGTCGTCGGGCGGGCGTCGAAGCCGCGCAGGTGCTTGAACTCGCCGCCGGCGCCGGGCTCGAAGCGGCCGATCCCCTCGCGCAGGCAGTACTCGATCGCGGCGTAGTAGCAGACGTTGAAGTGCAGGTAGCGGAGCTCCTCGAAGGTGCCCCAGTAGCGCCCGTAGAGGACGCCGTTCTTGCGGACGTTGAACGTCCCGGCGACGAGCTCGTCGCCGCGCTGCGCGACGATGAAGCACAGGCGCTGCTTCCAGCGCCGGCGGAGCAGCTTGAAGAGCGCGGCGTTCAGGTACTGCTGGCCCCAGTAGAGCTTGTCGATCGTGCTCTTGTAGAGCCGGAACATCGCCGGGAAGATCTCGTCGGGAATCTCGTCGCCGGTGAGCGCGACGATGCGGATACCCTGGGTGTCGAGCTCGCGGCGCTCGCGCTTCACCTGGGTGCGCCGCTTGCTGCGCAGCGCCGAGAGATAGTCGTCGAAGTCGCGCCAGCCGGGATTGATCCACTGGAACTGGTAGCCGGTGCGCTGCTCGAAGCCGACCTCGCCGAGCGCCGCGACCTCGTCGTCGACGCAGAAGTTGACGTGCACGGACGAGAAGCCGCTGCGATCGCAGACCTGCTTGAGGGCGGTGCCGAGGACGCCGATCACGCTCGCGCGGTCGACGTTGGGCGCGCAGAGAAAGCGCACGCCGGTCGCCGGCGTGAACGGCGCCGCGACCAGCAGCTTCGGGTAGTAGCGGATTCCGCCGCGGCGGGCGCCCTCGGCCCAGCCGTGGTCGAAGACGAACTCGCCCTGACTGTGCGACTTTACGTACAGCGGGCACGCGCCGACGAGTCGGCCGCCGTCCATCACCGTGAGGTGTTGCGGCAGCCAGCCGGTCTCGTCGGAGACGCACTTCGCCTCCTCGAGGGACGCGAGCCAGCCCCACTCGAGGAAGGGTGAGCCGTCACCGACGAGCCCGTCCCAGACCTCGCGCTCGATCTCCGCGACGCTCGCATGGACGCGAATCTCCACCGCCACCGACACTAACGGAGGACGCGCCGTCCAGCCACACGGCTCGTGCGCATGCCGTCGTTGACTTGGGCCGAGCGGCGGCTAGTGTGGCGCCTGATCCCACATCCACGCACGTACGAGGAGGACGTATGAGCCAGCCCGCCATCAAAGCGCCGGAGCTCGATCCGACGATCGCGAGGTTCCTGAACGGGTCACCGAAGAAGCTGTTGATCGACGGCAAGTGGGTCGACGCGCTCTCGGGAAAGACCTTCGAGACGGTGAACCCAGCGACCGGCGAGGTCCTCGCGCGCGTCGCCGAGGCGGACGCCGCCGACGTCGACCGCGCCGTTGCCGCCGCGCGCCGTGCGTTCGAGCGCGGCTGGGGCGAGAGCAATCCGTATCACCGCGCACGCCTGCTGCTGAAAGTCGCGGACCTGATCGAGCAGCATCGCGACGAGCTGGCGCAGCTCGAGAGCCTCGACGTCGGCAAGCCGATCTTCGAGTCGAGCAACATGGACGTCCCCGGCGCGGCGGAGACCTTCCGCTACTACGCCGGCTGGCCGACGAAGATCTACGGCGAGACCAACCCGAGCGACCCGGCGTTTTTCAGCTATACGCTGCGCGAGCCGGTCGGTGTGTGCGGCCAGATCATCCCGTGGAACTTCCCGCTGCTGATGGCGTCGTGGAAGATCGCGCCGGCGCTGGCGTGTGGCAACGTAGTCGTCTTGAAACCGGCGGAGCAGACGCCGCTGACGGCGCTCCGTCTCGGCGAGCTGCTGCTCGAGGCCGGCGTACCGGAAGGCGTCGTCAACATCCTGCCCGGGTTCGGCCCGACCGCGGGCGCCGCGATCGCGGCGCACCCCGGCGTCGACAAGGTCGCCTTCACCGGCTCGACCGAGGTCGGCCGCGAGATCTTGAAGCTCTCGACCGGAAATCTGAAAAGAGTCTCGCTCGAGCTCGGTGGCAAGTCGCCGAACATCGTCTTCATCGACGCCGATCAGGACGCCGCGCTGATGGGCGCGCTCGGCGGGATCTTCTTCAACCAGGGCCAGGTGTGCTGCGCCGGCTCGCGGCTCTTCGTCGAGCAGGGCATGTACGACGAGTTCACCGAGAAGGTCAGTGCCTACGCGCAGCAGGTGAAGCTCGGGCCGCCGCTCGATCCCGAGACGCGCATGGGCCCGCTGGTCTCGCAGGAGCAGTACGATCGGGTGAAGGGCTATCTGAAGGTCGGCAAGGACGAGGGCGCGACCGTGAAGGCCGGCGGCGAGGCCGAGACCAGCGGCGACTTCCGCAAGGGCTTCTTCGTCAAGCCCACCGTCTTCACCAACGTCAACAACAAGATGCGCATCGCGCAGGAGGAGATCTTCGGCCCGGTCGTCTCCGCGATCCCGTTCAAGGACGAGCACGACGCCGTGCTGCAGGGCAACGACACGATGTACGGGCTCTCGGCAGGCGTGTGGACGAAGGACGTCAGCAAGGCCCACAAGGTCGCGCGCGCGCTCAAGGCCGGCACGGTCTGGGTCAACTGCTACGGCCAGATCGATCCGACCTCACCCTTCGGCGGCTACAAGCAGAGTGGCTTCGGCCGCGAGCTCGGCAAGCACTCGATCGAGCTCTATACCCAGGTGAAGCAAGTCTGGCTGAAGCTGTGAAGCGCTCCATCGTCCGCGCGCGCGGGCTCGACTTCGCGACGCTGGAGGCAGGGGACGGTCCGCTCGTCCTCTGCCTCCACGGGTTTCCGGATACGGCGCGCTCGTTCCGCGCCCAGCTCCCCGCCTTGGCGTCGGCGGGGTTCCGCGCCGTCGCGCCGTACATGCGGGGCTACGCGCCGACCGAGCTCGCGCCCGACGGGCGCTACCAGAGCGCCGCGCTCGCGCTCGACGCGGTCGCGCTCATCGACGCGCTCGGCGCCGACGACGCGATCGTGTTCGGTCACGATTGGGGCGCGCTGGCGGCGTACGGCGCCGCGCTCGCGGCGCCGGAGCGGGTGCGGAAGCTCGTCACGGTGGCGGTCCCGTACGGTCCGCAGATCATGACCGCGTTCGCGACCAGCTACGCGCAGCAGAAGCGCTCCTGGTACATGTTCTTCTTTCAGACGCCGTTCGCCGATACCGCGGTCGCGTTCGACGACTACGCGTTCATCGAACGACTCTGGAGCGACTGGTCGCCGGGATGGCGGTGGCCGCCGGAAGAGATGGCGGCCGTGAAGGAGACCTTCCGCGCGCCCGGCGTGCTGCAGGCCGCGCTCGGCTACTACCGCGCGACCTTCAATCCCGAGCTACAGGATCCGGCCCTGGCCGATCTGCAGTCGAAGATGATGGCGACGCCGATCGACGTGCCGGCGCTGTATATCCACGGCGCCAAGGACGCCTGCGTCGGCGTCGAGCTCGCCGACGGGATGGAAAGCCTCTTCCCGCGCGGTCTCGCGATCGAGCACGTGCCGAACGCCGGCCACTTCGTGCACCAAGAAGCGCCGGACCTCGTGAACCGCCGCGTCCTCGAGTTCTTGCGCCACTGAGAGTGCGCGCGTCACGCGGCGAGCGTGGCGCGCCGGCCGCGGCGGCGCGTCAGTCGAGTTGCGGCTCGAGCGCGTCGAGATCGACGCCCGCCGTCTCGGGCAAGGTCCAGAGCAGGATCAGCGCCACCGCGTCGAGGGCGGCCAATGCCGCGATCACCGTGCTGGCGCCGCCCATGCGATCGGCAAACGCGCCGACCGCCGCGAGGCCGAGCATACCCCCGAGGATCTGCGCGTTCGTGATCAGCGCCTTCGCGGAGCTGCGGATCGCGGTCGGGAAACACTCGGTCGCGAGCGCGGCGACGATCGTCGTCACCCACGCCTCGGCGAAGACCAGCAGGCTGAAGCCGGGCGCCGTCCAGCTCGATGGGCCGCGGAAGATGAGCAGGATCGCGCCGGCGATCGCGGTGACGCCGAGCGAGCCGGTGAGCCGGCGCCCGAGCACGTCGGCGAGACGGCCGCCGATCGGCCAGCCCAGGGTGCCGACGCCGCCGCCGATGACGATCGCCAGGCTCACGTGCGCCGGCGTCCACTGATGGACCGTCGTCGCGACGTAGGAGAAGAAGGCATACGCCGGGCCGATGACGGCCCACGCCGCGATCGAGATCGCCACCAGCGGCAGCAAGCGGCCGCGGTGCGGCGCGTGCCAGAGAACGTTCCACTGCGGAGCCGCGCCGCTCGCGTGCGCCGACTCCCAGCGGCGCGTCTCCGGGAGCGCGCGGCGCAAGTAGGTGAGGAAGGCGAGCGGCACGATGCCGATCAAGTAGAGGCCGCGCCAGCCGAGGGTGGTCGCTTGTATGAACGGGAAGAGCATCGCGGCGGCGCCGGAGCCGAGGCTGCCGAGCAAGCCGAGGACGCCAAGGCCGAAGCCCCGCAAGCGCGGCGGGAACTCCTCGACGATCACTACGTGCGCGAGCGACAGCTCGGCGACCAGGAACACGTTGGCGAGCAGCTGGCAGATCACGAACGGCGTGACCGTGACGGTGAACGCGGTCGCGACCGTCGCGAGCGTGTAGCCGATGACCGTGAGCAGCAGCACCTGACGGCG
>JBGPIT010000403.1:0-4616 GCA_041485125.1 Binatia bacterium | reverse complement strand
GTCGGGGTCGACGAGGGCATCGACGGTCTGGTGCACATCTCCGACCTGCACTGGACGAAGAAGGTGAAGCACCCCTCGGAGCTCTTCAAGAAGGGTGACGACGTCGAGGCGGTCGTGCTCGCGATCGACGTCGAGAACGAGCGCATCTCGCTCGGCATCAAGCAGCTGAGCGAGGATCCGTGGAACAGCATGCCGACGCGCTACCCGGTCGGCACCAAGATCCACGGCACCGTCACGAGCATCACCGACTTCGGCGTCTTCGTCGAGATCGAGGAAGGGCTCGAGGGGCTCATCCACGTGAGCCAGCTCTCGACCGAGCGCGTCGACAAGCCGGCCCAGCTCTTCCACGTCGGCGAGAACGTCGAGGCGGAAGTGACCCACGTCGATCCGCGCGAGCGTCGCATCGGCCTCAGCATCAAGGCGCTTCGTCGCAGCGAGGAGCGCGACGAGGTCGACAGCTATCTGAAGCGCGAGCGTGAGGGCGCGAAGTTCTCGTTCGAGGATCTTCTCACCGGCGATCTGCGGCTCGACCGTGACGAAGGCGACCGCCCCGCGAAGGCGAAGAGCGACGCGGAGAAGTAGAGCCGAGCGCGCCCCGGCGACGACTTCATGGCGGCAGGCCATCCCATCGCACGCGGCATCGCGGTCTTGTGCACCGTCGTCGTCCTCTTCTTCATCGCCGTCTTCGTGCTGACCGTCACGACCGAGGGGAACCTCTCGACCGCGCTGCCGGTGAGCGGCCGCGTCGGCCTCGTCGAGGTCGAAGGTGTCATCAACGACAGCAAGGCCGTCGTCGAGGCGCTCAAGGCGTTCGGCCATTCGCCGGTGGTGAAGGCGGTCGTGGTGCGGGTGGAGTCGCCCGGCGGCGGAGTTGCGCCGTCGCAGGAGATCTACAACGCCATCCGCAAGCTCCGTGAGCAGAAGCCGGTGATCGCGTCGCTCGGTGGCTTGGCGGCGTCGGGCGGCTACTACGTCGCGAGCGCCTGCGACGCGATCGTCGCCAATCCCGGTACGCTCACCGGCTCGATCGGCGTCATCATGCAGCTCGCCAACGCGCAAGAGCTGCTGCAGAAGATCGGCGTCCAGCCGGAGATCCTGAAGGCCGGCGAGCACAAGGACATGGGCTCCCCGACCCGACCGCTCACCGACGTGGAGCGGGGACTCTTTCAGCAGATGCTCGACAGCGTGCACGCGCAGTTCATCGGCGCGGTCGCGGCCGGCCGGCAAATGGACGAGAGCAAGGTCCGTGAGCTCGCCGACGGGCGCATCTTCTCCGGCGAGCAGGCGCTCGCCGTCGGGCTCGTCGACACGCTCGGCGGTCTCGAGGACGCCGTCGCGATGGCGGCGGAGCGAGGTCACATCAGCGGCGAGCCGCGCATCAGCCACGCGCAGCTACGCCGCGAGCCATGGTGGCTGAGCTTCCTCTTCGGCTCGAACGCCGGGGAATGGCTGCCCATCCGGCCCGCACTCGGCTTGCAGCTCCTCTACAGCGGGCTGCTGATGCGCTGAATCAGGAGGAGGCATGGCCACGAATCCGATTCTTGCCGGCAGCGGGTCCATGACCAAGCGCGACCTCATCGACGAGGTCGTGCGGATCTATCCGCGCTTCTCCTGTCGCGACGCCGAGATCATGGTCAACGCGGTCTTCGACAGCATGACCGAGGCGCTCGCGCGCGGCGAGCGGATCGAGATCCGCGGCTTCGGCAGCTTCGTCGTGAAGCACCGCCAGGCGCGCGAGGGGCGCAACCCAAAGACCGGCGCGGTCGTGCCGGTGGCGGCGAAGCGCGTGCCGTTCTTCAAAGTCGGCAAAGAGCTGAAGCTCCGGGTCGACGGCAAGCCCGTTCCGGAGAGCGAGCGCGAAGTCGAACAGGTGTGATGACGGTCGGCGGTCGCGCGAGGCGTCAGCGGCGGACAAGCACGTGTCGGCCGCGCAGACGCTTCGCGTCTGACGCGGCCGCCCCGCGCTCGCCCGCCGCTGACGCCTCGCACAACCGTCGACCGTGAAGACGCTCTGGGCGCCTTGGCGCATGCAGTATCTGGAAGAGGTGCCGTCGACGGGGTGCTTTTTTTGCGCGGCGATTGCTGCCGATGACTTGCGGGCGCGTCTCGTGCTCGCGCGGGACGAGCATACGATCACGATGCTCAACAAGTTCCCGTATGGGAACGGGCATGTCTTGGTCGCGCCGCGGGCGCATGTCGGGACGCTCGAAGACCTCGACGACGCGGCGTACGACGCGCTTGGTCGCGCGGTGCGCCGGGCTTCGACGGCGTTGCGGGCGGCGTATGCGCCCGAGGGGTTGAACATCGGGATGAATCTCGGGCGGGCGGCGGGCGCAGGCGTTGCCGATCATTGCCACTGGCATCTGCTGCCGCGCTGGAACGGCGACACGAATTTCATGCCGCTCCTCGCCGAGGCGAAGGTGATCTCGGAGCATCTCGAGACCACCTACGATCGCCTCGCGCCGCTCTTTTCGCGCTGATCGCGGGTCGTCCGGCTTCATCGCTGGCGATCTCGGTCGCCCCTTTTTTCATTGACACGGAGGGGCGGCTTGCGGGACCGTGCGGCGCTCGACGGAAGGAACCCTTGAACATGTATCCGACCCGAACCGTCTCGCGGACGTTGCTTTCATTGTGGACCGCGGTGCTGGTCTGCGGCGCCTCGCCGGCGTTTGCCGCACCGGGGGATCCCGATCCGACCCTCGACGGTGATGGGGTCTTGGAGACCGATCTCGGCTCGAAGGCCGAGGCGTATGGGGTCGCCGTCCAGCCCGACGGGAAGATCATCGCCGTCGGTTGGCGTGAGACCGCTCCGACGTTCATCGTTGCGCGCTTCGAGCTCGACGGCTCGCCGGACCTGAGCTTCGGGAGTGGCGGTGTGGCGAGCGCGGATTTCGGCGTCGGCGGCGAGGCGGCGTCCGCGATCGTTCTCGCGCCCGACGGCAAAATCGTCGTCGCCGGCACCGTTGCCGGACCGGGAGCCGGCTCGCAAATCGCGATCGCGCGCTTCGACGACACCGGTGCGCTCGACTCGTCGTTCGGTGGTGACGGGATGACGACGACCGACGTCGCCGCCGGCACGGACGATACGGCCAGTACCCTCGTCAGGCTCGCGAGCGGCCGGCTCGTCGTCGGGGGCTCGACGAAAATCGCGGGCTCTCCGCACGGCGTCCTCGTCGGCTACGGCGACGGTGGGGAGCTGGATCTCGATTTCGGCGACGGCGGTGTCGTCGTCATGGCGGATCCCGAACGGATCAACGGTTTGACCGCGAGCAGCAGCGCGATTCTCGCCGCCGGCGCCTCGGGCTTCTTCGACCTGGTCTTCGCAAGATTCCTGCTCGACGGCTCGCCCGTCGGTGTGACGCACATCGCATCCGCCGTCGGCAACGCGATTGCGCTCGACCCGAACGGTCGCGTGCTCGTCGGCGGGTGGACCTTCGAGGCGAACCGCCCGGTGACGCTGGTAGCGCGCTTCGGGAAGAGCGGCAGGCTCGATTCGCATTTCGGCTCCGCGGGCATCGCGACGATCGACGTCCCGGCGGGGGACCTGTTCGACGGCGGCGACCAGGCCCGCGCGCTCGCCGTGCAGCCCGACGGACAGATCATCGTCGCGGCTGTCGACGACAGTCTTTCTCCTCCGCCGTTCTCGCAAGCACAGCCGATTGCGTGGCTGGTGCGATTCGAAGACAACGGCGAGCTCGACAGCGCCTTCGGCGACGGCGGCCTGGAGCGGACCGCAGGCGGGACGCTGGCATCGCTGGCGGTGCAAAGCGATGGCAAGGTCGTCACGGGGGGCAGGCGGTCGTTTCAGCAGACACCGACCTCCGGGTTGTCGTTCATGGTCATTGCGCGGAACGAGGCGTTCGTCTTGGCCTGCGCGGCGACGCCGCAAGCGGGTTGCGCCGCGCCCGCCACGACCGCGGCGTCGTCGATCGCCGTCACGGAGATTTCCGGAAAAGCGCCGAAGCTTTTGTGGAAGTGGGGCAAGGGCACTGCGACGGTCGGCGACTTCGGCGATCCGACCGTCCCCGGTGCGTATGCAATCTGCGCCTACGACGCCTCGCCCGCGCTCGTCTTCGGCGCGCAGGTCGAGGGCGGCAGCACCTGCGGAAGTAAGCCGTGCTGGAAAGCGACGGGCTCGTCGGGTTTTCTGTTCAAGGACGGCGGCGGCGTGCAGTGGGGCATCGACAAGATCAAGCTCAAGGCCGGCGCCGGCACGGCGCAGCTCTCGGTGCAGGGCAAGCACGCGGCCCTGCCGCACGTGCCGCTACCGTCGTCGCTGCCGCTGCCGCTGCGACTGCAGCTGCAGACGCCGAACGGCACCTGTTTCGAGGCGGTGTTCTCGACCGCGAGCACGAACGACGCGATCAAGCTGAAGGCGAAGAGCGACTGAGCGTCGCGACCCGGCGCGCATCGACGACGCGCAGCTCGTTTACTCGGCGGGAACGCGCCGCGTATAATGCGCGATCTTCACGGCCGGGAGGACCTCGATGGAGCAGGCGCGCACGATCCGGGAGCTGAGAGAGTCGGGATACGCGGTCCTTCCGGTGCGGGAGGAGATGCGCCGCAACCTGCTCGCGATGCTCACCCGCGACGAGCGCATGCTCGGCGGCATCATC
>JBGPIT010000402.1:0-4628 GCA_041485125.1 Binatia bacterium | reverse complement strand
CGCGCCGGCTCCGGGGTTCAGTCGCCGGCGCGCGCACATCCACGCCGCCCCCCGCAATGACGCCGCCAGCACAGCGCCGGAGCGACACCCGCCACCGGGCACCGCGAATACGGCCGCAAGCAGTGCTCACAGGGGGATGCGTATGCCGCGCTTCGCTAGGGCTAGGGTTGCGGCGGAGAGGGCGACGACCACGACGGATACCACTAGGACGCCGCTGGCTTCCGGGAGGGCGGGAGTGCCGTATGCCAGGAGCTCGATGGGATAGTAGACGAGCACGTACTGGAGGACCCACGCGGTGAGCGCGTGGGCGCCGAGCACGGCGAGCGGCGGCCAGAGCGTCCAACCGCGCTGCTCGGCGGCGGCGAGGACGGCGACGAAGGCGGCGGACGCCGCCGCGGCGAAGGCGACGAAGCTGCCGGAGCCGGTCACCTTGTTGAAGCTGATGCCGCCGGCGCGGAGCGCGAGTGCGAGCGCGATGCAGACGACCGCGGCGATCGCGGCGCGTTGTTGCACGGCGGCACGCGCGGCGTTCGCGGATGGCGCTTCGGTGGCAAGCGGCCGGCCGACGACGTAGCCGAGCAGGGTCAGGGGCACGAACGGCAGGCAGTCGAGCGCCGAGCGGTGGACCTGGTTGTTGCCCGGGCCGTAGTGCAGCGCGAGGATCACGGCGGCGGTGGCGAGGATGACGCCGTCCGACGCGTCGGCGAGCGCGGTCGCGAAGAGACCACCGAGGCCGAGCGTCTGCAACACGCCCCAGCGGATCTCGAATTGCCACATCCAGACCGCGTCGAGAAGCACGCCGAGGGCAATGAGCAACGCGAAGCGGCGCGCCGCCAGCCACCGCGCCGCGGTCTGATCACCGCCGCGCGAGCGGCGCGTGAGAAAGAGCACCAGCGACACGCCGACGAGAAACTGAAAGAGCGGCGCCGGAAGATCGAGCGGCAAGAGCTCGTCGCCGAGGTTGTGGCCGAGCCAATACGGCCGCTCGGGCATGAAGACGTTGATGAGGTTGGCGGCGAGCATCGCGACGACGGCGACACCGCGCGCGACGTCGAGAAAGACGATCCGCGACGACGGGCGCGCGGGCGGTACGGGCGAGGCGGTCTCCTCCCGGGTCACCGGACCGCGGATGCGGGCTGCCGCGGGTCGAGGTTGACCGCGAACGGCGCCCGTGACGGCGGCGTCGGGTGCGGCATCGGGCTCGCGACCACGTGCGCGATCTGCGGCTGGTACGACGGCAGCTCCGCACCGCACGCCGGCGTCCCGGGCGTGAGCCGGGCGATCTCGCTTTTGTCGATGACGCCGAAGATCTCGTTCGGCCGCACGAAGCTCCGGAAGAGCCCATCCATCACGGCGGCCTGCGTGTGATGGCTCTCGAGAGCGCCGAGCTTCGCGAGCACTTGGTCGTCATCGAGCCGCAGCGACATCCAGCGCGCGCCGGCCGGCAGCGCGGGCGGATCCGGCATCAGTCCAGGCACCTTCGCAGGCGGCGGCCAGTTGCCGGCATGGACGACGTAGGTGAGCAGGCGGTCGGGGATCTTCGACTGGCCGCCCGGCTCGCCGGCGAGCGAGTGCAACGCCGCGAGCACGAAGGTGAAGGTCGCGCAGTGATCGGCGTGATTGTCGGTCGCCGCCGGCACGACGATCCAATCGGGATCCGCGACCGCGATGAGCCGCGCAATCAAGGTGATCAGATCGCGGCTGACGTAGCGCGCGCGTGGATCGTACGCCTCGGGATACGGCGGATTGTCCTCGCGCGTGAACGGCGACTCGTACGCCGGGACGTGCGGCCCGCGGCGCCAGATCTCGGCCAGGCCGCCATCGGGAAACCCGAGGAACGTGACCGAGAGCGGCAGGACCCGGTAGCGCGACAGCGCGACCAGCGCCTCGGCGCGGCGCAGCTCGCCGAAGCCGCGGTAGTCGGCCGCGCTCGGCTCGTGATGGCTCGTCGCCATCGTGACCGCCTCGGGATAGCCGTCGCCGTTGGTCATGAAGAGCACGTGGACGCGCCCGCCGCCCGCCAGCGTCCGTTGGATGAGACCGCCGGCGCCGAGGGACTCGTCATCGGGATGCGGCGCGACGACGAGAAGCCGGAGCTTCGGGGGAACGACCACTTCCTCCGCGCTCCGCGCTGCTGTCCCCGAGAGACAGCACGCCACCAGCGCCGCCACGGCCACGACGATCCGCATCCGTCTCTTGATACCCTGAATCGCGGCCTGCGTCACCGCCGGCAAAGGCGACCGTGGCACCCCGCCCTGTCCCTCGACCCGACCCGGCCACCGTCGCGGGTTTGGGCGCGGTGCGCGTATGAGTGATGCCGTGGGCGTCAAATGCTCTTGCTGACCGCGTCCTCGCGCATGGTCGGCTCGGGCCGCTCCATGATCGCCTTGTAGTGGCGCTCGCCCTCCCCGACGTAGACCTGCCGCGGCCGCGTGATGCGCTGCTCCCAGTCGCGGATCAGCTCGGCCCAATGCGCCATCCACCCCGCCGTGCGCGCGACGGCGAACAGCACCGGGAACATCGTCGGCGGAAACCCGATCGCCTCGTAGATCAGCCCGGAATAGAAATCGAGGTTCGGGAAGAGACGGCGCTGGACGAAGTACTCGTCTTCGAGGGCGATGCGCTCGAGCTCCATCGCGACGTCGAAGAGCGGGTTCCGGCCGGTCACCGCGAAGACCGCGGGCACGAGCTCCTTGATGACGTGCGCGCGCGGGTCGTAGGCCTTGTAGATGCGATGCCCGAAGCCGGCGAGGCGGCGCTCGCCCTTCCTCACCTGCGCGAGGAACTCGGGGATGCGCTCGACCGAGCCGATCTCTTGCAGCATGCGCACCGCGTCCTCGTTCGCGCCGCCGTGGCGCGGGCCGTAGAGCGCGGCGACGCCGGCGGCGACGGCCGAGTACGGGTCGGCGAACGCGCTCGCGATGGAGCGCACCGCGTTCGTCGAGCAATTTTGCTCGTGCTCGGCGTGCAAGATGAAGAGCACGTCGAGCGCACGCTCGAGGACCGGATGCGGCTGGTAGCGCAGCTCGGTCATCTTGAAGCACATCGAGAGGAAGTTGCCGGTGTAGCTGAGCTCGTCGTCGGGATAGACGTACGGCAGGCCGCGGCTGCGGCGGAAGGCGAACGCGCCGAGGGTCGGCATCTTGCCGATCAGGCGGCGCGTCTGCAGCCGGCGCGACTCGAGATCGAGGACGTTCTTCGCATCCGGATAGAAGGTCGAGAGCGCGCCGACGGTGCCGACCAGCATGCCCATCGGGTGTGCGTCGTAGCGGAAGCCGTCCATGAACTTCTTGATGTTCTCGTGGACCATCGTGTGCATGCGGACGTTGCGCTTCCAGGAGTCGAAGTGCTCCTCGTTGGGGAGCTCGCCCTTGACGATCAGGTAGGCGGTCTCGAGGTAGTCGCTGCGCTCCGCGAGCTCCTCGATGGGGTAGCCGCGGTAGCGCAGGATGCCGGCGCGGCCGTCGACGAAGCCGATCGCGCTCTTGCACGTGGCGGTGTTGGTGAGGGCCGGGTCGTAGGCCATGAGGCCCGCGTCGTCCACCCCGGTCTTGAGCTTGCAGAGATCGGTGGCGCGAATGGCGCCGCCCTCGATCGGCAGCTCCGTGCTCTCACCCGTCCGGTGATCGGTGATCGTGACCGCGTCGCGTCCCATGGTCGGCACCTCCTACGCCTTCCGGTGTGTTACGCCACGCGGCGAGAGTCAATGTCGGTCACCTCAGGGAGTGCAGCGGCCGCCGCCCGAGCGGCGGCCGCTGCGTGACGCCAGCTCAGTGACGAGGGCCGTGGCCGGGACCATGATGGTCGTCGTGGCCGCGGTGGTCACCATCGCGACGGTGGTCGTCGTAGCCGCCGCGGTGCGGAGGCGCGTGGCGGGAAGGCGCCGGATGGTCGCGGACCGGCCGCAGCGGATGGTGGTGGTACTGGCGAGGAATGACGACGATCGATCGCGGCACGCGCTCGTACACGACCGGTGCGAACGGGCCGCGATAGCTCGACGAGCGATACCAGTAGCCGTCGCGGTTCACGTACCAGTTGTCGCCGTAGCGATACAGGTCGTAGTCGAGGCCGGGCACGTAGTAGACGCGCGTGCGCGGCACCAGGACGACGTTGGGCTCGCTCTCGAACACGACCGTGGGAGGCGGCGGCACACCGAGGTTGATGTGCACGTCGACTCCCGCCGCGGCGTTACTTGCCAGCGATACTCCGAACAGTGCGCTCAAGACGAGCAGGGGCAACTTTCGCATGAGATCCTCCTCCTTCGAGGATGGCGAGCGGTCCGCGCGAAAGTCCAATCTGCCGCGGCGGCGCGCCTTGACGTGCTGGCGCCACCATGCTGGCTTCTCGCCCGGAGGAAGGACGCGCATGACGCCGACCACGACGAGCTACTGGACCTGTCCGCTCTGCGAGGCCACTTGCGGGCTCGCCGTCACCACCCGCGACGGTGAGGTGGTCGCGATCCGCGGCGACCGCGAGGACGTCTTCAGCCACGGTTTCATCTGCCCGAAGGGCTTCGGCGTGAAGGAGCTGCACGAGGACCCGGACCGCCTGCGCGCGCCGGTCGTCCGCCGCGGCGATCGCTTCGAGCGCGTCGAGTGGGACGAGGCGTTCAACGAGATCGAGCGCGG
>JBGPIT010000401.1:0-4629 GCA_041485125.1 Binatia bacterium | reverse complement strand
GCGCACCTGATGCTCTTCGCGCCGCTCTCGAATCGGCTGAAAGCGTGGGTCATCAGCCTCGCATTCACGTCGGCGCTCGCCGACGAGGCCGCGGGCTGGCTCATCCGCTTCGTCGCGCCCGTCTTCGTGTACTTGAAGATCGCGGCCTTTCTCACCTTCCAGGCGACGCTCGCGGCCCTCGTCGTCGCGGTGAGCTGGGCCTTGCTGACCCGCCAGCCGAACGACTACCGGAGCAGCGCCCCCGACGTCGAGGACGACGACTGAGTAGTGGTGGCAGCGTCCGCGCGGGATGCGCTATGAGCGGACGCATGCACGACCACGGACTCTTCATCGACGGCAAGTCGAAGCCGGCGCGTGACGGCGCCACCTACGAGAGCATCAACCCCGCAACCGGCGAGCCCTGGGCGCGCGTCGCGGCCGCGAGTGCGGCGGACGTCGACGATGCCGTCGCGGCAGCGCGGCGCGCGCATCGGAGCGGCGTCTGGCGCGAGAAGAGCACCGCCGAACGGTCCACGGTCTTGCAGGCGATCATGGCCGGCATCTTCGAGCGCCAGGGCGAGCTCGCCGCCGCCGAGGTGCAGGACGGCGGCGGCACCATCCGGAAGGCCAACACCGCCGACGTCCCCGCGACCGCGCAGACCTTCATGCACTACGCCGAGCTCATCGCCGCGCACACCGCGGAGGAGGAGCAGACGGAGTTCGTGCCGGTGCCGAGTCGGAACATCATCCGCAAGGAGCCGATCGGCGTCTGCGCCTGCATCGTGCCGTTCAACTTCCCGATGGCGTCCGCCGCGTGGAAGCTCGCGCCGGCGCTCGCCGCCGGCAACACCATCGTCCTCAAGCCCTCGCCCCACACCCCCGTCACCGCCTTGATGCTCGCCGAGATCTGCAGCGCCGCCGGCGTGCCCGACGGCGTCGTGAACGTCGTCACCGGCCCCGCGCCCGAGATCGGCGAGGCTCTCGTCGCGCACCCCGACGTCGACAAGATCGCGTTCACCGGCTCGACCAAGGTCGGCAGGCGGGTGATGGAGACCGCCGCGCGCGGCTTGAAGAGCGTGACACTCGAGCTCGGCGGCAAGTCGCCGAACATCATCCTCCCCGACGCCAACCTCGACGGCGCCGTCCGCGGCGCCCTCTTCGGGACTTTCTTCCATCAGGGCCAGGTGTGCGAGTCGGGCACGCGCGTCCTCGTCCACGAGTCGCTCTACGACGAGTTCATCGAGCGGATGATCGCCGACGCGCGCGATCACCTGGTGATGGGCGACACCATGGACCCCGCCACCACCATCGGACCGCTCATCAGCGCCGCCCAGCGCGACACCACCGAGCGCTACGTGGCGCTCGGCTCGTCCGAAGGCGCGCGCCTCGTCCACGGCGGTCGCCGTCCGGCCGGCTTCGACCGCGGCTACTACTACGAGCCGACCATCTTCGCCGGCGTCAACAACGCCATGCGGATCGCGCAGGAGGAGATCTTCGGCCCCGTCGTCTCCGTCATCCCGTTCCGCGACGACGACGACGCACTCAAGATCGCGAACGACACCCTCTACGGCCTCGGCGCCGCGGTCTGGTCGCGTGATGAGGAGCGCGCCCTCCGCCTCGCGCGCAACATCGACGCCGGCACGGTGTGGATCAACGACTACCATCTATTGAACGTCCGCTTCCCGTTCGGCGGTTACAAGCAGAGCGGCTTCGGCCGCGAGCTCGGTCCATGGGGCCTCGCGGAGTACCAGCAGATCAAGCACATCCACGTCGGCGAGCCGACGGACGCCGCGGCGAAGTTCTATTTCGGGATGTTGCTCGACGATTGACGCGCGTCACACAGCACGCATCTCGGCAAGGCGCGCGCGGGTAGCCGAGTGACGAAACTACGCCATCGCGAGACAAATTCGTCCCCGCGATCCGAACAGCTCGTACTTCTTTCTTGTCGTGGCAAACCATTGCCCCCTATAGTCGGCGTCCATGTTTGATCACCGCACGTGATGCGTCTCTGTTCCGCGGTCGCGCTGTTCGAACGGCAGTCGGAGGCTGTCATGGCCGTGGGTCGCTTCCACCGCGGGCATCTAGGCGATGAGCCACGCGGAGAGTTTGGTCTGAGCGGGTGCCGCGTTACCCTGCAACGCCGCGCAAGCTAACACGGCCCGAAGGATCCAGCGGGAAATGGGCATGGAATTGGAAATACTGAGGAATTCCGGCTGGCCGGCGCATCGAGTGGCCGCGATAGACTGCAACGGCTGTCAGTGTCCGCTGTGTTATACGGAACTGTCCAATTTGAGTTATACGTTCCAGCTACGGATGAGGTAATCGGTGCGCTTCGAATGGGATGGTGCCAAGGCTGGAGTGAATCTCAAGAAGCACGGTGTGTCCTTCGATGAAGCGGTCACGGTATTCTACGATCCGCTGGCTGCGACCTTGGAAGATCCCGATCACTCCGACGGGGAGTCCCGGTTCATCACTGTCGGCCACTCGTCCCGAGGGCGATTGCTGGTAGTGTGCCATGCTGATCGAGGAGCAGCGATTCGACTGATCAGTGCACGACGAGCGACACCGCAGGAGAGGAAACGTCATGAAGAATAAGAATGCCGAAGCACCCGATGATATGCGTCCGGAGTACGAGTTCGATTACTCTAAGGCCGTGCGAGGTAAGTACTATCGCCGTCTCCTGAAGGAAGGCGCGAACGTCGTCGTTCTTGACCCGGACGTGGCCAAAGCGTTTCGCAGCTCGGCTGCAGTCAATGAGGCGCTTCGGTCTTTACTGGAGATGTCTGAAGCAACCCGACGTCTAACTTCACGCTCCAGCGGACGGGCGCGAAGCGCCCGCCGCTGAGCGTGCACGTTGGACGGCATGAGCTGCGCAGCATCAAGAACGCCGGAGAGAAGAGGATGAAGATCGACATCGACCGGCTGACGGAGGACGAACTCATCGATCTAAACAATCGCATCGTGGCGCGGCTGCGATTTCTGAACGATATGCGGGCCCACTCGGAGATGCTCGAGTTTCGGATTGGCGACCGCGTGATCTTTGAGCCGGAGGGCCGCGCGCCGGTGGTTGGCGTGCTGACCAGGTACAACAAACAGACCGTTACGGTTCTCTCCGAGAGTGGACAACGGTGGACCGTGTCGCCGGGCCTCCTCCGGCGAGCCCTGAGCAGCCACAACCGAACGTTGTGCCGTTGCGCCGGAAGTGAGCGCGGCGTGCCGCCCAGCAAGGCGTTGGAGCTGCCGCGCATAGGGTGGGCAACCGATTACGAACGGCGGCGCGCGCAGCTCAACGACGATCCGTCAAGTGACCACGAAAGCATCAGCTCGGAATGCGATCGAACCAATATTCCGGATGCCGCCGATGATGCGCGACGGCGAGCACCTGAGCGTGGTCTCGCAGTTCGACATAGACGACGTGGTACGGGAACCGCGGAATGCGTACGCGCCGGACTCAGCGTCAGCAACGCGGGGCACCGGCGAGCCGGCGCGTCGCCTGTCTGCGATGTGAGCGATGATCCGGTCGATGGATCGGAGGAAGTCGATGCCGAGCCCTTGGCGTTGACGGTCGTACCAGCGAGACGCATTGGCCATCTCGGCCTCCGCTTCGGCGCTGATCCGGACGTGACGGCTCAAGGCTTCGTCAGAGCGCGTTCCAGACGGTCGCGGACTTCGGGCCAGGGCTTTTCAGGGTCCGCGCCGGACCGTGCCCGTGTCGCCCGCTCCTCGATCTCAGCCGCCCAAGCGGCTTTTGCGTCTTCGGCGGCAGCAGCGTCGAGGCTCGCGATCAGCTCAGACGCCAGCTCAGCGCGCTCGCCCGGGCCGAGCTTGAGAGCATCCTGGAGAAGCTTCGAAGCCGCCTTCGTCACGAGATCGAACCTAGCGCGACGCTCGTCACCTAACAAGGCGAGACCGGCGCGTAGCCACGTTGCTTCATCCCGGCGCCGGTGGCCGCCGGCCGCTCATGCGCCAGGTCGTTGGGCGGGCAACGGTCAAGATCGAGGACGGCAACGCTCGTGAAGAGTTCTTGCGGTGGTGCGTCAGGTTGGGCATCGATCATTCGGTCGCTCCGTCCAGACCCTGCTCCGGATTGTGCTGACCCGTATGATCAGAGGAGGCGCGCGGTAATGGTGACTCTGGCGCTCTACCGGAAGGTCTTCGCCCGTGCCCTCGCGCTGACGCTCGCGAACTGGCCGGTCCTCGCCACCCTCTTCGTATACGCGCTCATCATGGCGGTCGGGGTCGTTGTCGCCGCGCCGTTCGGGATCCTCGGCGGCTTCGCTCTCGGCCTCGTCTGGGCGGCGTGTCTCGGCTCGTTCCTCTATGTCGTCGAGATGATGGTGCGCACCTCGCGAGTCACCCTCGAGGACTTCAGGCGCAGCTTCAGAGCGTACCTCGGCGACGTGCTCGGCGTGCTCTTCATCTTCTGGGTGGTGTCGATGGTCGTCGGTCCGGCGCTCGTCGCCATGCCGAATGGCATCGCGCTCCTCCTCGCGCTCGAGCTCGTCGCCTTCGTCTTCTTCAACGCGGTCCCGGAGCTGATCTACCTCGGCCACTACTCGTCGCTCGACCTCTTGCGCGAGAGCTACGTCTTCATCGGCGAGAATTGGATCGAGTGGTTCCCGGCGACGGTCGCGGCGGCGGCGCTCGT
This sequence comes from Binatia bacterium, assembly GCA_041485125.1. Classification (GTDB taxonomy): domain Bacteria; phylum Desulfobacterota; class Binatia; order UTPRO1; family UTPRO1; genus JBGPIT01. The sequence continues at coordinate 2 of JBGPIT010000401.1, read as the reverse complement.
CT
>JBGPIT010000400.1:0-4719 GCA_041485125.1 Binatia bacterium | reverse complement strand
TGTCGGATCCGCTCCGGGTCGGAGGCTTGGCGCAAGATACCGGCCCACACCATCACCGACGTGAGCGGCGTACGCAGCTCGTGGGAGAGGACGCCGATGAACTCGTCCTTGCGCTGGTCGGCGGCGCGAGCCTCGTCGAAAAGGCGCGCGTTGTCGATCGCCATCCCGGCGCGCTGCGCGAGGTCTTGGGCGACCGCGGCGTCGTCGTGCAGGAAGGCGCGCCACGAGGTCGTGCGGATGAGCTGCATCACGCCGAAGCTCCGCCCGCGGGCGACGATCGGTACGAGGAGGAGCGATCGCGGCCGGAGGCTCTCGAGCACACGCGCCAGCGAGGGATCTTGCGCGAGCAGCTTCACCTGCGCCTCGCGCAGCCGTGCGTACGCCCGCACTTTGCCGTCGCCGAACACGTCCGCGAAGACGCTGCTCGTGCCGCGGGGAGGATGGCGCTGGAGATCGCGGGCGAGGTCGAGGTTGTCCGCGTCGCGGTGGGCGACGGTGAGGCGGACGATCGATCCGTCGGGCTCGCAGAGATCGACGATGCACCAGTCGGCGAGCCGCAAGGTCACCGCCGAGCGGGCGACGCTCGCGAGCGAGCGTCGATAGTCGAGCGTCGAGCTCAGCTCGGCGCTGGCGTACGCCAGAAGCCGGATCGCCTCGTCGGCGCGCCGCCGGTCGGTGACGTCCTTGGAGACGCCGACCGCGCCCACGATCGCGCCCGAGGCATTGCGCAGCGGCGCCGCCGAGCTGTGCACCCAGACCTCGCGCCGGGCCCACGGTTGACGGATCATCGCGGTGGCGTTGGCGACGATCTGCCCGGCGAGCGCGCGACGCAGGCCGAGGCTGTCTCCGGTCTCGGGCTCGTCTCCCGTCGAGTCGAAACGCGCCGAGAGCTCCTTCAACATCGGCAGCGGCACGCCGCGGCGAAGCTCGAGGAGCCGTTCGCCGGCGGGATTCGTCCGTGCCAGCGTCCCGTCGGCATCGACGATCCAGACGCTGTCCGGCATGCCCTCGAGGATGAGCTCGAGCCGCGCGCGCTGGTCTTCGGCGGCGGCGAGCAAGCGGTCGTGCTGCAGGGTGGTGCCGACTTGCCCGGCGATGAGCTCCAGCGCCCGCAGATCGTCGGTGTTGGGACCGTTCACTCGTCGCCACAGCGTCACGAGGACGCCGCAGGCGGCGAGCCGTCCGGCGACCGGCGTCGCGACCAGCCACGTCGCATGCGCGGCGCCGAGGAGCGCCCGCTCGGTGAGCGGGAGCGACATGGTGTACTGCGTGATCCGGGTCGTCCGGGTGTGCAGCGCGCGCCCGACGGACGGCAGCCGGTCGGCGCTGATGCTTTCCGCAAGGACGCCGACCGGCAATGCGTGGGATGCGGTCCGGGTGAGCCCGCCGTCGTCGTCCGCCAGCAGGAGCAGCGCCGGCCCCTCGCACGTGGTCGCGGCGGCGACGGCGGCCGTCTGCATCACCGCATCGGACGCGACCTGCGCGCTTTCGTGAGAGACGGCCGCGATCCCGGACAACCTTGTGTTTGCCTTCTCGAGCTCGCGCCGCGCGTTCTCACTCTCGGTGATGTCGAGGCTGACGTAGAGCAGCGCCTGCGTGCCGTCGGCGTCGTTCAGCGCGGAGACGAGGATCTCGGCGTAGCGCAGCTCGCGGCCGGCCGTCCGGCAGCTGACCATGCGCTGCGGCATTCCGGCGCACGCGTCGCGCAGCACGGCGTCCAGGCCCGACTCGGCGGCCGCGGGGACGAGGTCGGGCAAGGCGTGGCCGGTGAGCAGCGCCTTGTCGATGCTGCCGAGGGTCGCGCGTACGTCGGCATCGAACGCGTCGTTCGCGGCGATGATGACGTAGGGCGGCAACGCGTCCACGATCGCCATCGCGAGCGGCGCCTCCGCGAAGGCACGCATGATGAGATTCGCGTTCATGCCGAGTCACCAGCGCGAAGAGGGCGCGCTCCGTCGTCCGATGTCGATCTAGGGTCGCGCGTAGGCCGATGGCGTGGTGAGGACCGCGCCGAGGAGATCACCATTGGGCGCGATCAGTGGTGCCGCGTTCAGCGTGGTTTGCTGCTGTGCGCCGCCCGGCAACGTGTACCTCACGTCCGTGACGCTCGTGCGCTTGCGGTCGAAGAGGGCATCGTGGATCGCCGCCGCCGACTTGACCCCGGCCTCCCCGATCGGGAGCGAGCCGAAGGGGTGACCGATCGCGTCCTGCGGCTTGAGCCCCCATATCCGCGACGCCGCCAGGTTCCACGTCCGCACGATGCCGTCCTTGTCGAGGACGACGACGCTGGCATCGATCGCGTCGAGGACGGTGCCGTGCAGTAAGTCGACCCTATGGATCTCGTCCGAGCCCTTCTCGATCTCGGTGTTGAGGGTCCCGAGCTCGGTATTGATCGCTTGCAGCTCCTCGACGGTGGTCTCGAGCTCCTCGTTGGTCGACTGTAGCTCTTCGTTGGTGGTCTCGAGCTCCTCGTTGGTCGACTGCAGCTCTTCGTTGGTGGTCTCGAGCTCCTCGTTGGTCGACTGTAGCTCCTCGTTCGCGGTCGCCGACTGCTCGGCGATACGGTTGAGCTCCTCGCGCAAGCGCGCGACCTCGGTGACGTCCTCGGCCGACAGCATGACGCCCGCGAGCCGCCGGTGATCGTCGTAGAGCGGCGCGAGCGTGAACGCGACGTGCACGGCGTCCCCCGAGCGGCGCGAGAAGCCGACGTCTTGGACCCGCACGCGCGCCTCGGTTGCCTTCACTTCCTCGACCCGCGAGCGCAGGTTGTCGATGCGGTAGCTGATGTCGAGGTCGCGGAATTTGCGTCCGATCGCGACCTCGGCGGCGGTATCGAAGAGCGCCTCGGCGGCTGGGTTCCACACCAGCATCGTGTCCGCAAGGTCGATCACGACGATCGCCGAAGGGTGGGCCTCCACCACGCTGTGCAGGCGGGTCGCGGCGACGAAGTCACGGCGGGCGATCGGGGTGGTGAGACGTCCCATGTCGCTGTCGGCGTGCACCGGCTTGCCGATCAGGTCGGGCGGCGTGAGGCGTTGAAAGAGCCGCCACTTGAAATCGATCGGGGCGAAGCGGCGGCTGCGCGCGAGCATCGCCTCGGAGCGACCGAGAAAGAGGAAGCCGCGCTCGCGCACCGCGTACTGGAAGCGCGGCATGATCCGGTTCTGCAGCTCGCTGTCGAAGTAGATGAGCACGTTCCGGCAGATCAGGAGATCGATGTGCGAGAGCGGCGCATCCTGGGTGAGATCGTGCCGTCCGAACATGACCCATTTTCGGAGCTCGCGACGGATGCGGTAGAGCTGCCCCTCCTGCGCGAAGTAGCGCTCGAAGAGCGGTCGCGGTACGTCCTTCAGCTGCTCGAGGTGATAGAGGCCGTGGCGCGCGGTCGCGAGCGCGTCCTCATCGATGTCGGTCGCGTAGATCTTGACGTCGAGCTCGGTGCCGTCGCTGCGCAGATGCTCAGCGATCATCATTGCGACGGTGTAGGGCTCCTCACCCGACGAGCATCCGGCCGACCAGATCCGCAGCGTCCGCGGCATCCCACCGTCCTCGAGCATCCGCGGCAAAACCTGTTGCCCGAGGCTCTCCCACGCCTCCGGGTCGCGAAAGAACCGCGTCACGTTGATCAAGATCACGTTCAGGAGCTGGGTGTGCTCGTCGGGATTGCGGTCGAGGTAGAGCATGTAGCGCTCGAACGAATCGACGTGGACTTGCGTCATGCGGCGCCGGATGCGGCGCTCCAGCGACGCCTGCTTGTAGTCGCGGAAGTCGAAGGCGTGCTCCGTGTTGAGCTTCTCGATCAGTGCGCGAAAGGCTGGGTCGCCGTCGCCGACCTTCTCGGCAACCTCGTCGCCGAGCGGTTCCTCGTGATCGTCGCTCATCGCTCTCCTCGGCGCGACGGTGGGTCGTGGCGTCGCGTGGGGGGCCGGCCGGGCAGGTCGGCTGGTGCCGTCGTGCCCGGCCCGATCTCGCACAGGGAGCCGCACCTGCCAACTTCCGACGGTGATCGCAGGCTACGAAGCCGCATGCGACGCTCCCACCAATCGCACCAACATCGGACCGATCTCTTCCAACGGCAGCTTGAGGTCGACGCAACCGGTCGCCCAAGCATGCTCCGGCATGCTCGGATGCTCGGCGCCGGCCGGATCTTGGATGATCGTCGTGCCGCCGTGGGCCTTGATCGCGCGGATGCCGTCCGCGCCGTCGCTCCCCGAGCCGGTGAGCACGACCCCGATCGCTCGCTCGCGATACGTGGCGGCGATCGATTCCAGCAGCGAGTCGACCGAGGGCCGCGTGTAATGCACGCGCGGCGCGTGGGTGAGGACGATGTGCGAGTCGTCGACCCGGAGATGGCAGTCAGGCGGCGCCGTGACGATCGTCCCGGGGCGGACGGGCTGCCCGTCGATCGCCTCGGTCACCCGCAGCGGCGCGTGCCGTCCCAGCACGGCCGCCAGCTGGCTGCGATGGTGAGGATCGAGATGCAGGACGATCAAGACCGCCGCGTCGAAATCCGAGGCGAGGGTGTTGACGAGCACCTGCAACGCTTGCACGCCACCGCTGGAGGCGCCGATACCGATGATGTCGAACGCCATAGGGGGCAGCTTGCTATGTTGCGCGGTCCTGACTTCGACCGCCGCGGTGATCCGACTTCAGTCGCCCCGACACAGGTGAGAACAAGGACGGCAGACCTTAGGTCCGTCCGAGGAGTGCTGTCAATTG
>JBGPIT010000399.1:0-4723 GCA_041485125.1 Binatia bacterium | reverse complement strand
CACCTGCGAAGAGCTCTTCGCCGGCCTCAACATCGGCGGAACGCTCCGCTGTAAAGCCGATTGCACCTTCGACACCAGCGGCTGTCAGTCGTGCCCCGGCCAGATCGAGTGCGAAGGCCTGTGCGCGCCGATCGGCGCCGATTGCTGCGAAGGCCTCGGATGGTGCTTGCCCGGCTTCATCTGTACCGGGACCCAGATCTGCTGCGCAGCCGACAAACCGAAGTTCTGCGGCGCGGACTGCGTCGCGCCCGACGGCGTCTGCTGTCCGGACGGCGGCGGGTGCCCGCCTGGCTCCACCTGCGCGGGCGGCGGGCATTGCTGCCCGGCGGGGTTCCCCGTCTATTGCGCGAATCTCTCCGGCTGCGTCGAGTCCGGTCCGTGTCAGTAGCCGGAGAAGTCGGCTTCGGCAATCCAACGGCCCGCCATTCTCGCACCGCACGATCTCCGGGAAGGAGGCGCTCCACGTTGCTCGTCAGCGCCGCGACGATGAGCTCCTGGCGAGCCGCGTTGTAGGCGCTCGTCGAGAGCACCAGCACGGGGCGCCGCTTCACACACCCTGCTCGTCGGCGAAGACGAAGCGCACCAGCACGACGCTGCCGCGCTCAAAGGTCGTCGTAGACGGCATCCGCGTCGTTGTCCCAGAGCTCGGCCAGAAGGGGGTCGCCGGCGGCGTGCATCGCGTGCGGCATGTCCTCCGCGAGCTGTCTCTCGAGAGCGCGACGGACGTACTGCTGGAGCGTCACATCCCGCCTGGCCGCCGCCACCTTGGCACGCCGGCGAACGTCGGCCGGCAAGTCCACGGCTAGGCGAGTCCGTTTTGGAGCCATCTGAGCCATGGATCCTTTGTACCAATGGGCCAGCGGCAAGCAACGTGGAAGCGACCAGCGCAACCTGTTCGCCGCCGCCTCCGGGTCGCGAATCTCTCGGCAGCTAGCGGACACGTCGCAGAGCACCTGTCACGCACCCGCGGAGCCGCCGCGCGCGGAGACACCGAACGTGCTCGCTACGTGAGCGCTGCCCGCCGCGCGGGCAGTCGACCGGGAAAAAGTCGCCTAGCTCGGCGGACGGAAGCTCCACATCGTCGCCCTCGCCCGTGCGCCTACCCTTACGGATCCGCCGTCGATTCGAGGCACGTCGCGTGCTTGCTCGGCAACCGACGATGTTGGGGTGAACGACGCATGAAAGAGACACGACCGACCGACGCGCATCAGAAGGCCCTCGCGGTCAACCTCGACGCGCGTCGCTATGGAACGTTCGCCGAGATCGGCGCCGGGCAGGAGGTGGTGCGCTGGTTCTTCCGCGCCGGAGGCGCGGCGGGGACGATCGCCAAGAGCATCTCCGCCTACGACATGACGGTGAGCGACGCCATCTACGGGAAGGGCGAGCGCTACGTCTGCCGCCGGCGGCTCGAGCGCATGCTCGAGTACGAGCACGGCCTGAACCTCGAACGACTGCGCGAGCGACGCGGGAACGCCACCGCCTTCTTCGCGTTTGCGGACACCGTCAAGGCGCGCGGCTACAGCGGCTCGACCGAGTGTCACGGCTGGATGGGCGTGCGCTTTCAGTCGCACCCGCGCGACGAGGACAGCCAGATCATCATCCACGTCAACATGATCGATCGCGAGAAGGAGGCGCAGCAGGAGGCGCTTGGCATCGTCGGCGTCAACCTGGTCTACGGTGCATGTTTTCTCTTTCACCAGCCCGAGCAGCTGGTCGAGTCCCTGCTCGACGGTCTCACGACCGATCGCATCGAGATCGACATGATCGAGCTCTCGGGGATCGAGTTTCGTCACGTCGACAACCGGGTGCTGAGCTTGAAGCTCGTTCAGCTCGGGCTCACTGGGGCGGCGATGTTCGCCGCCGACGGGACGGTGCTGCATCCCGCGGAGTATCTCTACAAGAAGGCGGTGCTGGTCGAGCGCGGAAGCTTCCGACCCGTGACCCACGTCAACGTCGACATGATCGAGAGTGCGCTCGAGCGCTTCGCGAAGGAGCCGGGTGTCGAGGGAGAGTCGGTGGTCCCGCTGATGGAGATCACCATGCGCAACTTGATGGCCGCGGCGGGCTCCTCCGGCGTCGTGGACGTCCACGACTTCCTCGCACGCGCCGACGTGCTGGCGGCGTGCGGGATGACGGTGCTGATATCGGACTATTTCGAGTACTACCGGCTCGCGGCGTACCTCACGCGGCACACCAAGAAGAAGATCGGCATCGTCATGGGCGCCGGCAGCCTGCGCGAGATCTTCGACGAGCAGTTCTATGCCGACCTCGACGGCGGGATTCTCGAGTCGTTCGGGCGACTCTTCAAGAACGACTTGAAGCTCTTCATCTATCCGTTGCTCGAGCAAGCAACCGGTGAGCTCACGACGGTGCAAACCCTCGAGGTCGCGTCGGGCCTGCGCAAGCTCTACGAGTACCTCGTCGACCGCGGCTGCATCGAGCAGCTGGAGAATTTCCATCGCGAGTACCTGTCCATTTTGTCGCGTGAGATTCTGAATCGCATCAAGACCGGCGACGCGTCATGGGAGCAGATGGTGCCAAGCGGGGTCGCCGAGGTCATCAAGCAGAACGGATTTTTCGAGTACCGGCCGCCGGTCGCGATCTCCGCCGAAGCGGATCCCGATGGCACGGCACCGGTCGCGCCCGCCGAGGCCCGAGCGCTTCGACCGATCAGGAGAGCCGTGCGGGGCCGAGCTTGAAGAGATTCACCAGACACGACGGGCACGTCTTCAAATGCGGCTTGTGGAGCTGGCGGACTCGCCTGCACACCACGCCGCGGGACGCCGACGCCGCCTCATGAACGCCGCGCCGATCGATCGCCGACCCGGTCGCCGGCGTCTCTCACCGACAGCGCACCGGTTGATTCAGTGCGATCGCTCACCTGTCGAACGCCCGCTCGCTGACCCAACGGAAGCGCCGACTGAGCAAGGGGAGCTTGGTTTCGTCGATGCGGTGCATGGCCACTTGGACCGTACGGCCGTCCATCGATCCGGTGAGGACGAGTCGCTCCGGGTCGGACGCGACGAGGGTCAGCTCCGACGTCCACGTCGGGTCGTTCCGTCGTCGAAGCACGAGCCGTTTGGCGGCGACGTCCAATCCGAGACGGAACTCCAGCAGCTCGCCGTTCAGCAGCTGGACCGTGAGCTCCCCCGGCTTCTCGAAGATGACGCGATGCCAGCGCGTTTCGGCGGCGACCGCGGGCGAGAAGTCGTCCACGAACCAGATCCCGTAGAACGGCGTCCGGTGCGGACGCGCTTCTCTCGACGCGACGGTCGCGTGGGCACGGTGCAGGTAGAGCGCGGCCACGTAGGTGCCGAAGATCAGCTGTACCGCGAGGGCCGTGCGCTCGAGCGCGTGGCGCCGAAACAAGCGAGGCGTCGCGAGCGGCGTGGTCGGTCGATTGAGGAGGAGGACGTCGATCAACCGTCGCCCATCCGGTGCGGCGAGCAGCGCGGCGAGCGCGAACAGATGGATCGCGTGGAGCTTCACCGGCACGTCGTAGCAGAGGTTCGTCACCACGACGTTCAGGAGCGTCGCGCAACAGAGGAGCGCGCCGGCGCTGGAGAGCGCGGGGAAGAGGAGGAGAAATCCGCCTGCCATCTCGAGCGTTCCAACGAACGCTTCATATGCAGGAGACGCGCCCATGAAATTCCACAGCAGACCCATCGGCGAGGATTGGCCGTACGACTCGACGAGGCGGGTGAGGCTGAGAGGCGGGAACTGGCGCGGAAACACCTTGAATGCACCGTAGAAGAACATCGAGGTGGCGAGCTTGAGGCGGAGGTACATGAGCAACCACGGATACAGCCTCTCGTACCGCCGCCATGCTCCTGCGCCGAGCGATAACGCGACGGCGATGAGGCCGGACACCACCAAGAAGAGAAGGAGCTGAACGTAGTAGTAGAGCTGATCGCCGCTGCGGGTGAGTCCCCTGACCGTCGCGTCGACGCCGAGCAGCTCCTTCCCGACCCACGGCACGATCTGCTGCATCGTCCGCTCGTACGCCATCTCGACTGGGCGTGCGGGCGGCAGACGGTCGAAGGGCAGTGGCAGCGCGTAGAGGACGAAGTAGACGACGAGCCAACGTGAGACGAATGCTCGTTTCATCGTCCCTGCCGCCGCACGCCGAGCATCAAGTTCGTGTGCTGTCCGTAGCCGGCGACCTGCGGAACGGGCCGCACCAAGTTGCGATCGGCGTAGATCCGCGCGAGCTCGGGCTGCAGCATGTTCTCGTAGAGCGGGTAAAGCTCGTACGTGCCGAAGAACGACAGCTCCCACTGGTCGCGATCGAATGCTCGCAGCGGCACGCACGTATCGTCTTGGAGGATCGCGTCTCCACCGAGCGAGAGTCGCGTGACGGTCTCGAAGCTGCCGCCGTGCGCGCCATGCATGAAGTATTGCGCCGCCTTGCAGAAGACGACGTACGGTCGTGTCGACAGCAACGTCTGCAAGACCGGATGCGCCGTGAGCGACTCGTCGTCGAGGGGCAGAGCGAGGTAGAGAAGGGTCTTCTCGTCAGCGGTGCGGGGCATGTGGAATCGAATCCGCACGCCGCACGGGCGGGTCGTCTGGGTGGCGATGACCGTCGTGCGGCCGACGGTCTCGAGTGCGTCCGCCGGCCCGAGACAGACGTACTCGACCGCGTGCACGTCGGCGCCGGCGCTGCCGAGCGTCGCCAAGACGATCGCGAGCACGCCCGGAAAGCGGCCTTCGTGGTGCGCTT
>JBGPIT010000398.1:0-4723 GCA_041485125.1 Binatia bacterium | reverse complement strand
GGTGGGCTACCTCGCACGACGCGCTTCGAGCGCCACCGGCAGGCTGTCGCGCGCGATCTCGAGATCGGGCTGGAGACGGAGTGCGGCTTCGAAATCGGCGATCGCCTCGTCGACGCTCCCGCGATGCATCAACGCGATACCGAGGTTCGCGAGAATCGTCGCGTCGTCCGGAGCGAGTCGGAGTGCTTCGCGGTACTCGCTGATCGCGTCGTCGACCTGACCCTGCGCCAGCATTGCGAGCGCGAGGTTGTTGTGGACGTCGGACGCGTCAGGATTCAACTCCGCCGCGCGCATGAAATGGAGGGTTGCCTGGGCGATCTCTCCCTTGCCGTACAGCGCCGCACCGTAGTGGTTGTGCCCCTGCCACGTATCGGGGTTCTTCTCGAGGGTCGCGCGCCACAGCGTCTCCTCGCTGTAATGGATCGCGGCGCGTTCCCATGTGAGCGCCGACAGTAGCCCGATCAATACGACCGCTCCGCCGATCCATATCGGCCGCCAAGCGCTCGGTGCCTTCTCGTACCCGACGGTGCCCGCACCGGCGACGAGGGCGATCACGCCGACGATCGGCAGGTACGTGAAATGATCGGCGACCAGCGTGAGCTGCATGTACGACATTCGGAGGAAACCGAGCACCGGCAAAAGCGTCACGAGGAAATACCCGAGCGCGCAAATCACCGCTTTGCCCCACGTCGCGCGGTGCCGCCAAGCCGCGGCGAACGCAAGCGCGAACGGCGCGCCGATTGCGAGCTGCACCGCGAGGGGCAGCGTCTTGTGCCACGCGGGATAGATCGCCATGAGATTCAGCGGCAGCAGCGTCGAGTAGAGGTAAAAGCCCGCCGCGAAGCAGGCCCCCGCCAGACGCTCGAGCGGACCGCCGATCGGGATCACGTCGTTCGCGATGGCGCGCCCGTTCTGGAACCAGATCGTCACCAGGCCCATGGCGAGGGACGCGGCAAAGAACGGCAGCGTCCGTACGACGTCGCGCGCGGTGATCCGGCCGCGCTGCCACCAGGCGCAGATCAGCAGCACGACCGGCAGCATGACGACCGACGTCTTGCTCAGCAGCGCCGCGAAATGGCAGAGCAGCGCTCCGGCGTACCAGCGGAGGCTCGAGGTGCGCTCGAAGCGGAGCCACGTCGATACCGTGAGCAGGAAGAACAGCTGCGCCAAGGTGTTCTTCCGTTCGGAGATCCACGCCACGGACGCGGCGTTCAGCGGATGAACCGCGAACAGCAAGGCGGCGAACCACGCGCCCGGGACGTTCAACGCGAGCAAGACCCGCCACAAGAGGATCGCGTTGAGCGCGTGCAGGACGATGTTGGTGACGTGATAGCCGGCGGCGTTTGCGCCCCAGAGCCGGTACTCGAGCCACAGCGTCGTCGTCGTGAGCGGAAAGTAGTCGACGAGCGGCGTGTCGAACCACATGCGGTAGAGACCGTCCGGCGCCCGGACGACCGGATTCGCGGTCACCATCTGGTCGTCGTCCCAGATGAATTGACCGTTCATGACGGGCACGTAGATCAGCACGGCCGCCCCCAGCACTAGCGCAGCTTTGAACGCGGTGTGTCCTGCCATCGTCGGACTCGCACTCGTCGCCGTACACTACGCGATCTTCAGCCGTTGGCTACCGAATGCTCGGGGGCGCGAACTGCGGGATCTACTGGGACACCGACAACGCCGATACGTTCGTGTTCATGGGCAACGAGGACAATCCGTGGGTGAACGGCGTCCACACTCCCTCGTACGTATTCAGCGGCGTGCAGGTCGCCCGCGGACCGGGCGGCAGCGCTCCGGCGGAAGGCGCGGTGAACAGCTTCAACAAGTGGACCGCCGCTGCCAGCTGCACGACGGAAAAGGGCAAGATCACGTACTCGCGGACGAACGGCTCCAACCAAGACGTGGTCTTCATCGGCACCTGGAAGGCGCACTACTAGAGCGGCGCGATGTGGACCGTGCACACGCCGCGGGCAACGTCGACCCGAACGAAGGTCGACGGGGTCCGCGGCGTTTCATTTTCACGCCGGCGAGCGCTTCACGGCGGCCGTTCTTCAGATCGTCATAGCGTGCAGTAGACATCCGGCGGCGCGCAGAGATCCATCAACGGGTTGCAGCAGACCATTCCCGGCGGGCACGTGGTCGTTCCGCATTGAACCGTGCCGGACTGACACGCGCAGGAGGTGCCGGTCATCGCGCATTGCTCGGTCGCGCTCGGACAGAGACCGCCGTCGCCCCCCGACACCGCGCAGACCGCCGCCGGCAGGTTCTCGCAGCGCAGCGATGACGGGACACAGCGACAGTCGTTCATGCCGACGATGTCGGGGAAACCGGGGACGCCGGCGAGCTCGAAGCCCTGCGGTACGAAGAGACAGTCGTCCGTGCCCCCACAGACCGCGTTGCACTGTCCGCCGCCGTCGCCACATGGACGCGGCGTCGGCCGCGGCGCCGGGCCCTCGATTGCGGGCGCGCAGAGGTAGTTCGAGGGCTTCACCGTGATCGTTCGCTCGCCGAACTGATCGCTCACGGTCAGGGTCGGGAACCCTCCCGCGGGCGTCGGACAGCGGACGGCGTAGCAGAGGAAGTCCCGCGTTGTGTTGCCGCTGATCGGCAGCGTCGTCCCGGGCGGCTCCACGTTCGTCTTTTCGACGTCGATGCAGAAAAGCTTCGCCGGGAATTTGACTCTGCAGCCGGGTGCGAGCGCGAACGGCGGCGCCTGCTCCGGGTTGAGGTCCGCCGTCACCGAGCTTCTCCTGAGACCGTCCTTCAGCTTGTGGCACTGCAGATGATCGAAAACCGAGGTTTGGGCGTCGGCATTGCCCGCAACGAGGCACGCTGCGACCACCAAAAGATATCCCACTCTCCTCATGGCATGTCCTCCTATGGTTTGAACGTTCCCGTGGATCACGGCACGGGGATCGACGGATGGACGGCCGGTGGGCGGCGCGCGCGAACGGGCGCTGCGAGAACCGCGGCAGGATGCGCGCGGCAGCGACGAACCGTCTTCGGGAGCGACCATCCGCCCTCCGCAGGCATCAGCAGAAGGCTAGCGGGCGTCAGGTCGCTCAGGCGTGCGCAGCCACCTGCCGAGTAAACCAGGCCGGAGCGCTGAAACGCTCCGGCCTGGTTTGATCTCTACGACGCATTCAAAAGAAGTCAACGAGAATCGACCGATCGCCGACGGCGTTGGACGCCGATCTGGGAGACCCGATGTCGATAAAAAACTCTAGCCGCGCTGTTGACGTAAGCCGGCCTTATCGGACCTTCGTGAATTCGCCGCCTCTTCGCTAATTGCGGGGCGGATGAGAGCTGGACGTCTGAGCGCGGTCACGCAGCGCGGTATTGTTTCGTCTAGAGTTGAAACATCGTCGAGTGAATATCCTGACCGTCGAGGAACAAATCGGTACCGTTCCTGACGTGCTGTTTCCGCGATCGCTGGACATCGTTGACGTAACGATGGATCCGCCGCGGCACGTTGCTTGCGTGGCCGGCACCATGAAGATCCGTCACACCCCGATTCGCGATTCGACCGCGTGTACTCGTCGAATTCCTTACGTAGCAACACGCTTACTCGACGCGCTCGGCGCGATCGCCTGCCTCCTTCTGATGACCCCATTGCTCGCCGCCGCGGAGGTCGTGCAGTGCTCGCGCGCGATCGCGACCGCAGGTGCGATCTTCGCGCAAGCAACCCTCACCGCCTCGCAGCGCTGCGAAGACAGCATTGTGCGCGGCAAGTTTGCGGGCTCGTGCCCCGGGCCGAAAACCACGGTGAAGCTCGCGAAGATCCACACCAAGCTCAACGACTCGATTCGACGCAAGTGCGGCGGGAGCGATCGCGTCTGCGGTGCGGGCGGCGACGACGACGCGCTGGCGACGATCGGCTGGAACATCGGCCAATGCCCGAACATCGCCGGCGGCGCGCAATGCAGCAACGCCATCGGAAACTGCACCGATCTCACGGACTGTCTCGACTGCGTCGAGGGGGCAGTCACCGACGACGCCATCACGCTCGCGTTCGGCGCATTCACCGCGGGGAGTCCGACGACGCGGGTCGGCAAGTGTCAGCGGGAAATCGGAAAACGATGGGCGACCTTTCTCGGCCATCGCACGCGCGCGTTGCAGCGATGCGAGGATGGCCTCCTCGGCGGCCAGATCAGTGGCCCGTGTCCGGACGTGAAGACCGCTCTGGCGCTCGCCAAGCTCGAGAGCAGGCTCGAGCGGTCTCTCTGCCGGAAATGCGGCGGGGCGGACGGACTCTGCGGCGGCGACGACGATCTCACGCCGGCGGCGATCGGATTCACCGCCAACTGCCCGGATGTGACGATTCCTGCCGGCGCCGCGTGCAGTGGCGCGATCACCACCCTCACGGAGCTTGTCGCGTGCCTGGACTGCGTCGGACAGTACGATTCCGAGTGCCTCACGCGCTTGGCGGCGCCGGCGGTCGTGAGCTACCCAGCCGAGTGTCGCCGTCCCAACGGGACGTGCGCCTTCCCGATCCTGGTGCCGGCGTTCGGCGGTCTCGTGGACGTCGACACGACGATCGGGGCGAACAACTTCACGTCCACTTGCGGCGGCAGCGGCGCCCGCGAGATCGTCCTTCAGTGGACGCCGGACGTGTCGGGCACCGCGACCGTGAACACGTGCCTATCGAGCACCTTCGACACGGTGCTCTACGTGCGTCAGACGGACTGCGCGGGTGGATCGAGCATCACATGTGACAACGACAACT
>JBGPIT010000397.1:0-4726 GCA_041485125.1 Binatia bacterium | reverse complement strand
GCGCGGGCGTCTTGCAGGTCGGGGGTCGCGGCGCCTTCGCTGAACCAGGCGTAGATCGGCGCGAGCAGCGCACGCGCGCCGCGGGCCTCGCCGCGGCGGCGCAGCAGCCGGGCGAGACTCACGGAGGTGCGGAGCTCGAACGACCGTGCCTGCTGCGCGCGCGCGATCTCGATCGAGCGACGAAACAGGCGTTCGGCCTCGGGCGCGGCTGCCGCGCCGTCGCGACGCAGTAGGAGCTCGCCCTTCACGCGGTGGATCTCGGCGTTCCAGAACGGCGCCTGTCGTAGCTCGGCAAGGGCGAGCGCATTGTCGAGGGTTTGCAGCGCCTGATCGAGGCAGCCGCACTCGCCATACGCCTCGGCGAAGAGACTGAGCATACAGGGCGCACCGACCTCCGTCCCCGTCGCGGCAAGACTCGCCACCGCGGCCTCGATCGGCGCGAGCGCCGCGCGCCCGGCTTGCGGCTCGGCGAGCGCCCACCCGAGATAAAATCTCCCGGTGCTGAGCCACAGCGTGAGATGCTGCTCTTCCGCCAGCGCAATCGTCCTCTCCGCAGCGCGCCGCGCCGCGTCCCGCTCGCGCCGGATGACGTGCATCGAGGCCAAGAAGCTGAGCGCATAGCCGAGGCTGAAGGGATGGTTCGCGTCCTCGGCAACGGCGACCGCGTCTTCGATCATGCGGAGCGCCCGATCGGGGAAGCCGAGATACCAGAGCGCCATCGAGGCATACACGCGGGAAGCGACGCCCGGGTTCTCGCCGTAGACGTAGGACAGCGACCGATGGCGCTCGCGATCGTAGAGGGCGATCGCGCGCTCGACCCGCGCGAGGCATTCGGCGAACTTCCCTTGCCACAGCAACGGACAGCCGACGGAGATGTTCGCAGAGACCAGCAGCGACTCGTCACCCGAGCGCTCGGCGACGCCGAGGAGATACTGACCCATCTCGATCGCGGTGCTGAGGTCGTTGCGTGCGTGATAGAAAACCGCCAGGCCCCACAGCGCCCGGAACATCTCCGGGGTTTCGCCGATCCCTTGCGAGAGCTGGCGCGCACGCTCGTACGCGCGTTGCACCTCGTGGTCGCCGTAGCCGCGCGACTCGAGAAGTGGCGCCCCGAGCTTCACCTGCAGGCGCACCTCCTGCTCATCGCGCGCCCGGCTCGGCTCGAGCGCGCCGACCAGCTCGATGCCTTTGCGTAAGTGGCCGATCGCCTCCTGGTGCGCCGAGCGCTGCGACGCCCGCTCGCCCGCGCGCTCGTAGTACGGAATCGCTTCCGCGACGAGCCCTGCCTCCTGGTAGTGGCGCGCGAGCAGCTCGGGCTCGAGCGCGACGCGCTCGGGAAACCACTCCTCGAGCGCGCGCGCGATGCGGGCGTGGTAGTCGTGCCGCCGCTTCTTCAGCAGGGACGCGTAGGCGGTCTCCTGCACGAGCGCGTGCTTGAAGGTGTAGACGTCGCGCGGCGGCGTGCCGCGCCGATACAGCAGCTCGGCGCTCGCGAGCTGGTCGAGCGCGTCCGTCAGCGCGGCACCGTCCGACGGCCATACCGCTTCGAGCAGCTCGTGCGAAAATTCGCGCCCGAGCACCGCCGCGAGCTGCGCGACCTCCTTGGCGGGGCCGAGCCGATCGAGACGCGCCATCAGCGAGTCCTGGAGGGTCGCGGGAATCGCGAAGCTCGGCAGCGGGTCGCTGCGCTCGAACTGCTGATCGCGCTCGACGAGCAGGTCGGACTCGAGGATCGCCTTGGTGAGCTCCTCGACGAAGAGCGGCACGCCGTCCGTCTTCGCGACCACTTGATCCAGCACGGCGCTCGGCAGCGCCTTGCCGCCGGCCAGCCCGTCGACGATCGTCGTCACCTGCCGGCGCGTCAGGGGATGCAGCGTGAGGTGCACCACGTGCGAGCGGCTCGCCCATGCGAAGTCGATACCCGGACGGAAGGTCAGGAGAAGGAAGACCCGCGCGGTCGGCGCTTGTCCGACGATGACCTGCAGCAGCTCGAGGCTCGAGGGGTCGATCCAGTGGAGGTCCTCGATCACGAGCACGATCGGGTGCTCCTCGCTGATGGCGAAGAGCCATGCCGCCAGGAGCTCGAGCGTCTTTCGTCGCTGAGCATCCGTGCTCAGATGATGGAGCGGCGGGTAGCGCGCTGGGATCTCGATCGAGAGCAGCGTGGCCAGGAGCGGCACCGCCTCGTCGCGCGCGATGCCGGCGGCCTCGAGGGCCGATTCGAGCTTGGCGATCTTCGCGTCGGAAGAATCGTCGCGGTCGATCCGCAGCACCTGCTCGACGCATTCGATCACCGGGTAGAGCGCGCTGTTCTCGTGATAGGGCGAGCACCCGCCCTCGATCCAGCTGTGCGACGTTCCGGCGAGGCGCTCGCGCAGCGCCTGCACGAGCCGCGATTTCCCCATCCCGGCCTCGCCGCTCAGCATCACCACTTGGCCGTGACCCTCCACCACCTGCTCCCAGCGGCCGAGCATCAACGAGATCTCCTGCTCGCGTCCGACGAGGGACGCGAGGCCGACCGCGATGCGCCCCAGACGCGCGCGGTTCGACGTCGCATGCAGCACGCGAAAGACCGGCATCGGCTCGGCGACGCCTTTCAGCCGCGCCGGGCCGGCGTCCTCGAGCACGAACGCGTCGCCCGCGAGGCGACGCGTCGCCGCGCTGATCAGCACCGTCCCGGGATGCGCCGCGCCCTGAAGCCGCGCCGCGATGTTGACCGTATCCCCGAGCGCGACGTCGTCGTGCGCGGGGTCGCCGCCGATCGCGCCGACGACGACCGCTCCGGTGTGGATGCCGATGCGGACCTGGAGCGGCCGCGTCGCGAGCACCGCGAGCTCCGCCGCGAGCCGCGCGTTCAGGCTCGGGATCGTGTCGAGGATCCCGAGCGCGGCCTGCACGCTGCGGATCGCGGCGTCCTCGTGCGCCTGCGGGTAGCCGAAGTAGACCAGCAGGCCGTCGCCCAAGTAGCGCGCGACGTGCCCATCGAAGGCCCGCACCACGGCGCTGCACGTCGATTGATAGGCGGCCACGATCTCGCCGAACTCTTCGGGGTCGATCCGCTGCGACAGCTCGGTCGAGTCGACGAGATCGCAGAACATGACCGTCAGCTGCCGGCGCTCGGCGAGGCTTCCGATCGACGCGGCCGCCACCGGGGTCGCCTGCCCGCCACCCGCGTCATCTCCGAGCGCGGCGGCGCACCGGCCGCAGAACACCGCGTCGTACGGATTCGCGCAGCCGCAACTGGCGCACTGCTGCCCGAGCGGCGCGGCGCACTTGACGCAGAAGCTCATCCCCTCGGGACTCTCGTGTCCGCAGCGGGAGCAACGTCTCAGCATGCCGTCGACCACCCGATCCGCTCAGCCGTTCGGCCGCCCCGTTTGCAAATACGCCACGACGTCGCGCGGCAGCTGCGCGAAGAAGAACGGACCGAGCTCGTCGGCGACCGCGCCGCGCAGAGACGACGGCGGCGCTGCCTCGTCGCCGGCGAGGAACGCGGCGTACTCGGGGTCGGCCTCGGACAGACGTTGCAGCTTCGCGTAGTGGGGTCCGCGCCATGCCGAGCTCATCGCGCGCACCACGCCCATCCAACGCGCTCCGCTCGTACAGGGATGCGGGTCGCGCATGAAGCGCGACAGCATCGCGCGCGGCGAGTACGACGCCTGCGCGAGCCCCGCCATGAGCCCATAAAATTCCGCCGCCGAGTAGTTCTTCAGCCGCACGTTGTGAATCGCCGAGGTGTCCTGACAGTGGTAGGGGACGTCGAGCACGCGGCCGGCGCGGGCGAGCTCGGTCCCGAGCGGCGCCGAGTCGCCGAAGGCGGTGAAGAGGCTGTGCACCGGAAACGCCGCGGGCGCGAGCTCGAGGAAACGGCGCGTGAGCTCGAACGGCTCGGCGCCGACGTCCTCGTCGAGGCCCCAGACGAAGTTCGTCTGCACGTGCGGGATGTAGCGCGTCACCAGCTCGACCTGACGGCCGACCGTCTCGACCTTGGCGGCGCCGACGCTCCTGCGGTCCCGCGCCTTGGCGCCGAAGCCGAACCAGCTCTCGATGCCGACGATGAGCCCCTGAAAGCCGTGCGCGGCGAGCGCCTTCAGGTGCGGCTCGGTCAACAACGAGAGGCTGCTCTCGGCGACGAAGCGGATCGTACCGGGACGCACGGCGTCGTCGATCGCCGCCATGTAGTGATCGAAGCGCACGCCGAAGTTCGGATCGTGCCATCCGACCACCGGACGCTCGAGCTGCTGCGCAAGGAAGACGAGGTCGTCGCGGATCTGCTCCGACGGCAGGGTCTGGTACGCAACCGTCGCGTCGACGCAGAAGCTGCAGTCGTAGGGGCAGCCGAGACTCCCGAGCATCGGGACCGCCGAGATGAAGCGCGACTTCGCCAATGCCTGACGGGCAAACCGCCAGCGCGCCCGCACGCCCGGCAGCTCGCGCGGCTGTTGCGCGGCGCTCACCGAGACCCCGCCGCGCGGCTGCGGCTCGCCGTCGAACACTAGATCCCGGATCAGCGCGCGATCCGCGAAGCCGACGACGTAGTCGAAGTGCCGCCGCGCATCGGCCGCGTAGGAGCGTGCGTGCGGGCCGCCGAGGACGGTGACGATACCGCGCCGGCGATGGAGGTGCGCGAGGCTGTACGCCAGATAGGCCGCCGGCGTGAACGCTCTCACGAAGAGCACGTCGATCTCCTGCGGCAGGATGCGACGCAGATCCTCGAAGCCGGTGT
>JBGPIT010000396.1:0-4734 GCA_041485125.1 Binatia bacterium | reverse complement strand
CGGAAATCGGGTGGACGTACGGTCCGCTCCGCCCCGATCGATCCCCGTGGCGGCCCGTTCGACCGCCGATCTACCCGAAGGAGGCCCCGATGAAACCGAACCGTTCGACCATCCTTGGTTGGGTGATGGCCGCGTTGGCGTGCTGGGCAGTGAATGCGAGTGCCATCACGTTCGACCAACTCGAGTGCTACAAGATCAAAGATCCCCTGAAGGCGAAGTACACCGCGACGTTGACGCCCGAGCAGGTGCAGTTCCTCACGCAGACGGGCTGCCAGATCAAAGCGCCGGCGAAGTTCTTCTGCATCGACGTCGAGACCTCGAACGTCCAGCCGACGCCGCCCATGATCCTCGGCGGTCAGACCACGCGCGACTATCTCTGCTACAAGCTCAAGTGCACGAAGAACCCGCTGCCGGTTCCCGTCGAGGACCAGTTCGGCCAGCGCACGATCACGGTGAAGAAGCCGGATCACATTTGCGCGCCGGCCCACAAGATCGGCTTCCCCTTCCCGGCGACGCCTACGCCGTGCCTGCCGCCGCAACCGACGATCACACCGACGCCGTTGCCACCGACGTGCAGCGACGGGATCAAGAACGACAGCGAGACCGGCATCGACTGCGGTGGGGCTCCGAGCATGTGCCCGCTCTGTCCCAACGGTCAGGGCTGCTTTGCGAACTCGAACTGCCTGAGCAACTTCTGCCAGGCCGGTATGTGCCAACCCCTGATGTGCACGCCGCCCTTCGCCGATTGCGACGGAATGCCGGTGAACGGCTGCGAGATCAACACTTCCACCGACGTCAACAACTGCAACGGCTGCGGCGTGGCGTGCCCAAACCGCCCGAACTCGACTCGGACTTGCAACGCCGGGGCGTGTGGCTTCGTATGTAATGCGGGGTTCGCGGACTGCAATGCTGCTTTTATAGACGGCTGCGAGGTGAGCATCACGTCCGACAACAACAACTGCGGCAACTGCGGTCTGGTGTGCCCCCCGCTGACGCCGAACTGCGTGAACAGCGTCTGCCAGTAATCCGCACGGCGGGAGCGCGGCGGCGGCGCCGCGCTCCCGCCACGCTTCCTTCTCGATGAATCTCGGCGTCGTCATGCCGTACTGGCTCGACCGGCCTCTGCTCGAGGCGGTCGAGATCGCCGAGCACGCCGACCGGCTCGGCTACGGTTCGCTCTGGGTCGGCGAGATGATGACCTTCGACGCCTTCGCGCTCGCCGGCGCGCTGGCGCGGACGACGAGCCGGATCAGACTCGTCCCCGGACCGCTGCCGGTCGGCGTGCGCGATCCGGCCGCGCTCGCGCTCGGTGTGGCGTCGGTGAGCGCGCTCGGCGGACGGCCCGCCGACATCGCCCTCGGCGCGTCGACGCCGGCCGTCGTCGAGCGCTGGCACGGTCGCCGGTGGCAGCCGACGGTCGCGCGCATGACCGAGACGGTGACGGCGCTGCGACAGATCCTTCGCGGTGAGCGCTCCTCGTTCACTGGAAGCCACATCACGAGCGACGGCTTTCGCCTCGCGGCGGGCGCGCAGCCGGACACCCGCATCGTCGTCGCGGCGTTCGGCCCCGCGATGCTGCGCGCCGCCGCTCGCATCGCCGACCGCGTGGTCGTGAACCTCGTCACCGCGGCGCAGCTCGGCCGTATTCGCGCGGCTCTCGACGCCGCCGCCGCCGAGGCCGGTCGCGCCACGCCGCCGATCACGGCGTGGGTTCCCGCCGTCCTCGAGCCGGGTGCCGCCGCGCTCGCGGAGCTGCGCGCGCAGCTCGTCCTCTACGTCGGCCAGCCGGGCTACGGCGAGATGTTCGCCGACGCCGGCCACGGCGCCGTCGTCGACTTCGCGCGCAGCGGCGCGCACCCGCGGGCGGTCGCCGAGGCGATCACGCGCGAGTTGATCGAGACCGTCTGTATGTCCGGCAGCGCGGCCGACGTCGCCGCCCGGCTCGACGCCTATCGCAGTGCCGGCGCCGACGAGGTCGCGATCGTGCCCGTCACCGCGGAGGATGCCGGCGGCGCACGCATCCTCGCCGCGATCGCCGTGTAGACCGCCGGCGACGGGTCGGCGCGCCGCCCGCCGCCGGTAGCAATTCCGCTGCGTTTCCGACGCCCTGCCCGCGATGAGCGATCTCCTCGCGCGCGGCGCTGTGTCGCTCTCCACATTCCCGCCGGTGCCGCCGGTGTGGTAAGTCCGGGGGCCGTGTGTGCCGCCGGCGTCTCACGCGCCGGCCGCGGCTTCCAGTCGACAAACATGACGACATCGAAAGCTCTCGTCGCGCTCGCTCTCGCCGGCGCGATCCTCGTCCCGACGCGGGCAACGGCGCAGAGCCGCCGCCTCACCTGGACGAGCTACGGGCGGAACGCGCAGCACAGCGCGATCGGCGACGCCCCGCTCCAGTCGCTGCAACAGATCCGCTGGCAGACCCCGGTCGACCTGGCGCCGCAGCACACGTCGGGCGGCAGTCTCCTCATCCACTACGGCTCGCCGCTCGCGACGCGCCGGAACACCATCATCGTGCCGGTGAAGACCGGTGCGACCGGCGGCTTCCGCGTCGAGGCGCGCCGCGGTATCGACGGCACGTTGATCTGGAGCGAAGAGAGCGACTGGGTGCCGCCGCCGCACGACTGGATGCCGAGCTTCTCGCCGACCCTCGCGCACAGCAAGCTCTGGTTCCCGGGCGCCGGCGGCACCGTCGTGTCCCGCACGCGGGTCGACTTGGCGCAGCACGCGCGGCTCGCGCGCTTCGCCTTCTACGGCTCCGACCTGCACGACGCGAACCCCGGCGCCTACGACGGCGCCGTCTTCATCAACACGCCGCTCACGATCGACAAGCGCGGCACCGTCTACTTCGGCTTCCAGGTGACCGGCCCGACGCCGCTCGGGCTGACCAGCGGCATCGCGCGCGTCACCACCCGCGGCGTCGGCACCTGGGTGTCGGCAGCGGACGCCGCCGCCGACCCGGCCATGATGAAGGTGCCGCACAACAGCGCCCCGGCGCTCAGCGCCGACAACAAGACGCTCTACGTCGCGGTCTCGGACGGCAACGGCTGGGGCACCGGCCGCGGCTACCTGCTCGCGCTCGACGCCAAGACGCTCGCGACCGTCGCGTCGGTGCGGCTCAAAGACCCGAAGAGCGGCAACGACGCCATCCTCCACGACGACGGCTCGGCGTCCCCGACGGTCGGCCCCGACGGCCACGTCTACTTCGGCGTGCTCGAGAGCGCGCTCGGCGCGAATCACTTCCGCGGCTGGCTCTTGCACTTCACGGCCGCGCTCCAGCCGACCGGCGCGATCGGCGCCTTCGGGTGGGACGATACCGCGTCGATCGTGCCCGCGAGCATGGTGCCGTCGTACGCCGGTACGTCGAAATATCTGATGATGACGAAGTACAACAACTACGCCGGTGCCGGCGGCGACGGCGTGAACCGTCTGGCGATCCTCGATCCCAACGACGCCGTGGTCGAGCCGATCTCCGGCTTCGCCGCCATGCGCGAGGTACTCACCATCGCCGGGCCCACGCCCGACGACGATTTCCCGAGCAACCCGAACGCCGTCCGCGAGTGGTGCATCAACACCGGCGCCGTCGACCCGCCGACCGGCGCGGTCCTCGTCAACAACGAGGACGGCAAGGTCTATCGCTGGGACCTCGCGACCAACACGCTGAGCGAGACGGTCGTCCTCACGGCGGGCGTCGGCGAAGCCTACACGCCGACGATCATCGGCCCCGACGGCACCGGCTACGCGATCAACGACGCGACGCTGTTCGCGGTCCGCGAGTAGCAGCGGCGCCTGCGTCCAAGCGCGGGCGCCGCTGTCCCGTCAGTCGGGGAGCGTCACCGTCGCCGGCACGCACAGCTCGGTCGGCCGCTTGACGCTGATCTGACGCGGCCCGAACTGGTCGTGCACGAAGATCGGCGCGACGCCGGGGAAGCGCGGCTTCTCCTGGCGGATGCGGTAGCACGATAAAGCAGCGGACGGGTCGGCCACCGGCTCCTTGTTCTTTGCCGTCGCGACGCAGAGACGGAACGGACGCTTGATGTCGAGCGTCAACGAGCCGAATTGATCGGTGACGTCGAGGTTGTCCTCGCGCTCCTTCGCGCCGACCACGTGGTAGCACTGGAAGTGGTCGAGACCGATCGCTTCGGGCGCGCCGGGGTCGGCCTCACGGCTCTTGCGCGTCGGCGTCATCACCAGCACCGGCCGGATCACGTCGACGTCGAGCGTCCCGAAGCGGTCGGTGACGCCGACGTGCTTCATCTTGGTGAAGCGCGGCGCGCGGTCGCGGAGCTCGTAGCCGAGCAGGTGGCGCGGATCGGCGGGCGCACCCGGATCGGCGCCGTCCACGTCGGCCGGCGCGCAGAGACGGGTCGGACGCCGCAGCTCGCCGGTGCCGCTGCTCAGCCGATCGACGGTCTGGACGTTCGGAATCGGCACGGCGAGGTCGCGATCCAGCGCGTAGCACTGGAACGGAACGAGCGAGCCCGGCGGCCCGGCAGTGGCGGTCGCCGTCGGTGTCGGCACCGCCGTGAACGTCGGCGACGGCGTCGTGGTGGCGGTCGGCGAAGGTGTCGCGGTGACCGTCGACGTCGGTGGGGCGGTCGCGATCGCGGTCGGCGTCGGCGACGCCGTCGAGAAGTCCGGCCCGAGGATCACCGCGTGGGTCGTCGCGGCCGGTTCGCAGGTGTTGTCGCACTCCTCGTTGATCTCGTCCTCGGTCTCGCAGGCGCGGCAGAAGTT
>JBGPIT010000395.1:0-4734 GCA_041485125.1 Binatia bacterium | reverse complement strand
GACTACCAGACGGCGAGCGGTTGGGACGGCTCGGGCCTGTCGAGCGATCCGCGTTTCGAGGATGCCGCAGTCGCGAACTACCACCTGCTCGCCGACAGCCCAGCCGTCGACGCGGGCTCGGCGGTATTCGTGCCCGCTGCGGATTTCGACGGCAAGCCGCGACCGATCAGTGCGGACGTCGACCTCGGCGCCTTCGAGTACGGCCTCACCACCGAGAACGTCGTCGTCAATTGGTTCGAGACGTCACCCAGCCTGATCGAGAAAGGAACCCAAGCGACCTTGACCTGGTCGACGTGGCAGCCGACGCAGGTGAGCATCGATCACGGCGTCGGCCCCGTGAACGGCATCGGCTCGGCGGCCGTGAGCCCGACGACGACCACGACGTACACCCTGACCGCCGACGGCGTCGGCGGACCCGTGGACTCGCAGCTCACCGTCACCGTCGTCGATCCAAATCCTCGCTGTAGCGCGCCCGCATCACCCGGGGGCGCGCGCTTGAAGGCAAGGAAGCTCGATCAACCCGGGCACGCGAGTTTGACGGTGACGGCCAACTTCGACTTCGGAACGCCGCTCGCCCCGCTCGCGCCGGCGGCAAACGGCGTCGGCATCGTCCTCGCCGAAGGACCGATCGGACAGGTCACCGAGCGACTGGACCTCGCCGTTCCAGGCGGCTCGCACGGCGGGCCGCAAAGTTGCGGCCCAAAGGATGGTTGGAAGATGAACGGCAGCGCGACGACGTTCACCTACATCAACAAGAGCGGCGCGATCGATCCGCCCGGGTGCGTCGCCGGTTCGGTCGCCGGCGTCGGCAAGGTGCGGCTCAAGGACAACGTGAGCAAGGGCCAAGGAGTCGACCTGAAGGTTACGGGAAAAAACGGCAGCTGGCTGCTCGCCGGCTCCGGAGACCTGATGCTGACGCTGCTTCTCGACGACGGCAGCTGCAGGTGGATCCGATTCGAACCGGGTGAATGCACGGTGACACCCGGTTCGGTGAGCTGCCGTCAGTAAACCGGATCGTGGCCTTTTGCATGGACTAGTGCTTCTTGGCAGCGGCTGTGGAAAATCCCACCCGCCGCCCGTACCAATCCAACAGCGACGGGGCGAGCCCGTGCAGCGCTGCGACCAGACGGACGGTGCCGGGGACGAAGACACGCGCCCGCCGGCGCGCCAGCCCGGCAAGGGTCTTCTGCACGACCGTTAACGGTGGCAGGCGTTTCTCCTGTTTCAGAATCGGGGGAATGTCGGCGCCGCTCAGCAGCGGCGTATCGATCACGAGGGGGAACACGGAAGTGAGTGCGACGCCGTCGCGCGCCAACTCGGAGCGAATCGCGTCGCAGAACCCGGCGACGCCAAACTTGGCGGCCGAGTAGGCGCCGAGCGCCGGCCAGCCATGCAGGGCCGCCGTCGACGCCAGGCACGCGATGGCGCCGCGGGAGGCGCGCAGGGCTGGGAAGGTCGCGCGCACGACGTTGGCTGTGCCGACGAGGTTGATGCGGATGACCCGTTCGAATGCCTCAGCCGGCTGCTCGGCGAAATGTCCCGGACCCAGGATCCCGGCGCAGTGAATGACCAGATCGAGCCCGCCGAGAGCGGACACCAGCGCATCGACCGCGGCGCGCAGCCCGGCCGCATCACCCACGTCGCTGATGTGCGTTTCGACGCGCTGTCCGCGTGCGCGGAGCGTCTCAGCCGTAGCGCGCAGCCCGTCGCCCGACACGTCGAGTAGGCCAACCACCGTTCCCTGCGCCGCCAGCGCCTCGGCAAAGCAGCGGCCAATGCCGCTGGCTGCACCGGTGACGATCGCCGTCCGCCACGCGCTCATATCGAGCCCGGTCCTCTTCCAGCGCGCGCTCCAACAGAAGCGACCACCGCTCGCCTCAGCGCCTCACGATTCGGGGACGAACCTCTCGAGGATGCGCTCTTTCGGTCGGGCGGCGGCGCCGAGCTGTTGCCGTCGTCCGCGCACGCCGTCGTCGTACGTCGGTGGGGGGTTCGGGTTGCGATAGAAGACGCCGGTGTAGAGCTCGATTCCATACGCCGTTGCCAACGACATCGCTTGCAGGCGATCGCTGGGGTCGTGCGCAAGCGAGTGCAGCGGCTTCATCATCGTCTTGTGCGCCTTCAGCTGGAGCTCGGGCGCTCCGAAGGTGACACACGGCGACTGCACGTTGACGAAGGCGAAGCCGGGGAAGCGGATCGCTTCCTCGATGATCGCCGCGAGCCCCGTCATGTCGCCGGGGGTTCCTTGCGCGACGAAGCCCGCGCCGTACGCGAGCAGGTAGAGGAGCGGGTTCACCGGGCTTTCGACGCTGCCGAAGGTCGACGAGACGGTCTTGCGCCCGCGCGGCGACGTGGGGGACAGCTGGCCCTTGGTGAGGCCGTAGGTCTGATTGTCCATCACGATGTAGGTGAGGTCGACGTTGCGGCGAACCGCATGCGGCACGTGCCCCCCGCCGATCGAGAAGCCGTCTCCGTCCCCGCCCGCGACCAGCACCAGGAGGTCGGGATTCGCGATCTTGATGCCCTGCGCGATCGGCAGCGCCCGGCCATGGACGCTGTTGAATCCATACGCGGTCGTGTAGCCGGGGATCCGGCTCGAGCAGCCGATGCCGGAGACGAAGGCGATCTCGTGGGGCGGGCGGCCGATCGCCGCGAGCACGCGGTAGATCGCCGTCAGTACGCCGAAGTCGCCGCATCCCGGGCACCAGATCGGCTTCAGCGCGCTCTGGTACTCCTTGGCGCTGTGTTGCTCGGTCTGCGCGATCGCGCTGATCATCTCTGGCCTCACTCCCGCGGCTCGGACCGCGGCACCTGGTCGCGCTGCAAGGCGAGCGCCATCGCGCGCACCCGCTCGACGACCTCGCTCGCGACGATCGGATTGGCGCCGCTCTTCGCCAACGATTGGACGCCGCCGGGCACGTCCACATACATACGGATCACGCGGTGCAGCTGGCCCTGATGTGATTGCTCGATGACCAGGCCCGCCTTCACCGACGCGAAGAACTCCTGATACACCTCGCGCGACACCGGATAGAGGAGCTTCGGCACCAACAGCTTCACGCGCAGCCCCTCGGCCCGCGCCATCTGCAGCGCCTCCATCGCGACGCCCGCCATGCTGCCCCAGCTGATCAATGCGACCGGCGCGTCCGCGTCTCCGGCGAGGACGAAGAGATCGCGCCGGCGTTTCAGCGGATCGAGCTTGGCGAGCCGTTTCGCGTTCATCCGGGCATGCACTTCACCGCTCGCGGTCGGTGCGCCGTGCTCGTCGTGCTCGATCCCCGACGCCAGGTAGTTACCGCCGGGCATGCCGGGATGGGTGATCGGGCTGACGTGGGACTCCGTCATCCGAAACCGCTCGTAGTGTTCGAGGTCGTTGGCGGTCGGGCCGCGTCGCTCGACCAATCGCACGGCGGCGGGGTCGATGGGGTCGACGATCTCTTTGCGTTGCGCGATCTCCTGGTCCGAGAGGAGGATCACCGGCGTCTGGTACTGCTCGGCGACGTTGAACGCCTCGACGGTCATCGCGAAGGTGTCGCGGACATCGGTCGGGGCGAGGACGGGCCGGACGGTGTCGCCGTGGCCGGAAAAGATCGCTTGGAACAGATCCGCCTGCTCGCTCTTCGTTGGAAGACCCGTCGACGGTCCGCCCCGCTGGACGTTCACGCAGACGAGCGGCAACTCGGCGATCGCCGCGAGCCCGAGGATCTCCGTCATCAGCGACATGCCGGGTCCGGAGGTCGCCGTCATCGCCTTCTTGCCGGCGAACGATGCGCCGACGACCGCACCGATGCTCGCGATCTCGTCCTCGGCCTGCAGCATCGTGCCGCCGTATGCCCAGATCTCTCGATCGAGAAACTGCATGATCTCGCTGGAAGGTGTGATCGGATAGCCGGCGAAGAACTCGCAGCCCGCCGCGATCGCCGCCGCCGCACACATCTCGTTGCCGTCGACGACGAGCTTGCGCGCGCTTGCCACCTCGGGAGGAGGCATCGCGCGGCTGGTCGCGAGCGGATGCGCCTCGGCGTAGGCGAGTCCGGCGGCGAACGCGCGCTCGTTCGCATCGAGCACCTCACGGCTCTTGCGCGCGAACTTCTTCACCATTCCGGCGCGGATCGCGTCGCGGGCGAGGCCGAACCAACCGGCGAGGAGCCCGAGCACGACCGTGTTCTTCGCCCGATCGGAGCCGGCGGCCTGCTTGGCCATCTGCGCGATCGGGACGGCGAGCACCTCGGCGGGCGTGACTCCGAGAAGCGGAATGGCCGCGTCCGATCCATCGGCCTTTCCGTCGTAGATCACGACCGTCCGGCCGCCGACCGGAAGCTGGGCCCCGAACTTCAAGAAGTCTGGCCAGTTGAGCGCGACGGCGACGTCGAGCATCTCACCGGAGCTCCGCACCTCGCGCGTCGAGATGCGCAGCCGGCACGACGACTCGCCACCGCGAATCTGCGAGCCGAAGCTCTTCGTCATGACCGCGTGATAGCCCTCGCGCGCCGCGGCCGTCATCAACGACTCGCCTGCCGAGACGATGCCGTCGCCGCCGGAGCCCGCCATGCCGATGATGAGATCGTCGGATTCGCGTTGCATTGCAGCTCGTAGCAGCAAGCGCGGTGCCACCCCGAGCAACATGCAAAGGCGTCCGCGATCCCTCGCCGATTCCCGATCGTGGGAATGCAGCCGCCGGTTCCGTCCTGGTAGTGCCAATCGTGGGAGGCGCTCGGCAGCTATCGCAAGACG
>JBGPIT010000394.1:0-4764 GCA_041485125.1 Binatia bacterium | reverse complement strand
GGCGTGAACGTGACCGTGATCGCGGTCTCGCCGGGGACGAATTCGAGGCTCGGATCGTCGCACTCGCCGAGCCGAATCACCACGCGATGACCGGGGAGGGCATAAGGACGATCGATCTCGCCGAGCGGCGTCGATGCGAAGGTGCGGGCGACCGACGGGATGGTGTTGCACATGGCGTCCGCGGGAAGACGATCGAGCAGGACGGTCGCGAGGACGACGCAGGCGGCGGCGAGGGAGCGCGGGGGCGTCATGGCAGTGGGAGCCTACTCGACTTGCCGCTCAGCAACTGTGAGGCCGACGCGATGCCGTCGGCGCGGTAGGCACGTGGCGCGGTTTGTCGCGTCGGTCCGAGGCCGCCATGAAGCACGCTTCATATGGCTGTGAAGACCATTTCACAGCGACGCCTGGAAAGCCGCGGAGCGTCACCCGATCCGTCCGGCGTGCGGCGCAGGAAAACGTAGACCGGTTGGACCCCACGTTGCTATAGAACGCGCGGCTCGTCGTCTCTCTGCAGACGCTCCGCGCGCGTCGACATGCCCCACTCTCGACAACCTGCCGGCCCGATGTGGATCGTTGCGGCGGTCGTCGTCTGCGTCGTGCCGCTCGGTCTCTACTGCACGCGGCTCGCGACGGCATGGCGCCACGAGGTCTTCCCGGGTTTTTTCGTGGCGGCGAACCGCGCGGTTCCGTCGGTCGGCCGCTACGGTTGGACGGGGCTGCGCGCCGGCCTTCCCTTCCACGCCCAAGTCGTGTCCGTCGACGGTCGGCCGGTCACGAGCCACGCCGCGCTCTACGCGTACGTGCGCTCGCTGCCGCCGGAGGTCGAGGTGCGGTACGGCGTCGAGAAGCACGGTGGCGTGCGCGAGTACGTCGTGCCGACGATGCGGTTCGGCGACGCCGACTTCTGGACGACCGTCGGGCTCTTCGCCGTGAACGGGTGGCTCTACCTGCTCGCTGCGATCGTGGTGTTCGTCCTGCAACCCGCGCGCAGCGCAGCGCGCGTCTTTCTCCTGATGGGGACGACGCTGGCGCTCTTCACGTTCGGCGCGCTCGCCCTCTACCGGCCCGCCGGCGCCGCGCTCGTGGGACTGCACTTCGTCGCCCAGGCGCTCTTCCCCGCCACCTTCGTCCATCTCGCCGCCTACTTCCCCGTCGAGCGACGCTGGGCCGGACGCCGCACCCGCATCGTCGGCGCGGCCTACCTCGCCTCGCTGCTGCTCGCCGTCGCGTCGATCCTCGGCTTCTACGCCGACCCACCGGACCTGCGGCCCTTGTACGTGGCGTGGGTCTACGCCGCGGCAGCGATCGTCGTGCTCTGCGGCAGCGCGCTCTCGGCGGCGTGGGAACGCCGGTCGGCGCGCGTGCGCAGCCAGGCACGCATCGTCGCGCTCGGGCTCCTGGCGGCGACCTTGCCGGCGTGCATCGGCTTCATCGACAACGCGCAAGGCGGCGGCAGCATGCCGATCAACTTCATCGCGATCACGCCGGTGCTGTTCTTCATTGCCGTCGGTTACGCGATCGTCCGGCACGACCTCTTCGACATCGATCGCTTGGTCCGCCACGCCGTCGCCTACAGCATGCTGACGGTCGTGATCATGCTCGCGTACGTGGCGACGCTGGTCGGTGCCGAGCGGCTCGCGGGTCCCGAGCTGCGCGGCTCGCCGGTGCTGACGATCCTCTTCGTGATCGCGGTCGCGTGCGCCTTCGACCCCCTCCGCCGCCGGTTGCAGCGGCTCATCGACCGCATGTTCTTCCGCCATCGTGCCGACTACCGCGCCACCATGCGGGACGTCGCCGAGGCGCTCACCACGATGCTCGACCTGCGCGCGATCGTGACCAGTCTCGGCGACGCGCTCTTGGAGGCGCTCGCGGTCGAGCGCGTCACGATCGCGTTCTGGTTCGCGGGCGGGGAGACCGGCATCTGGTGCTCGGATCCCGGCGTGCCGATCGGCACCGTCGCGACGCCCCAGCTCCGACTGTGCTTGGAGCGCGATCGGGCCGTGGTGGCGCGCGAGGCGCTCGAAGGCTCGACCGTTCCGGAGGACGTCGCCGTCGCCGGCGAGATCGACGCCCTCCGCGCGGTCATCGTCCTGCCGCTGGTACTCTCCGGCGGTACCATCGGGTACGTCGCGCTCGGCGGGAAGCGCAGCGCGCGCCCCTACGATCGCGAGGACCTGGAGCTCGTCGCGACCATGGCGCACCAGGCGGCGATCGCGATCTACAACGCCTCCACGTACCTGTTGCTGGCGCTGCTCAACCGCAGCCTCGAGGAGAAGGTCCGCTCGCGCACGCAGGAGCTGGAGCGCTCGAACGACGCGCTCGCCCTCGCCTACGATCGCCTGCAGTCCGCGCAGGCACAGCTCGTCCAGGCGGAGAAGATGGCCTCGCTCGGCCAGCTCGTCGCCGGCGTCGCGCACGAGCTCAACAATCCCCTCACGTTCATCGTCGGCAACATCGCGCCCGTACGCGAGCATCTCGCCACGTTGCGCGCCGACGCGCGTGACCGTGGCGATCCGCAAGGCCTTGCGGTGTGCGAAGAGATGGAGCAGATCCTCGCCGTGATCGGCAGCGGTGCGGAACGAACGGCGGCGATCGTGAAAGACCTACGCACCTTCTCACGCGTCGACGACGGTGCCGTCACGGTCGCCGACTTGCGCGAGGGGCTGCGCGTCAGCCTGAGCCTGCTGCGACCACGGTGGAAGGACCGCATCGCGATCCATCTCGACGTCGACGAGCTGCCGCCGGTCGCCTGCGACCCGAGTCAGATCAACCAAGTCTTCATGAACATCCTCTCGAACGCGTGCGATGCGGTGGAGCACACCGGCAACATCTGGGTCCGCGGCTGGTGCGAGGGGGGGCTGGTCGCGCTCGCGTTCCGTGACGACGGTGCAGGGATCTCGTCCGACGACCTGTCGCGCATCTTCGACCCGTTCTTCACGACCAAAGAGGTCGGCAAGGGGACGGGGCTCGGCCTCGCGATCAGCCATGCCATCGTCGAAAAGCACGGCGGCCGCATCGTCGCCGGCGCCGCGCCCGGTCGCGGTGCCGAGTTCACCGTCTACCTCCCCGTCCGCGAGAAGCGTCGCTCCGTCGCCTGAGGCACGATCATGGTCCATCCCTGCGATCACCCGTCCCCCGAGCTCGCCGACACGCGCGCGCAACCGCCTCCAGCGATTCCGGCGCCGGCCGTCGAGGCTGTCCCGTTCGCGCCCGGCGGGCTCGACTATCGCGAGTTCCCGATCCTCGTCGTCGACGACGAGCCGGAGATCCTGCGTACCTTCCACTTCAACTACGGACGCGAGTTCACGGTGCTGACGGCGCCAGGCGCCGAGGAAGCGCTCGCGGTGCTGCGCGCGACCGACGTCGCGGTGCTCGTCGCCGACCAGCGCATGCCGGGGCGAAGCGGCATCGATCTTCTCGCGGCCGCCAAGGAGATCCGTCCGGACGCGCTGCGCATCATCCTCACCGGCTACACCGACATGGAGACCATCGCGCGCGGCGTGAACGAGAGCGGCATTCGCCGCTACGTCGCCAAGCCGTGGGACAGCGCCGAGCTGCGGACGGTGTTACGGGAGTCGGTGGAGGCGTTCGCCGTCGAGCGCGCCGGCCGGGCCGCTGCCGAACGGATGCGCGCCGACAAGGAGCGACTCGAGGACGAGAACCGCTATCTGCGCCGGCGCGAGGCCGAGGCCTCCGGAGCGCTCGGTATCGTCGGCCATGGCGCGGCCATGCGGCGGGTATTCACGCTCATCGAGCGCGTGCGCGACGCACCGACCCCCGTGCTCCTGCAAGGCGAGACCGGCACCGGCAAGGAGCTCGCCGCGCGCGCGATCCACTTCGGCGGCGCGTATCGCGACCGGCTCTTCGTGGCGCAGAACTGCGGCGCGCTCTCCGAGCATCTCCTCGAGAGCGAGCTCTTCGGGCACCGCCGCGGCGCGTTCACGGGCGCGACCACCGACAAGAAGGGACTCTTCGAGCTTGCCGACGGCGGCACGCTCTTCCTCGACGAGATCACCGAGACCACGATCGCGTTCCAGGTGAAGCTCCTGCGCGTCCTGCAGGACGGCGAGATCCGAGCAGTCGGCGACACGCGCGCGCGCCGGGTGCGGGTGCGGGTCATTGCGGCGAGCAATCGCGACGTCGACACCGAGATCGCCGCGGGCCGCTTTCGCAGTGATCTCTACTACCGACTCGGGGTCTTTCCGATCGTGCTGCCGCCGCTGCGCGAGCGGAGCGAGGACATTCCCGAGCTGGTGCAGCACTTCATCGGCAAGCACGCCACGCGTCTCGGCCGCCGCGTGCGCGAGATCGCGGCGCCCGCGCTCGCCATGCTCGTCGAGTATGACTACGCCGGCAACGTGCGCGAGCTCGAGAACGAGATCGAGCGCGCCGTATTGCTGTGCGAGGACGGCCAGGAGATCACCGAGGACCTCGTCTCCGATCGCATCGTCCTCGCGGCGGCGCGGCGCGGCGTGGCGTCGGCGAACGGTGCGGCAACGTCGCTCGCCGCGATGATCGCCCAGTTCGAGAGCGCCCGCATCACCGAAATGCTCGCCACCTGCGGCGGCAACAAGAGCGAGGCGGCGCGCCGGTTCGGGCTCACCTACCGCGGACTCCTCGGGAAGATGCAACGCCTCGGTCTCGCGTGAGGCTCGCGCGCCACGGCGGATCGGTGAGTCGCGCCTTGACGCTTCGACGAGCGCATTCGCATAATGACGAGCGCTCATGACGGTCATTTTCCCTTCCGAAGCGTTTTTTCAGGCG
>JBGPIT010000393.1:0-4789 GCA_041485125.1 Binatia bacterium | reverse complement strand
TTCAAGCCGAGGCGCTGGTGCGGAATCTCCCCGGATTCGCGCGCTTCCTGCCGGTCGCTGGGCTATATTCCACGGTCAGACGCTCAATACGGCCAGCCTGGCGCGCGCCGGCGGCGTCGCGCGGTCGACGGTAAACGGGTATCTCGAGATTCTCGAGGACACGTTGCTCGCGTTCCGCCTTCCGGCGTTCGAGGCGCGCATGCGCGTGCGGGAGAAGAAGCACCCGAAGCTCTACTGGATCGACGCGGGCATCGTGCGCGCGGTGCGCCGTCAGCTGACGACGCCATCGGCGGAGGAGCGTGGCCCGCTCTTCGAAGGATGGGTCGCCAACCTGCTTCGCGTCCACGGCGAGTACCAGGATCTCTTCGAGGACTGGTTCTATTGGGCGCCGGCCGAGGCGGCCCGCACCGAGGTAGACTTCCTCCTGAAGCGTGGTCGCGAGTGGCTCGCCATCGAGGCGAAGAGCGGGACGCGTCTCGGCCCCGACGAGCTGCGCGGCCTGCGCGCCATCGATGGACTCCGAGGTCTCAAGCGCCGCGTTCTCGTCAATCAGGGGCCGCGTCGCCTGGTCATGAAGGACGGGATAGAGGTGTGGCCGATCACGCATCTGCACGAGACACTGGCGACCGGGCGTCTCTGGCCGTGAGCCACGGAGATTCCTGAGCCGCTCGCGACTCACGGCATCGCAGCAGCGGCGCGCGCGCGTGCGACCATGAACGCGACGGTGTCGTTCATGCCGACCGGTTCCAGCGCGACCTCCGGGTGGGCACGGGCGAAGACGCGGAACACCTCGTCGCAGAAGCCCTGCCCGACGACTTCGATCCCCGAGAAGTCGAGGGTGACGTTGCGGAAGTTCCTCAGGCGCGCGACCAGACGCTTCGCTTCGGCCCGAGAGACGAGTGTCGTGCCGAGGGCCGCGAGCTTGATCGTCGTGCGCGTGCGCGTGAACCGCAGAGTCTCGGGATCGGTGTAGGACGCAAACACGTCCTCCAGGCGCGGCACGTGCCCCGGAACGGTCTCGAGGCGGACGCGTGTACCGCGCCCGGCGTCGCTCGGTCCGATGCCGCTGTCGCCCACCTGGCTGTCGACGATCCACGCAACGCCCTGACTCTCGAGCCGGAAGCGGGTGACGGATTTCGAGGAGAAGAACAGCCCTTCACCGCTGTGTCGGGTCGGGTCGCTCGTGAGCTTACCCTTCTCGAGCTGCACGATGGCGTCCTGCGGCGTCGCGTAGCCGAAGTCCTCGCACACGCGGCGGAACACCCCCACGCCGTCGTCCTGTATCGTCGTCAGGGTCGTGCCGCCCTTGTCGAACGCGACCGCGACCTCGACCGTGCGCCCCCGCGAGTGGTCGACGGCGTTGTTCAGGATCTCCGACGCGGCATAGGCGAGACTCCGTGCCGCGTCCGGTTGGAGAGGACGTATGCGCGCGATCTCCGCGGCGACCTCGTCCCACACCCGGTGCTCGTCGAGATCGTTCAGGCGGAACCGACGGCGGATCGCGCGCAAGCCATAACGCGACGCCGGACCCTTGCCGCGGCGCTGGAGGGTGCCTCCGACCACGAGCGCCTGAAGCAACCGGTGCGCCGTCGCCGGCGAGACCCGGAGTGCCCTCGCGACGTCGCGGTTCTGGACCTCGCCGCGCCGGTCGACGAGCTGCCGCACCCGCTCGCCTGCGTTCGTCGTCATGAGGCGATACTATTCTAATCACCTCACGCTGGCGAGGCGATCATGTACGAATCACCTCACTATGACCGTCTCCTCCGCGTCGCGGCGACGGCGTCGGCGATGGTGCGGAGAGGCAGCACGAGCGTCAGCGGATCATCCAGAAGACGGAACGCGCCAAAGCGTTCGTACCAAACTGCCGCGCGCTCGTCCTTGGCGTCGATCGCGAGGGCAACACCACCGACCTCCGCGGCGACCGACAGGGCGCGAACGCCGGCTGCCAGTAGAAGGTCACCGCCGAGACCCCGTCCTTGAAGCGGGGCACTGACCGCGAGACGTGCGAGCCGGAAGACCGGAACCTCATAGCGCCCGAGCGTTCGGGTGATTCGGACCGGCACGCGGGTGAATTCGATCGCCCCGGGGCTGATCGAGTAGTAGCCGAGCACGCTCGTCGGCTCGGAGGCCGACACCGCAACAAAGGTCTTCGCGCCGCCCGACTCGTGGTTCTGGCGGGCGTACCGCTCGAGGTACTCGTTCAGGTCTGCCGAGCCGCAATCGAAGGCCTTGCGATCGTGGTGCCGTGAGATCGGTGCCTCGCGCCACTCGACCACATCGATCACCTCTTGGCCCGACGTCTCGCCGCGGCGAGCAGAGCGCCCGTCGGCTTCGGGGGTTTCTCGAGCACCTTGAGCACCCGCGCCGAGTCGCGCTCCGACAGAACGATGCGTTCTGCGCGGTCCACGACATCGCGCGCTGCCGGCAGAACGTTCCGCATGATGAAGCTCGTCACGTCCAAGCGCTCGTGGGCTGCCGCAGCCGAGAGCAAACGCTTTTCTTCCTTCGTCGTGCGTAGCTCGATCCGGTCGCTGCGTGTTGCGGTGTTCGTCGCCATGAGCCTTCCCTCGTTGCCCGACGATAGTGCACGGACGGCATCCGTACAAGTGAGAACACATCGGAAGAGACCGACCGTATCGCCCATACGTCGCTCTAGCCCGCGCATTGCCGGGCCGACCCCGGCCCCGGTAGAAGCTCCAAGCCCATGCGCTGCCCCGACTGCCAACGCGATTCCCCAGCGGGCGCCCATTTCTGCATAGGTTCTGCTGCGCAGCGCCCGGCGGTCGAGCGAGAGAGCATGCCGGGCGCAACGGAAGGTCGGCGATGAGCTGCGCGAGCTGCGGGCGAGCGAACCGGGACGGCGCACGCTTCTGCGGCGGCTGCGGAACCTCGCTCGCGCCGCGCTGCCCGGCGTGCGGCGCCGAGAGCGCGCCCGATGCGCGCTTCTGCGACGCCTGCGGCGCCGCGCTCGCCGCGAAGCCGATCGAAGCCGCCGGCGCGCGCAAGGTGGTCACGATCGTGTTCGCCGATCTCGTCGGCTCGACGGCGCTGCACGAGCGCCTCGACGCGGAATCCGCCCGCCCCTTCATGGAGTCGTACTACCGGGCGATGCGCGGCGCCGTCGAAGCCCACGGCGGCACCGTCGCGAAGCTGCTCGGCGACGGCGTGATGGCCGTGTTCGGCCTGCCGCGCGTCGCCGAGGACGACGCGATCCGCGCCGTGCGCGCCGCGGTCGAAATGCAGCGCGCCTTCCGGGAGCTGGCGCAGCAACAGAGCGGCGCGGTGGGAAAGACCGGTCTCAGGATCGCGGTCAACACCGGCGAGGTGGTGGCGAAGGACGCGACCGAGATCATCGGCGACCCGGTGAATGTCGCGGCGCGGCTGCAGGAGCAGGGTCGCGACGGCGACGTCGTGATCGGCGAGTCGACGCGCCAGCTCGTTGTTGGGCTCGTGACGCTGGCTCCCCTCGGCAGCGTCACGCTGAAGGGCCGCTCCGAAGCGGTGACGGCGTACCGTGTGGTGTCGCTCGAGCGCCCGGCGAGCGCGACGACGGCAGCGTTCGTCGGGCGCGACGACGAGCTCGCGCGAATCACGGCGGTGTACGACGCGGCGATCGCGGCGCCCGCGGCACGTCTCGCCGTGCTGCTCGGATCGCCGGGCCTCGGCAAGTCGCGCCTGATCGACGAGCTCACACGCCGGCTCGGCGACGCGGCGACCGTCCTCACGGCGCAATGCGATGCGGCGGGCGGGGCCACGTTCGCGCCGCTCGCCAAGGCGCTGCGAGAGCGCCTGCAGATCGACGACGGCACCAGCGGCGACGCGCTGCGCACGGCGCTCGCGGCAGCGGTGCCCGGCGACGACGCTGAACACGCCCGCATCCTCGACGGGATCGCGGCGCTCCTCGCCGGCTCCCCCGCGTCACCGGAGGAGACCTTCTTCGTCGTCCGGCGCCTGCTCGCCGCGCTCGCCGCCGTGCGGCCGGTGGTGCTCGTGATCGACGACCTGCACTGGGCGGAGCCGCTGCTGCTCGATCTCGTCGAGCACCTCGTGCAGTGGGGCAGCGGCGTGAGGCTCCTCGTCCTCGTCGGCGCGCGACCCGAGCTGCGCGACACGCGCTCGTCGCTCGCGACCCCCGGCGGTCTCGTCGCCGACGTGGTGACGCTCGCCGGTCTCGACGCCGGCGCTGCCACGCGTCTCGCCGCCAACATGATCGGCGCCACCGATCTTCCCGCGGCGGTCGCCGCCAAGGTGCTCGCCACCAGCGAGGGGAACCCGCTCTTCGTCGGTGAGCTGGTGCGCATGCTGGTGCACGAGGGCGCGCTCAAGCAGGAGGGTGACCGCTGGATCATCGGCGTCGGGCT
Source organism: Binatia bacterium (assembly GCA_041485125.1). Taxonomy (GTDB): domain Bacteria; phylum Desulfobacterota; class Binatia; order UTPRO1; family UTPRO1; genus JBGPIT01. Next base: position 428 of record JBGPIT010000393.1, on the reverse strand, counting down.
CGCCGCCCTCGAGATGCCGCCGACCATCCACGCGCTGCTTGCGGCCCGCATCGAGCGGCTCCGTCCGGAAGAACGCAGCGTGCTCGAGCGCGCAGCCATCGTCGGCCGCCACTTCTCGCGCAGCGCCGTCGCCGCGCTGCTGCCGCGCGAGGTCACCGACCTCGACGCGCGCCTCGAGGCGCTACGGCGAAGCGAGCTGATCGAGCCGGACACCGGCTGGTTCCTCGGCGAGCCCGCACTGCGCTTCCACCACGTACTGATCCGCGACGCGGCGTATCGACGCGTGCTGAAAGGCACGCGCGCCGAGCTGCACGGCCGCTTCGCCGACTGGATCGAGGCCCGGGCCCCCGAGGCTGTCGAGCACGACGAGACCATCGGCTGGCATCTCGAGCAGGCGCACCAGCATCTTCGCGAGCTCGGCCCGATCG
>JBGPIT010000392.1:0-4802 GCA_041485125.1 Binatia bacterium | reverse complement strand
GGTGCTGGGATGGGCGCTGATCGTGCTCGCCGCGCTCACCAAGCCGCAGGCGCTGATCTTCCTGCCGCTGCTCGCCACCTGGCGCGGCAACTGGGACCGACCGGAGCGTGCGATCATCATTGCGGCGACCAGCATCGGCGTCGCGGCGATGCTGACGCTGCCGTTCCTCGCGCCCTTCGCGCTCGCCGAGCACTACAGCAAAGGTGCCGCGTATTACGCCGAGACGTCCGTCAACGCGTTCAACTTGATGGCGTTGATCGGCGGCTTCCGTCAGTCCGACAGCGGCATGCTGCTCTTCATGAGCTACAAGAGCTGGGCGCTCCTGCTCGTGATCCTCTTTTTCGGGTACCTCGCCTACCTCGTGTACAAGCGGCGCGACGCGGAGATGTATCTCTATCTCTGCTTCCTGCTGCCGCTCGGCTTCTTCATGCTGTCGACGCGGATGCACGAGCGCTACCTGTTCCCGTGCCTGCTCTTCGTGGCGCTGCTCCTGCCGCGGCGCCCGCGCCTGTGGACGCTCTACGGCGGTCTCACCTTCACGTACTTCTTGAACCTCTGGTACATCCTGCGGGCGTTGAACGCCGAGCGGTTCCTCGACCGCTACGATCCGTTCGGGGTCGCAGTGTCGGTCTTGAACGTCGGCTTGTTCGCGTACGCGATGATCGAGGGCTGGCAGCTGGCGCACTCGGCGCCCGAGCCGCTACCGCTTCCCGATGTCGTCGAAACGGAGGCGGAGGTCGAGACCCGTGCGCCGGCCGAAGCCCGCGTCGCGCGAGCGCAGCCCGGCAAGGGCCGACCGGCGAAATCGCAGGCGCCCGCGCCGAAGCGCGCGGCTGCTGCGGGTCCCGCGCAAGCGCTCTGGGAGGTCGAGGCGGATGCGCCGCGCTACCGGATCGGCCGGCGCGATCTCGTGATCGCGCTCCTGCTCATGCTCTTCGGGGGTGGACTCCGTTTCTGGCATCTCGGCCAGCCCGACGAGCTGGTGTTCGACGAGGTCTACTTCGTCGAGCAGGGCAAGAACTATCTGCGCGGCAAGGAGTTCATGGATCCGCACCCGCCGCTCGCGAAGCTCGCGATCGGCGCGAGCGTCGCGCTCTTCGGCGGTGAGTCGACCGGCTACCGGATCTTCAACGCCGTCTGCGGTACGCTGCTGGTCGGCGTCGCCTACCTGAGCGGCCGCAAGATCCTCGGCGACGGGCTCGGGGCCTTCATCACGGCGATGGCGATCGCGATCGACGGTCTCTTCATCGTCGACTCACGCATCGCGGTGATCGACATCTGGTACGTGACCTTCGGCGCGATCGCGTATCTATTGTTGTTCGAGTATCTCCGCACGCCACCGCGAAAACGCCAGCCGACGACGTTGGTGTGGCTCGGCGTCGCCCTCGGCCTGACGCTTGCCTCGAAGCTCTTCATTCCGGCGTTCACCTGGCTCACGATCGTGATCTTCCTTTCGATCCTGAGCGTGCGGGCAGAGCGCCTGCACCGCGTTCGGCAGCCGTGGGTGCGCGGCCTCGCCCCGGCGGTCCTGGTGAGCAGCGCGGCGGCCGCGGTCTACCTCCTCGTCTTTCTGCCGCACTTCGTTCTCGGCTGGTGGACGAGCCTCGGCGACTTTCCCAAGTACTTCAAGGACGTCGTCGGCTACGAGGCGGCGGTTGCGGACGCGACGCATCCGTACTCTTCGAAATGGTGGAGCTGGCCCTTTCTCCTGCGGCCGGTGTGGTACCACTTCAAAGACATGCCCGGTGACTCGTCGAAGGTGATCGGCGTGTGGGCGGGCGGCAACCCGATCTTGTGGTGGGGCGGTGTGGTCGCAATCGCGATCGCGGTCGCACGCGGCGTCCGCGAGAAACACCTCGCGAGCGTCTTCCTCGTCACCGCCTTCCTTTTGCACTACGTCGTCTGGTCGTGGATCGGCCGGACGCTTTTTCAGTATCACTATCTGCCGTCGCTCTACGCGAGCTTCCTCGCCCTCGGCATGGCGCTCGGCGTGCTCTGGCGCGCGCCGGCGAGCGACGCCTTCTGGGTCATCTCCGGTCTGGCGCTCCTCGTGCCGCTGCTCCCGACGCTCGTCGGGCCGATGCCGCGCTGGGGCTGGTTGCTGTGGGCCGTGATTGCGGGTGCCTACGCGGTCGCCGTCGTGTACCAGCGCCTGCCGGCATTCCACTGGCCGCCGGGTCGCGTGGTCGTGGTCGCGTACGCGGTGGTCGGCCTGGTTCTCCTGGTGTACTTCTTCCCGATCTGGTCCGGCATCCCGATCTCGCGCGACGGCTACAGCGCGCGCATGTGGTTCCAGGCCGGCCCGGCGCGCTGGATCTGATGCCCGGAGCGGCGGCGGCGTCCTCTGCACGCGGGCTCGGATAAGAGCGGGGTGGAGGTCGACGTCTCGGTCGTCGTCCCCGCGTTCAACGAGGTCGAGCGGCTGCCCGCGACCCTCGACGCGCTCGATGCCCACTACGCCGCGCGTGACCTCGCGGCGCAGATCATCGTCGTCGACGACGGATCGACCGACGGCACGTACGAGCTCGTCCAGGCGCGTCGCACGGCGGGCGTGCCGCTCATGTGCCTGCGGCTGCCACGCAACCACGGCAAGGGCAGGGCCGTCGTGCACGGCGTCGCGCGCAGCACTGGTGCGGTGATCGCGTTCTTCGACGCCGACCTGCCGTATACGCTCGCGAACCTCGATCACGCGATCGCGGTGGTGCAGTCGGGCGAGGCCGAGGTCGCGCTCGGGGCGCGCGACCTCGACGAGTCGACGTACGATCCGTCGTATCCGCTGGCGCGGCAGATCGCGGGGAGAACCTACGCGGCGCTCGTCCGGCGCGTGCTCGGATTGCCGTTCGGCGACACACAGTGCGGCCTCAAGAGCTTCAGCGCCGCGGCCGCGCATCGGCTCTTTCCGCTGCTCACCATCGAGGGCTACGGCTTCGACGTCGAGCTCGTCTACCTCGCGTGCACCCGCGGCTACCGGATCGCGCGTTTCCCCGTCACGCTCTCGCATCGGCACGAGTCGCGCGTGCGCCTCTTCCGCGACTCGCTCCGCATGCTCGGCGATCTCCGGCGCGTGCGGCGGAACGAGCGCCGCGGGCTCTACGGTCCGCGTGGAGCCGCATGAGGGCCGACTTTTCCTTTCCACGAACGCGCCGGTATAGTGCGCCGCCGTGACGCCGCGCCGCCGTCGTATCGCCGTCGCCGCGATCTTCATCGGCACGTGTCTCCTCTACTACGGCTCGAACCCGCGGCTGCCCGACTCGTACAAGCACCACGTCTACGTCGCCGACGCGTGGCTGCACGGTCGTCTGTGGGTGACGGGATACCCGCCGCACTACCACGACTGGATCACCGTCGACGGCAAAGTGCACTCGCCGTTCGCCCCGACGCCGGCAATCTTGCTGCTGCCGTTCGTGTGGTGGTGGGGCACGAACGTCAACATGAACGCGTTCAGCCTGATGATCGCGGGCCTGAACGCGGCGCTCTGCTGGCTGATGCTGGTCCGGGTCGGTGTGGGCCCGCGCCGCGCGGCGCTCGGGACGTTGATCTTCGCCTTCGGCACGGTCAATTGGGCGACCACGGTGATCGGCACGACGTGGTTTCTCTCGCACCTCTGTACCGAGCTCTTCATCTTGCTGGCGCTCGTCGAGGTGTTCGGGCGCGGGCGCAGCCTCCTCGTCGGCATCGCGTTCGGCTTCGCGGTCCTCTCGCGCGTGAACGTCGCGACGGCGCTGCCGGGCGTGGTCCTGCTGCTGATCGAGCGCCACGCGGTGCGGACGGGGCTCCGGCGCTTCTTCGACGGTCCCGCCTTCCGCAGCGCCTTCCTCGTCGGCCTCGGGCTTTGCCTGCCGTTCGCGATCGAGATGTGGCTCAACTGGGCGCGCTTCGGCAACCCGCTCGAGACCGGCTACGGCAAGGCGGCGGAGATGTACCTCGCGAACCGGACCTCCGGTTGGTACAACTGGCGCTACCTTCCGCGCCACCTCTGGATCGCGATCTTCAAGGGGTGGGAGTACGACGACAATTTCCCGTTCCTGAAGCCGTCACCGGAGGGCCTCTCGATCGTCCTCACCAGCCCGGTGCTGCTGTACGCGTTCGCGGCGCCGTTCCGTGATCGCATCGTCCGTATGCTGTGGCTCACGGTGGCGCTGACCGCCGCGGCGCTGCTGCCGTACTTCTACCAAGGCTGGGTGCAGTTCGGGTACCGCTACCTGCTCGACGCGCTGCCGTACGTGATCATTCTCGCCGCGGTCGGCATGGCGGGACGGAGCCGGCCGGGGTTCCTCTTCCTCGCCGAGGCGTCGGTGCTGCTAAACGCTCTTGGCGTGTACTGGTGCGAGAAGCTCGGCTGGTGAGGTCGAGGGCGGCGCGCTGATCTCCGCGACGCGCTGAGGCCGCCGCACCGCAGTCACGTGGTCGCGGCGCAGCGCGAGCACCAGCTCGCTGCGGTAGACGTAGGCGGTGTCCTCGAGCGTGAAGCCCCATTCGCGGCAGAGCGCGACCAGACCCTCGCGGGTGTAGTGGGTGATGTGCTCGTCCTTGTAGCCACCCGGGGCGAAGAAGCCGTAGAGCGGCTCGATCGTGCGCCAGCCGATGGTCGCATAGTCGGGGGTGCCGAGGACCAAGAGGCCGCCGGGCCGCAGGACGCGCCGCAGCTCGAAGAAGATCGTCTCGTCGTACGGGATGTGCTCGATCACCTGCGAGGAGATGACGCAATCGAACCGCTCGTCTCCGATCGGCAGCGCGAAGGTCGAGGCGCGCACCACCGGCACGTCATAGCGGCGCATGTAGCGCAGCTTGTTGTGCAGAAT
>JBGPIT010000391.1:0-4843 GCA_041485125.1 Binatia bacterium | reverse complement strand
GGTCACACGCATCCGCAACATCGGTATCGTCGGGCAGGGTGGCGTGGGGAAGACCTTTCTCGCCGACGCGCTGGTGCTCGCCGCCGGGGCGACCACGCGTCTCGGCAAGGTCGACGACGGCAGCTCGCTCTTCGACTTCGAGCCCGAGGAGATCCGGCGCAAGACGACGATCGCGACCGCGTTGCACCACTGCGCCTGGAAGAAGCACGAGATCACCATCGCCGACACGCCGGGCTACTCGGTGTTTCAAGCGGAGACGCGCTCGACGCTCGCGGCCATGACGGGTGCCGTCCTCGTCCTGTCGCCGCACGGTGCGGTGAAGGTCGAGCTCGAGCACGCCTGGGAGTGGTGTGGCGAGATCGGCATTCCCGTCCTCGGATTCATGAGTCGCTTGGACCGCGAGGAGACCGATCTCACCGCGGCGCTGGCGCCGGTGGCGACCGCGCTCGGCACCAAGGTCGTGCCGGTGGCGCTGCCGATCGGCGTCGCCGCTGCGTTCAGCGGCTACGTCGATCTCATCACGATGAAGGCGTTCACGTTCGCCGGGGACTTCGCCTCCGCCACGGAAGCGGCGATTCCCGCCGATCTCGTCGCGGCGGCGGGTGAGCACCGCGATCGCCTGCTCGAGGCGGTCGCCGAGTCCGACGACACGTTGCTCGAGCACTACCTCGAGAGCGGCGAGCTCTCCGAGGACGAGATTCGCCGCGGTTTGCGCATAGCGGTGCTCGGCCGGAAGTTCCTGCCGGTGTTGGTCGGGGCGGCGCCGAAAGGCATCGGCGTCGTCGCGCTCCTCGACGCGATCGTCGAGCTCGGCGCCTCGCCCGCGGACCTGCCGCCGGTGGAAGCCATCGACGCCAAGACCGGCGCACCCGTCGAGCGTCCCCCCGATCCCGCGGCTCCGTTCGCGGCGCTCGTCTTCAAGACGATCATGGATCCGTTCGCGGGGAAGCTCTCCGTGATGCGGGTCTTCTCGGGCAAGGCGACGAGCGACTCCAGCGTGCACAACACCAGCCGCGACGCGAAGGAGCGCTTCGGCCAGCTCCTCCGTCTCGAAGGCAAGAAGCAGTCGCCGATCGCCACCGCCGTCGCCGGCGAGATCTGCGCCGTCGCGAAGCTCAAGGATACCGCCACCGGCGACACGCTCTCCGACGAGAAGGCGCCGGTGCTGCTGCCCAAGCTACCGACGTTCGACGCGGTGATCTCGTTCGCGGTGCAGCCGAAGAGCAAGGCCGACGAAGAGAAGGCGACGCAAGCGCTGCACAAGATGATGGAGGAGGATACGGCGCTGCACATCGAGCGCGACCCCGAGAGCCGCGAGATCATCGTCTCCGGCTCCGGGCAGCTCCACATCGAGGTCGCGGTCGAGCGCTTGAAGCGCAAGTACGGCGTCGAGGTCGAGCTCAAGGCGCCGAAGGTCCCGTATCGCGAGACCATCAAGGGCCGCGCCGAGGTGCAGGGGAAGTACAAGAAGCAATCCGGCGGCCGCGGGCAGTTCGGCGACGCCTGGATCAAGCTCGAGCCGCTGCCGCGCGGCGGCGGCTTCGAGTTCGTCGACGAGATCGTCGGCGGCGCCATCCCGCGGCAGTACATCCCGGCGGTGGAGAAGGGGATCCGCGAGGCGATGGGCCGCGGCATTCTCACCGGCTCGCCGGTCGTCGACTTCCGCGTGCGCCTCTTCGACGGCTCGTACCATACCGTCGACTCCTCCGAGATGGCGTTCAAGATCGCCGCCTCGATGGGCTTCAAGCAGGCGCTCGAACAGGCCAAGCCGATCTTGCTCGAGCCCATCATGCATCTCGAGGTCACCGTCCCCGACGAGGCGATCGGCGACGTCATCGGCGACATGAACAGCCGGCGCGGCAAGGTACTCGGTGTCGATCCCAAGCCGCCGAACCAGGTGATCCGCGCCCAGGTGCCGATGGCCGAGGTCCTGAAATACGCCCCCGACCTGCGCGCCATGACGAGTGGCCGCGGCGATTTCCACATGAGCTTCTCGCACTACGAGGAGGTGCCGCCGCACCTCGCCGAGCGCGTCATCAAAGAAGTGCGCGCGGCGCGCGGCGTCCAGCCGCATCATCACGAGTAGCCCGATCGTGCCGACGCTCGGGGAAGAGGAGATCGCGGCGAAGGTCGTCGCCGGGACGGACACGATCGCGGTGCCGGCGGAGCTGGTGGAGGACGTGTCCGTCGTGCCCCCGTCGCTCCTGCAACGCATCCAGGCGATGAACGTCTCGGAGAAGATCAAGCTGGCGCTGCGCGGCAATCGCGATGCGCGCGCGCAGCTCATCCGCGACTCCAATAGCCTGATCCGCCGCTTCGTCCTGCAAAACCCGCGCGTCGGCGACGAGGAGATCATCGCCATCGCCAAGAACCGCAGCGCCGACGACGAGATCCTGCGAATCATCGCCTCCAGCCGCAGCTGGACGAGAAACTACCAAGTCCGACTCGCGCTGGTGACGAACCCGAAAACGCCGCTCACGCTCTCGGTACGTTTCCTGGGATCGCTCTACGAGCGCGATCTTCGTGCGCTCGCGAAGAGCAAGAACGTGCCGTCGACGATCTCCACCGCCGCGAAGCGGCTGGTCCTCCAGAAGGGGCCGTCGAGCGGCTGAGTTCGCGCCTCCGATCTCCGCGGTGCATCAACGCCAGTCGTCGAGTACGTACGCGTCGGGACGGTCGTAGCCGGTCTCGTTCGGGCGGTGCATCGCGACGCCTTGGAGGGCGGTGCGATAGCCGCGCACCAGCATGCGGCGGTAGGCGTCCTCGCGGCCGACGTTGACGCCGGCGAGGACGGCGGCGCCGCGCGACGCCGCGTACGACTCGATCGCGTCGAGCAGGCGCTCGAATCCCGCGCCGGTGTCGTTGCCTGGACAGGCGGCGGCGAACTTCACGTAGCACGTGTCGCTGCCCGCCTCGGTTCGCGCGCCGACGTGGCAGAGCGCGACGCCGACGAGGCGTGACCCTTCCCAGACGAGCAGCGTGTCGCCGAGCTGTTGCGTCGCGATCATGCGGATCTCGTGCGTCACGTCGAGGCCGTCGAAGATCGTGTTCGTCAACTCGCGGCACGCCGACAGGCATCGCGCTTGCTCGTGCGCCGGCACCTCGGAGAAGCGCGTGTGCGCTGCGACCACCTCGGCACCGGGCGGCTTCGTCATGATCGCGACGAGAAAGCGCGGGTAGAAACCGAAGCGTTGATAGAGACCCACGTGCTTCGGGCTCTGCGCGAACGTGTACAGGCCGGCGTGGCGCGTGCCCCAGCGCGCGAAGCACTCCATGGTCGGCTCGAGAAGCCGGCGGGCGACGCCGCGGTTCCAGAGGTCGGGGTGGACGCTGAGAGGGCCGAAGAACGCGACGCTGCCCCAGTTGGTCGCGAAATTCGAGCCGCCGAGACGGCCGTCGACGACGGCGGCGAAGGCGGCGTTCGGGTCGGCGCGCCAGCGCGTCGCGATCCAATCGCTGTCACCGGCGAACTGCGCCGGGTCGGGAAGGCCGATGAACGTGCCGAACGCGAGGCGAAAGATGCGGTCGGCCTCGGCGAGGTCGTCCTCTCGGAGCGGCCGAACGCTGATCGCCACGACGCCTCCGCCCCGCGCTCAGGCGCCTCTGCGCGTCGCGATCGCTGCGCTCACGGTGTCGCGGTAGGCGTCGGCGTTGGGGTGAGTGTCGGCGTCGCGCTCGCTGTGGGCGTCGGGCAGCCGTTGCAGAGGGAGAGGTTGTCGCCGCCGCAGCCCGCGATCGCGAGCAGCAACGGGGCGAGCAGCGCCGCAAGCACGATGAGCCGCATGGGGCGGATTTATACGGAGCGTCGAGTCCCGCGGCAAGTACGGCCAAGTGCCGGACGCGACTGTGGAACCGCGTTGACAGCCCATAGGGCATTGGTTACTGTCCGCGCATTCATTTGTGACCTCCGATGAGTACGTACCAGCACGTAAAGATTCCGAGCGAAGGCGAGCGCATCACCATCGGTGCGGATGGCCGCTGGCAGGTGCCCGATCGTCCGATCCTGCCGTTCATCGAAGGCGACGGCACCGGGCCGGACATCTGGCGGGCGTCGCAGCTCGTCTTCGACGCGGCGGTGGAGAAGGCATACGGCGGAAAACGGCGGATCGTCTGGATGGAGATCTACGCCGGCGAAAAGGCGACGCGGGTCTACGGCGAAGGCGCCTGGCTCCCCGAGGAGACGAACGACGCCGTCCGCGAGTTCAAGATCGCCATCAAGGGGCCGCTCACGACGCCGGTCGGGGGCGGCATCCGCAGCATCAACGTCACCCTCCGGCAGGTACACGATCTCTATGCCTGCGTGCGGCCGGTACGCTGGTTTCGGGGTGTCCCGAGCCCGGTCAAGGAGCCGCAGAAGCTCGACGTCGTCATCTTCCGCGAGAACACCGAGGACGTGTACGCGGGGATCGAGTTCAAAGAAGGCTCACCCGAGGCGCGCGACCTGATCGAGTTCTTGCGCACGCGGCTCAAGAAGGAGATCCGCTCCGACTCCGGCATCGGCATCAAGCCGATGTCGATGACCGGTTCGCAGCGTCTGGTGCGGCGGGCGATCGCCTACGCCATCGCGCAGAAGAAGCCGAGCGTCACCCTCGTCCACAAGGGCAACATCATGAAGTTCACCGAGGGCGCGTTCCGCGACTGGGGCTACGAGGTCGCGCGCCGCGAGTTCCGCGACCACGTCGTCCTCGAGGAGGAGCTCGGAAGCGCGGCGGCGCCGGCGGGGAAGGTGCTGGTGAGAGACCGCATCGCCGACTCGATGTTCCAGCAGGTGCTGCTCCGTCCCGCGGAGTACAGCGTGCTCGCGACGCCGAACCTGAACGGCGACTACCTCTCCGACGCGTGC
>JBGPIT010000390.1:0-4853 GCA_041485125.1 Binatia bacterium | reverse complement strand
TCGAGCTCGCGACCCTGGGCGAGAAGATCCGCAACCTGCGCGGCGGCGGGCTCTCGGAGGGCGTGAGCACGCGGCTCCTCATCTACGCGGCGCAGCTCATCGAGTCCGGCATCCCGGCGCGGCGCGCGTGCACCGCTGCGATCAGCCTTTCGCTCACCGACGACCTCGAGCTCAGGCGCGCGCTCGACGAGATGGTCGGCTCCGTCTTTCCGTGATTCCCACCGCGGGGACCGCATGAGTCGTCTGCGCGCCCTCTGGTTCGAAAGCCGTCACCTCACGATCGGCGCACCCGCGCTCGTGGCGGAGCTCGACGCCCTCGACGCGGCCGCACGCGAGCGCATTCTCGACGCTGGCGACCGCATCGCCGCGGTGTCGTTGACGCTCGCGCAGCAATACTGCCGGCGCGCGCCGGCGGCGTGGCGCGTCGGTCCCGAGTGGTTCGCGCGCTGGGTGGCGCGCGGCGAGGCGCTCGCGACCGCGCCGGTCGAGTCACGCGAGGCCGCGCACGCCTATTTCGGCGTCGCACCGGCGGAGCTCGCTCAGGTGGACCACGCCGAGCTCGACGAGTGGATCGCGCTTGCGATCCGCGTGCTCCGCGCATCGCGCCACCTCGGCGAGGTCTTCGTCGCGGAGAGCGGCGCGGTGCTCGCGGACCTCGATCGGCGGCACGCACGCCTCGCGTCGTGGGTCGACGTCGGGCTCGGCATTGCCGCGGCGGCCGATTGGGAATCCGAGCTGCTCGCGTTGCACTTCTTCGAATCGACCTCTGCTGCGGTACCGCTCTTCGCCCCCGAGGACCATCCGCGCTGGGCGACGCTCGCCCACGCCGCCGCACGGCTCGTGAGCGGCCGCTCCGAGCTCTTCAGCAGCGTCCCGGCCGCCCTGCACGCGCTCGACGAGGTGGAGCGCGGCGCGGTGCTCGACCTTGCGTGCACCGCCGCCGAGACGGCGCCGGCGATCGGCCTCGAGCTCTACTTCTCGCTCCCGGCGGCGCTCGCGGCGATGCCGGACGAGCGCGCGGCGATCGTCGCGTCGCTCGCCCCGGTGACACGCGTCAGTCCCGGCGCGCTCGGCGACTTGCTACCGGTCCTGCGCGCGATCCTCGAAGAGACTCCGGCGATGCATCGCTCGGCGGCGATCCGCCTCGCCGGCCGCGTTGCCGACCAGTTTCCCGCCGGCGTCGTCCCGTTCTACCGAGTACTGCCGCGCGTCCTCGAGCGCACCGGCATCGACGGCGTCGGGCGCTGGATCGACGAGGGACTCGTAGTCGCGACGGAGAACGCCGACGCCGGCGTCGCGTACTTCACGCTCGACTCCCGTACCAGCCGCGCCGTACTCGCGGCCGGATCGACGTCGGTCGCATTCTCGGAGGTCGAGGGACTGCTCAAGCGCTATCTCGCCATGGTGAGCGGCCGCCCGTGGCACGCGCGCCAGCGGGCCGACGTCGGCTTTCGTCCGCCGTTTCTCGAGAGCGGCACGCTGAGCGCGGACCCCTCGGCGGCGCTCGACGCCTTCTTTCCGCCGCTGATCGATCTGTTCCCGACGACCGAGGCGAACTTACGACTGTACCGGCTGCTCGCGGCGCAATACGCCGGTCGGCTCGAGGCGGGAAGCACCGAGCTCGAGCCGGCGCTCCCCGAGCTGCTCGCGCAGTTCGAGCACAGCGAGATCGCCGAGCGTCTCTTCACGGTCTTCGAGAGCACCCGGGTCGACGCCGCGATCGCGCGTGCGTACCGCGGTCTCGAAGTCGATCTGCGCGCGGTCGCCGCCGACCTCGCCCGCCGCGACATCCCGGTGCTCGGCACGATCGCGCACTTGATCGGCGTGATGGCGCGTGCGGGACGCCTCGAGCTGCGCGACCGCATCGGCGCGATCGCCGAGCACCTCGCGTCTGCCGCCGCGACCGTCGCCGACAGCGTCCGCGCGACCGAGCTCGTCTACGCCGAGCTGATGCGTGGCGGCGACGACGCGCGCCTCGCGATCGTTCCCGATCGCTACGAGGAGCAGCTCGCCGGCGAGCTCGGCGAGGCCTTCTTCGATCTCGACGGCGGCGCGTTCGGCGCCGGCGGCGAGGAGCCGAGCGCCGACGAAACGTCGACGTCGCCGACACGACCCGAGCCCACGAGCGAGCGACGGCCGCTCGACCTCGCACCCGAGCAGGGAGCCGGCAGCGAAGGCCGACCGCTCGACCCAAACGAGCTGCTGCGCTTGCTCGAGGAAGGCGCCGACCTCGGCATCCGCCAGGAGAGCGGCGACGATCTCGACGCGCTCGGCCTCTACGTCTCCGATCTCCGCGGCAAGCTGCCGCGCGAGCGCATGGCCGAGCTGCAGGGGCTGCTGCGCCAATCGGAGGCCGGACGCGTACGCCGGCGCGACCAGCCGGAGGCGGCGAGCGAGTTCTTCTACGACGAGTGGGACCACCAGATCGGCGACTACCGGAGCGCCTGGTGCCGTGTCGCCGAGCTACCCGTCGAGAGCGACACGGGAGATTTCTTCCATCAGACGCTGGCGCGTCATGCCGAGCTGCTGCCCGAGGTGCGGCGGCAGTTCCAGCGCATTCCGCCCGAGCTCTACCGGGTGGTGCACGGGCTCGAGGACGGCGAGGACTTCGACTTGAACGCGGTGATCACGGCGCGCGCCGACCGCCGCTCGGGCCAGACCCCGTCGGCGAAGCTCTACCAGTCGCGGCAGCGCGACGAGCGCGACGTCGCGACGCTCTTCCTGGTCGACATGAGCGCCTCGACCGACGAGCCGGTGCCCGGCGCCGAGGCGGGCCGGCGCATCATCGACATCATGAAAGAGGCGCTGGTCGTGATGTCGGAGGCGCTCGAGGAGATCGGCGACACCTACGGCATCTACGGCTTCTCCGGCCACGGCCGCCACGAGGTCGAGTTCTATCTGGTGAAGCACTTCCACGAGCCGCTCACCGGCGCGGCGAAAGGTCGCGTCGGCGCGATCGAGCCGAAGCGCTCGACGCGGATGGGCGCCGCGCTCCGCCACGCGCTCACCAAGATGCGCGGCGTCGCGGCGCGCTCGAAGCACATCATCCTCTTGTCGGACGGGTTCCCACAGGATCTCGACTACGGCGAGGACCGCCGTTCGAACGCCTACGGCATCCAGGACACCGCAATGGCGTTCCTCGAGGCCGGCCGGGCCGGCGTGACGCCGTTCTGCATCACCGTCGACAAGGCCGGGCACGACTACCTGAAGCAAATCTGCGATGCCTCGCGCTACCTGGTGATCGGCGATATCACCTCGCTGCCGCGCGAGCTGCCGAAGATCTATCAGCGCTTCGTCCGCCCCTGACGCGCGTCGAGGAGGAGCCTGCCATGCGACGAGTGATCCTGAATCGCTGGTTTCCGCTGGTCGTGGCCGTGGTGTGGTTTCTCGCGGTCGTCGCGCTCCACTTCGGCCAGGTCCGCCACGACCGCCTGCCCTTCGACGTCGCGCGCGCGTTTCCCGAGAACGTGCCGTTCCCACCCGGCGCGGCCCTCGCGACCACCGTCGCCGAGGTGATGAGCCACGAGCTCGGCTCGCCGACCGGATGGCGGCCGAACGATTTTGTGCTGTGGGGACCGAAGCTCTGGGCCGACAACAACGCCAACCGCCAGCTCGGCATCCTGCAAGCGCTGCGCGAGACGGTGCGTGTGATGAAGGATCACCTCACCAAGGTGTCGAGCGATCAGTACGACCCGAACCTCGTCGAAGCCGACACCTTCTTCCGCAACGATCCCTTTCGGCTCTGGCTACCGTCCGCCGAGAGCCGATTTCGGAATGGTGTGGAGAAGCTCCGCGACTACGTGCGCGGTCTCGATCCCGCGATCGCCACGTCGAAGCCTCTGAACCTCCGCCACATGGAGCTGCTGCGTCTCTTCCAGGCGTGGAGCGATCTGCTCGGTGACGCACACGCGAACCTCTACCGCACGAGCACGCCGGAGCGGCCGCTGCGCACGTGGCAGACCGACGACCTTTTCTACCACGCGCAAGGCTACGCCCACGTGATGGCGCACGCGATGCGCGCGCTCGAGCGCGAGTACGCCGCGTCGCTCCGCGAGCGGCCGGTGCTGGCGACGCTCTTCGACGAGGTCGCGACCTCGCTCCTCGCCGCCGCGACCTTGAAACCCTTCGTCGTGCTCGACGGCAGCGCCGCCGGCGTCTTCGCCAACCACCGCCGCAACCTCGACGGCTACATCACCGAGGCGCGCCAGAAGATGTACTCGATCCGCGAGGAGCTCGAGAAATGAAAACGCGCGCCGGCGGTCGAGCCACCGGCGCGCGTCGATTCAGAGACGACCTACCTCGACTGGCTCGCGAGCGCGAAGCCAGCCACGAAGGCCGCGCGGCAAGCTGTTGCTACTCTGCCGCCACCTGCTCCGCGGGCACGCAGAAGTAGTCCGCCTTCTTCGAGCGCACCGAGCGATTGCCAAACTGGTCGGTGCCGTCGAAAACGACCGCCTCTTTGTCGCACTTCATGTGGTAGCAGAGGTAGTCGCGCGCCGGCTTAGTCTCGATCTCGACGGGCGTGAACGGCGTCCCGTCGGGGTTCTGTACGTTGCTCTTCGAGGTGTCGACGCAGAGATGGCTCGCCGGGAGCTTGATCTTGCAGTTTTGGTTCGCGAACGGCGGGTTCTGCTGCGGCGTCAGATCGGCGGTGAGGATCGTCCGCCGTCCCAGGTCGTCTTTGATCTGGAAGCACTTGAGGTGGTCGAACACCGGCACAGGGCTCCCGTGCGCGGGAATGGTGAGTGCCAGCGACAAGGTAACGAGCGTCCCGGCGACGATTCTCGAAAACGTCGGCGTCATGGTTCGAGGCCTCCTTCGTACGATGCGAGTTCGATTGCGATCATGGTTGG
>JBGPIT010000389.1:0-4885 GCA_041485125.1 Binatia bacterium | reverse complement strand
GACGACCCCGGACACCTCGCCCTGGTCGAGCCCGACGGACGCGCGATCACCGCCGGCGATCTCCTCGCCGACTCGAACCGCCTCGTGCACGGTCTCCGCCGGCGCGGCCTCGCGCCCGGCGACGCGATCGCGACCGTGCTGCCGAACGGGGCGGCCATGATCGAGCTCTACCTCGCGGCCATGCAGGGCGGCTGGTACCTGGTGCCGATCAATCATCACCTCACCGCGCCCGAGATCGCCTACATCGTCGAGGACTCGGGCGCGAAGATCTTCGTCGCGGAGGAGCGCTTCACCGACGTCGCGCGCGCGGCGGCGGAGTCGCTGCGCTTCCCCGCCGCGGGCCGCTTCGCCGTCGGGATGATCGCGGGCTTCGCGGCCTACGACGATCTGAAGCGTGGCGAGTCGGCGACGCTGCCGGCGGACCGCACCGCCGGTCAGGTAATGAACTACACCTCGGGTACCACTGGGCGGCCGAAAGGCGTGCGCCGCAAGCTCATGCCCTTCGATCCCGACACGGTCGGCTCGATGTTCGCGATGTTCCTCTCGATGTTCGGCATCACGCCGCGCGGCGACGGCGTGCACCTGACGGGATCGCCGCTCTACCACACGGCCGTGCTGATGTTCGCCGGCTGCTCGATGCACTTCGGCCACACGCTCGTCCTCATGGACAAGTGGACACAAGAGAGCATGCTCGACGTGATCGCACGCCAGCGCGTCACCACCACGCACATGGTGCCGACGCAGTTCCACCGCCTGCTCGCGCTCCCCGACGAGGTGAAGGCACGCTACGACGTCTCGTCGCTCCGCCACGTCATCCACGCCGCCGCGCCGTGCCCCGTCGACGTCAAGCGCCGCATGCTCGAGTGGTGGGGCCCGGTGATCTACGAGTACTACGCCGCGAGCGAGGGCGGCGGCACCTTGGTGACGCCCGAGGAGTGGCTACGCCATCCCGGCACCGTCGGCCGCGCCTGGCCCGGCGCCGACGTTCGCATCTTCGGCGACGACGGCGGCGTGCTGCCGGCCAACGAGCCCGGCACCGTCTACATGGCCCTCGGCATGATGGATTTCGAGTACCACCGCGACAAGGCGAAGACCGACGCCAACCGTCGCGACGGCTTCTTCACCGTCGGCGACGTCGGCTACCTGAACGACGATGGCTATCTCTTTCTCTGCGACCGCAAGATCGACATGATCATCTCCGGCGGCGCCAACATCTATCCGACCGAGGTCGAGGCCGCGCTGCTCGCGCATCCCAAGGTCGCCGACGCCGCCGTCTTCGGCATCCCCGACGAGGACTGGGGCGAGCAGGTGAAGGCGGTGATCGAGCCCGCGGCGGGCGTCGTACCCGACGCGGCGCTGGGAGATGAAATTCTCTCTTGGTGCGCCGAGCGCATCGCCAAGTTCAAATGCCCGCGCTCGATCGATTTCATCGCCGAGATGCCGCGCGACCCGAACGGCAAGCTCTACAAGCGGAAGCTCCGCGACCCGTACTGGAAGGACAAGCAGCGGGCGATCTGAGCGTCAGAACGCTTCCCACCCGAGTACGGACATGAACGCATTGGTGGACCGGTCTCGCGCAGCGTGCCACCCCGAGTCTCCGGACGTTGCCCTCGCATCTCGAGGTCCGCGACACTTCCGTCTTCAGCATTCTCAACGCATGACACCGGGCCCTTTCGATCGGCGACTCCTTGGCGCGCGGCCACGAAGCTCCCGCCGCCGTCGCTGAAGTCGCACGCAGGGGTAGTGGACATGCCCCCCAGGCGGGACCGTTCAGCGCACCACGCGGACGCGCAGTCCGGGCAGCAACCGGAAGTGCCTGAGATTTCCCGTCGCGACGGCGAACTCCATCTCGAGTGCGGTGGCGCCGATCCAGAGGTCGGCGGTCGGGATCGTCGTCCCCTTACGGCGTGATTCCGCGTCGATGCGTCCCGCGATTCGCGCGGCCGCGAGCGAGAACGGGCGCGTAGGAACCCGAGCGAGGATCTCCTCGACGAACGACTCCCGCCTGGCCCGCGTGCGGACGTCCAGAGCGCGCCAGACCCCGTGGACGAGCTCGGCAGCGGTCACGGCCGAGAGCGCCACGTCGGCGTCTTTGAAGCGTCTCGCCAGGCGTTCGAGCGTCATGACGACCGTCTGATCGCGCCGCTCGGCGTCGATGAAGACGGTCGAGTCGAGGATTAGTCCCACACGGGAGGCTCATCCGCGGACGCCTCCCGGATGATCTCGGCGAGGTCTGCGGCGAAGCGATGGTCGGGAGAGGTCGATGGACGAGCGAGGCGGATTGCGATGCACTCGGAAAGCTTCCGCGGCGCGAGATCGACCGGTGACAGCACGGCGACCGGTTCCGTATGCCGCTCGATCACGGCCTCGGCTCCTGCCGAGACCCGGTCGAGCAGCCTGGAGAAGTCGCGCGCCGCTTCGGTTGCCGTGATTCGAATCCGATTTTTCACACGTGAATCATACTGGTGAACCCTAAGCCCGAGCAATACCTCCCACCACTGAGGCTCGCGGGCGTCCGACGAAAGCTGCTCCGACAGTTCCCCTATGTGGCCCTCTTCATCATCGCGGTCGCGCATGTCCGCCGCCGTCCCGCGTACTGGAAAGCACGCACGTAGCGGTACAACTCGAGCCGGACGCTTCGGGGCAAACGTGCGAGCATCCGAGGCCAAAATGAGATGCCGCGCGACCCGAACGGCAGGCTCTACAAGCGGAAGCTCCGCGATCCGTACTGGAAGGACAAGCAGCGGACGATCTGATGCCCCGCCGGCATTGGGGGGTGCCGAGGATGGCGCTGCGCAGGACGGCGGGCTCTACTTCGAGCGTCCCCGTGGCGCCACCTCGCGCAGGACCTGCGCAAGCGAGAGCGCCTCGATTCCCTTGGCGAGCGAGTAACGCTCGGCACCGGGATACACGACGAACAGCCGTGACAACTGCAGATCTGTCATGGCGACTTGCATCGACCGTGTGAGGCGTGGCGCGTCGGCGTACTTGACCTCCACGCCGTAGCGCTTGCCGCCGATGGTGAGCAGGAGGTCCAGCTCGGCGCCCGACTGCGTCCCCCAGTAGTATGCGTGGCGATCGCCGGTGACGGCGAGCACCTGCTCCACCACGAACCCCTCCCACGACGCCCCGAGCCGGGGATTCGATTCCAGGGCTTCAAATGTCCCGATGCCCAGGAGCGTATGCAGGAGCCCGGTGTCGCGCACGTAGAGCTTGGGTGATTTCACCTCGCGCTTGCCGACGTTCGCAAACCAGGGTTGCAGCTGCCGGACGACGAGCGCCCCGGTCAGGATGTCGGCGTGGCGGCGTACGGTGGTGTGGGCCTCGCCGAGCGAACGTCCAATCTCCGAAGCGTTCCACACCTGCCCATGGTAGTGGGCGAGCATCACCCAGAGGCGCCGCAGTGAGCGCGCGGAGACGGTGATGCCGAACGCACGGACGTCGCGCTCGAGGAAGGTGCGCACGAAGTCCTCCCGCCACGCGACGCTGGCCGCCTCCGTTCGTGCCAGGAACGCGCGTGGGAATCCGCCGCGCAACCAGAGGCGCCGGAGCTGCTGCACGCCGACCTCGCCAACGGTGAACCCGCCCATGTCGACGAAAGCCACGCGCCCGGCGAGCGACTCGGAACTGGCATACATGAGGTCGGGGGAGGCACTGCCGAGCAACAGAAAGCGGGCGGGCCGACGCGGCCGATCGGCGAGGACGCGAAGGACGGGGAACAATGCCGGTATGCGCTGGACTTCGTCGATGACCACGAGTCCGCGTAACGGGGCGAGCGCCGTCATCGGTTCCGCCAGTCGAGCCTCGGCGATCGGATCCTCCAGGTCGAAGTAGTGCGCCGCGCCCCCACGGGTGAGCTGGCGAGCCAGGGTGGTCTTGCCGCATTGGCGGGGACCCAGCAGGGTCACGACGGTACTGGTCCGCAGGCCGGTTTGGACGCGAGCGGTCAGATCACGGCGGAGGACGAGCATGGTTGACAGCCTTGTATTTTGAGCGCGGAGCGCTCAGAAAACAAGGATCGATCATCGCCCCGACGCCAGGAGCGGGTCTTAGTCCCTCAAGCGTCTCCGCCGCTCAGATAGCCGCGATAGCGCAAGTATCCCGGCCACGCGGCCGGTCGCATGATCGTCGCGAGCATGAATCGCAACGAGTCGAAGTACGCCTCGCGCTCGGCGATCAGGCCGTCGCGCGCGACGAGGCGATCGGCGATGCGGAGCTCGAACGGGGCGTTCCCGAGCGTGAAGCGGAGGCGCCACGCGATCAGGATCGTGTCGCCCGAGGCGCTCCAGTCGTCGACGGTGCCGCGCAGGTCGGGGAGCCATTTGAGCAACCGGCCGAAGTCCCGCCGCGCGTTGTCCCGTCCGACGATCGGCGGGGTCACGGGTTGGAGCAAACGAACGTCCGGCGCGAGCAGGGCCATGAAGTGGTCGAGGACCGGATGAGCCCACGCGTCGGCGAACTTCCGCACGAGCTCAGCGTTGGCGTCTGTCGCGACCGCAGGGCTGGTCGCGGATTCGAGATGGCGCATGGCACTGCCGTACCGCCGCTTCTTGGTCGTCGCAAGGTGCCACTTCGCGCCAAGGGAATGGAACCAGCGACGTCCCCGGAGCCGACGTCCGTGGCGATACTAAGACGGCTCCGTCTCGCACGCGACGTCGCGATCGAAATCGGCGGACGCGTCGCCGGGCATCGTCGCGTAGGCCTGCCGGAACGTCTCGACGATCTCCGCGATCGGCACGTCGGCGAACTCGCCGCGGTCGCGGACGTACTCCATGTGGCGGTTCCCGTCCTCGTCGAACGGGTGGTAGATCGAGTCGCCGCAGCCGTCGAACTCGAGCGGCTTCAGCCGGAAGCGCGTACAGAGCTCGACGTTGAAGGCGGGCGT
>JBGPIT010000388.1:0-4885 GCA_041485125.1 Binatia bacterium | reverse complement strand
CCGGCAAGGTGATCGTCGTGACCGGCGGGAGCCGCGGGCTCGGCTTGGCGATGGCCCGCGCGTTCGCCGACCACGGCGGGGATCTCGTGATCGCGAGCCGCAAGGGCGACGCCTGCGAGACCGTCGCTGCGGAGCTACGCGCGCGCTTCGGGCACCGAGCGCTCGCGGTGCCGTTCCACGCCGGCAAGTGGGACGACTGCGGACGGTTGATCGACACCGTCTACGCCGAGCTCGGCCGGCTCGACGTGCTCGTCAACAACGCGGGCATGTCGCCGCTCTACCCTTCGCTCGAGGCGATCAGCGAGGAGCTCTGGGACAAGGTCTTGGACGTCAACTTGAAGGGACCGTTCCGCTTGGCCGCGCTCGCGGCGGCGCGCATGGCGGCAGCGGGCGGCGGCAGCATCATCAACGTCAGCAGCGTCGGCGCGGTGCAGCCCACCTGCGCGGAGCTGCCGTACGCAATGGCGAAATCGGCGCTGCACACGATGGCCGCGGCGATGTCGCACGCGTACGCCGGCATGGTGCGCGTGAACGTGCTCATGCCGGGCGCGTTCCTGACCGACATCAGCAAGGCGTGGACGCCGGAGATGCGCCAGCACGTCGCGGCCACCGTCCCGATCGGCCGCTGCGGCGAGGCCGACGAGATCGTCGGCGCGGCGCTCTATCTCGCATCCGACGCGTCCTCGTATACGAACGGGGCCGTCATCAAGGTCGACGGCGGCTGGTCGTACCGGTCCGGCTGAGAGCCGTCCGCGGCGCGCGTGCAGGACCGCGCGTCCCCGTTCAAAGCACCCGCAACTACCCACCGGCTGCGGGTTTAAGCTCGGCAGCGTAAGGAGGTCGCTCTCTCATGATGAAGCGAATGGTTGCGGTGCTCGGATTGGCGGCGATGATTGCGGTCGCCGCGCCGCGGGTGGCGGACGCGCACGTCGGGTTCTCGTTCGGCATCGCGATCCCGGGGGTGGTGGTCGCGCCTCCGGTGTACGCTCCCGGCTACTATGCGCCGCCGTACTACGGGCGCTACGGCTACCAGGGGAGCTACTACTACCAGCCGCCGGCCTACTACGCCCCGCCCGCATACTACTATGGCGGTCCGGCGTTCTACGGTCGCACGTACTTCCGTGGTGGACGCGGTTGGGGCGGTGGCGGGCATCGCGGTCATCGCGGCTGGCGATAAGCAGCAGCGATCAGTCCGCCCGGTTTCGTGATGCGGTCCTCGCTTGCCCAGTCGGCGCGACAGCTCTGCACGCCGACTGGCGGCACCGCATCGCGATATCAATCCTGCCGTGGTCACGCGTGGTGGTCACGCCTGATTGAGGACGAGAGCTCGTCCCCCGCCGACGATCCCGCCGTACTCTCCGCCCTCCCCCTCACCGTCGCTCGCAATCTCGACCCGCCACGCGCCTTCGAGTGGCGCTGATCGCGTCGTTTCACCGAAATTGACGGCTGCGGCACGCCGGTCCGTCCCGTGGGTGCGCACGTAGGCGAGGACGCTCGCCGGCGAAAAGAAAACGGCGGCCCTCGCAACGTCAGGAGCAGCACCGCCGCCGCTCGCGCCCGCGCCTCGCTGCTAACATAGCAGCTGCGATGCGCGTGGCGCTCGCTGGTGTGGTTCGGTACCCATTCGATCAGCATTGCGGATGCCGCACGCTGCAGACCCACAACCCGAGTGGCGCCGCCTCGACGCGCGGGCGGTATCCGAACCACGGCGAGATGCTGGTATGGATGTGGTCGGTGAAGGGGCGACATGACGACACAGGCCTCGGCGGATAGGCCGCGTCCGGTGAGGGTCGCCACGCAGGCGACGTGTCCGATCTGCGCGCGCGACGACGCATCGTCGTGGCTCGCGCAGGTCGACGGCTACGAGATCTGGCGCTGTACGGCGTGCCGCACGGATTTCGTCTTTCCACCGCCGCCCGCGGCCGAGCTCACGAGCTATTACGACCGTGCGGCGTACTTCGAGGGCGGCGAGCGTGGAGGGTACGAGAGCTACGACCGCCAGACGGAGTGGTCGGTCGCGCTCTTCGATCGACTGCTCGACGAGCTCGGCGACCAGCGCGGGCGCTCGGTCCTCGACGTCGGATGCGGCTATGGCTCGCACCTCGCACGCGCGCTCCGCCGCGGCTGGACGTGCTTCGGCGTCGAGGTGTCGGCGCACGCGCGGCGGGTGGCGGCGGAGCGTCACGGACATCATCTCCATCTCTTCGACGCGATCGAGCACCTCGTCCCGCACCAGTTCGATCTCGTCGTCTTCTTCGACCTCCTGGAGCACCTGAGCGATCCCCGCCAAGCGCTCTACGCGCTCTTTTCCAAGGGTGCCATCAGCCCCGCGACGAAGGTCGTCGTGACGACTCCCAACGCCGCCTCACGCGCCGCCCTCGCGGATCCCGCCGGCTGGCAGTTCCGGCACCCGCCCGCGCATCTCTCGTTCTTCTCGCGGCTGTCGTTGCAGACG
The DNA here is from genome assembly GCA_041485125.1 of Binatia bacterium. Lineage (GTDB taxonomy): Bacteria > Desulfobacterota > Binatia > UTPRO1 > UTPRO1 > JBGPIT01. The sequence goes on along the minus strand of JBGPIT010000388.1, from coordinate 2,430 downwards.
TTGTTCTCACGGCTGCGCTTCACGCACATCGAGATCGAAGGATTGCACCCCAGCGGTGGTGGCAGCCCCGACGTGACGCCGCACGGCGAGTGGAACGCCGCGGACGACGCGCTCCTCGACTTCGACGGCCTGCTCTGTCGCGCCAGCGGCAGCGACTTCACCGAGTTCATGCACGAGCGGTACGTGCCCGGGACCTGGTCGAAGCTCACGGAGTACGAGCACCTGCCGCGCTACCAGCTCGCCGCCGATCTCGTCGCGGGCAAGGACGTTCTCGATTTCGGCTGCGGCACGGGCTACGGCGCCGCGATCCTCGTGCAGGTCGCGCGCTCGGTGACGGCACTCGACATCGACGCCCCGGCGATCGCGTGGGCCGGGCGCGCGCATCACGCGCCGTCGCTGCGCTTCGTGCAGCGCGACGATTTGGGCGCCGGTCTGCCCGCGGCATCCTTCGACGCCATCACCTGCTTCGAAATGATCGAGCACGTCGCGCAGGCGGTGCAGACGCGCTTGATCGAGCAACTCGCGCGACTGCTCCGGCCCGGCGGGATCGCGCTGCTCTCGACGCCGAACCCCGAAGTGACGGCGCTCTACGGCCCGAACCCGTATCACCTCCACGAGATGACCCGGGACGAGTTCGTGTCGCTGCTGCGCGCGCACTTCCGATACGTCCGCGCCATGGCCCTCTCGATCCACCCCAGCATCACGATCGAGGCGGAAGACGCCGAAGGGTCGCGGGTACGGAGGCTCGCGCTCCACGGCGCGTCGGAACGGCCGTCGCCGGCCGTGTTTCTCGCGCTCTGCTCGCAGGAGCCGTTGCCGGCGCTCGACGACCGGCTCTACCTCGACTACTCCGTCGACTTCGTGCGGCACGAGATCGCGGCCGCGCAGCGCGTGAACGAGCTCTTGATGCGGACGTACACGCTGGAAGAAGAGGCTGCCATGCTCACCGACGGCACGCTGCAACTCGCGGATGATCTTCAGGAGGCGTATCGCCGGTCGGAGGAGCTCCTCGCGCTCCGGCCCGCGCCTGATGGCAATGGGCAAGGATGCGAGCGTCGGCTGCGCGAGCCGAGTCGCCTCGCCTCACATGCACTCGCGGCACTGCGATGGATCCGCGCGGCGATGCGACGACGGAGTATGCGCGCACCACGCGATCGATGACGGACGATACTCTGGACGTCCACCTGCAAGCCTGCGAGCGGCGCATCCGCCGGCCGGTGGCGTCGTGAAGATCCTCGTCCTCGGCGGCGGCGGATTCATGGGCTCGTTCCTCTGCGACCGTCTGCTCGAGGACGGCCACGCGATCCGCATCTTCGAGCGCCCGCGCGTGCAGCCCTACCGGACCTTCGCCGCGGCCGAGCGCGTCGAGTGGATGCCCGGCGACTTCCAGAGCGGCGCCGACGTCGCCGCCGCGGTCGCCGGGTGCGACGCGATCTACCACTTCGTCTCGACCACGCTGCCCGAGGGGTCGAACGAGGATCCGATCTTCGACGTCGAGAGCAACCTGGTGCCGACACTGCGACTCCTGGAGCGGGCGCGCGCGGGCGCCGTGAAGAAGGTCGTCTTCGTCTCGTCGGGCGGCACGGTGTACGGCACGCCGCTCGAGGTCCCGATCGCGGAGCACCACCCCAACACGCCGCTGGTCTCCTACGGCATCATCAAGCTCACGATCGAAAAATATCTCCATCTCTACCATTCGCTGCACGGCCTCGAGTACGTCGTGCTGCGGGTCGCGAATGCGTTCGGCGAGCGCCAGCGCGCCGACACCGGCCAGGGCGCGATCGCGGTCTTCGTCGACCGTGCCTTGACCCGACAGCCGATCGAGATCTGGGGCGACGGCTCGGTGACGCGCGACTACATCTACGTCCACGACGTCATCGACGCCTTCGTACGCGCGCTCGACCACCGCGGACGGCATCGCATCTTCAACGTCGGCTCCGGCCGCGGCTCGACGCTGAACGAGATCCTGACGGCGATCGAGGCGAGCGTCGGCTGGAAGGTCGAGCGCCGCTACCTGCCGGCGCGCCCGTTCGACGTGCCGACGAGCGTCCTCGACGTGCGCCGCGCGGCGGAAGACCTCGGTTGGAAGCCGAAGGTCTCGCTGCAGGAAGGGATCGTGCGCACGATCGCGTGGGCGCGCTCAGGCGGCACGACGCCGCGCTGAGCGGCCATCAGAGGATTGCATTGCTCGCCGTCGTGCCGGCAGGCGCAACGGCATCCGGCACGACTCAGCGGGCGGCGTTCTCCCGCTTGGCTTTTTTCTTCTCGGCCTTCTGCTTGGGCGTGAGCTTCGGTTTGTTGCGCGTTTCCCGGGTCACCTGTCCCTTCGCCATTCCGCTCCCCCTTCTGTTGTCGTCGCTATTTCAGCGACTTCACCGAAACCTTCGCGTCCTTCGACAAGACGGGAGTGACCGATACATTCGCGGCGTT
>JBGPIT010000387.1:0-4896 GCA_041485125.1 Binatia bacterium | reverse complement strand
CGCAGCCAGACGTCGTACTGCTCGTCCTCCTCCTTGTACTTCGAGACCGGCTCGCCGCCGACCAGGATCCCGAGCGTCTCGGCGATGTCCTCGACCTTGATGCCGAGCTCGGCGGCGCGCTCGCGGTCGATGGTGGCGCGGAGCTCGGGCTTGCGGACCGAGAGCGTCGAGTCGACGTCGACGAAGCCCTTCGTCGCCTTGAGCTGCCCCGTGATCTGGTCCGACGCGGTGGTGAGCTTGGCGAGGCTCGGTCCGAGCAGGCTGAACTCGATCTCGCTCTGGCGCGTGCCGCCGCCGCGGAAGGCCGACACGCCCTGCACGCTCACGCGCAGCTCCGGGTAGCGCGCCAGGAGCTTCCGCGCGTCCTCCATGACGTCGAACTGCGAGTACGTGCGCTCACCGAGATCGACCAGGCGGAGGTAGATCGATCCGGTGGTGACGTCGCCCTCGCCCGGGCGCGACTTGCCGGTGCTGTCGCCGATCATGGTCTGGATGTCGTGCACGCCGCGCAGCTCGCGGAACTTGCTCTCGAGCTCCTGGAAGAGCGCGTCGGTGCGCTCGAGGGTGTAGCCGCCCGGGGTCTGGACGATGACCTCGAACTCGCTCTGATCGTCGTTCGGGACGAACGACACGCCGACGATCTTCATGAGCGGCACGGTGCTGAGGGTCACGATCAGCGCCAGCACCATGATCACCCAGCGATGGCGCAGCGACCAGCGCAGCGACGCGCCGTAGAAGCGATCGATGGCGGTGTAGAAGCGGCCCTCCTTCGCTGAATGGGCCTTGTCCTTCGGCTTCAAGAAGCGCGCCGACAGCATCGGCGTCAGGGTGAAGGAGACCAGCAGCGAGACCGCGATCGAGAAGGCGACGGTGACGCCGAAGCTCCGGAAGAAGCGGCCGATGATGCCGCCCATGAAGGCGATCGGCAGGAAGATCACGATCAGCGACAGGGTCGTCGCCATGACGGCGAGCGCGATCTCGCGGGTAGCGGTCGAGGCGGCGCTGTAGGGGCTCTCGCCGCGCTCCTCGACGTGGCGGAAGATGTTCTCGAGGATGACGACCGCGTCGTCGATGACGATGCCGACCGCGAGCACCAGGCCGAGCATCGTGATGTTGTTCAGGGTGAAGCCCATGTACCGCATCATCGTGAAGGTCGCGATGATCGAGGTCGGGATCGCGACCGAGGCGATGAGCGTGCTCCGGAGGTCGCGCATGAAGAGCCAGACGGTGAGCGCGACCAGGATCGCGCCCAGGATGAGATGGCGCTGCACCTCCTCGATCGTGCGCTTGATGAAGCGCGACTGATCGGTGACGACGTGGGTCGCGATGTCGCCGGGCAGGTTGCCGCCGATCTCGTCGAGCTTCGCCTTCACGGAGTCGACGACGGTGACGGTGTTGGTGCCCGACTGCTTCTTCACGATCAGGCTGACGGCGTTCTTGCCGTTCAGGCGCGCGATGCTGCGCGGCTCGGCGACGCCGTTCTCGACCCGCCCGATGTCGCGGATCCGGATCGGCCGGCCCTCGAAGTGGGTGACGATCAAGTCCTCGAAGGTCTGCACGTCGGCGATGCGGCCCATGGTCCGCAGCACGAGCTCGCGATTGCCCTCGTCGACGCGGCCGCCGGGCAGCTCGATGTTCTGCTCGCGCAGCGCATCGCGCACCTGCGGGATCGAGATCTGGTAGGCCGCCATCTTGTCGGGGTCGACGTAGACGTTGACGGCGCGCTCCCAGCCGCCGACCATGATCACGGCACCGACGCCGCCCACGGTCTCGATCACCTCCTTGATCTGCTTCTTCGCGATCTCGGTGACCTCGCGCAGGTTGCGGTTGCCGGCGACCGTCACGCTCATGATCGGCTGCGCGTCGACGTCGAACTTCTCGATGATGGGCGGATCGGTGCCCGTCGGCAGCTTGGAGACGATGGTCGAGACCTTGTCGCGCACCTCCTGGGCCGCGACCGGACCGCTCTTGTCGAGCAGGAACTGCACGATGATGGTCGAGATGCCCTCTTTGGTCGTCGAGCGCAGCACGTCGATGCCGTCGATGGTGTTGACGATCTCTTCGATCGGCTTGGTGACGCCGCTCTCCATCTCCTCGACGCTGGCGCCGTTCAAGGTCGTGGTGACGGTGACGGTCGGGAAGTCGACGTTCGGGAAGAGGTCGAGACCGAGCTGCTGGAACGAGAACAAGCCGAGCACGACCAGCGCCATGCTGAGCATGGTCGCGAAGACCGGCCGGCGGATGCAGACGTCGGCGAGACTCATTGCTCGGCGGCCACCGTGTCGCCGGTCACGGTGACGGGCAACCCGTGCTCGAGGCGCTCGATGTTGCTGACCGCGACTTGCTCGCCCGCCGCCACGCCGTCGACGATCTCGACGCGATCGCCCGGCACCTCGGCGCCGACGCGCACGACGCGCTCCTCGGCCTTGCCGTCCTTGACGACGAAGAGCTTCGAAACGCCCGCGAAGGTGGTGAGCGCGCGCTGCGGCACGACGATCGCCTCGCCGTGCTGGTCGTAGACGAGATCGCCCTTCGCGAAGAAGCCGGGCTTCAGCAGGCCCTCGGGATTCGGCACCAGCGCCTCGATGGTGATCGAGCGGTTCGCCGACTCGGAGGTGGGGTTGATGCGGGTGATCTCGCCCGTGAAGTCGCGGCCGGGATAGGCGTCGACGCCGACGTGGATCGCCTGGCCGAGCTTCAGGAAGCCGGCGAAGCGCTCCGGGATCGGCGTGCGGAACTTGAGGGGATCGTCCTGGACGAGCTTGAAGAGCGGCCGGCCCGAGCTCACGATCTCGCCGATCCCGACCGTGCGCGCGGCGATCGAGCCGGTGAGCGGCGCGCGGATGATGGTGCGATCGATCTTCACCTCGAGGACGTCGCGCTGCGCCTCGTAGATGGCGGCCTCGGTGCGCAACCGGTCGGCTTCCTCGTTCGCCATGATGCCCTGGCCGCGCAGCACTTGCGCGCGGGCATTGTCGGCGCGTGCCTTGGCGACGCGCGCCTCGACCTCGCGCAGCAGGGCTCGGAACTCGGCGTCGTCGAGGCGGAGCAGGACGTCGCCCTTCTGGACGCGGTCGCCCATGTCGTAGTGCAGCTCCTGGACGCGCGCCTCGATCTGCGCCGCGATCGTCACCTCCTCGTTGGCGAAGAAGGCGCCTACCAGGGGGGCGGAGCGCGGCACCGTCGCCTTCGTCACGTCGACGACCGCGACCGACACGGGCTCGGCTTCCGGCTTGGTCTCCTCGGCGGTCGTGGTGCCGTGCGAGCAGCCGGCGGCGAGGGTCGCGGCGAGGAAGAGGAGAGGGACCAGGATCCGCGCACGCCCGCCCGACGCGCCGAGACGCCGGTTCTGCCGCGAACGGTGCAGTATCCCGTGCGCGACCTCGACGGTTTTCTCGGCGTCGGGACGCGGACGCGGCGACTCGGTGCCGGGTCGCCGCCCGAGACCGTGGAGAAAGAGGTCGGTCACGAACGAGGCGGCGCGCTCGGGGCGATCGCTGTCGTCGTGATTCAGAACCGCGGCGCGGACCAGGCCCAGCAGCATCTCGGTCGCGAGCGACACGTCGGCCGTCGCGAGCCGTTCCGCCCGCACCTCGCGATGGACGATCCCGCGCACCAGCTCGACGATGCGGAGGCGGCGCGCGCGCCACTCCTCGCCCTCGGGATCGAAGCGCTTGTGCTCGTAGCGGTGCATCAGGACCGCGAGCGGCCGCCGCCGCCAGAAGAACTCGAGCATGCGGGTGACGAACGCGCGCAGCGCGTCCTCGCCCTGGCGGCCGCGGACGGCCTCCTCGAGCTCCGCCGTCAGCGCGTCGAAGGCATCGATGATGGTCGCGTAGAAGAGCTGCTCCTTGGTCGGAAAGTAGAGGTAGAGCGTGCCCTTGCCGACACCGGCCGCGGCCGCGACGTCGTCGACCGGCACGGTGTGGAACTCGCGCGCGGAAAACACCTCGGTCGCGGCGCGCAGAATCTGCGCCCGCTTCCCTGGATCTGGTTTGCGTCCGGCCATGGATTCAATTTCAGAACTGACGGGTCAGTATTAGGAGCCGGGGATATGGAGTCAATGCGCCAACGCCGGGGGGCGACCGGCCGCGAGCAGGAGATCGTCATCGTTTGCTCCGAGGGCTCCGCCTCGAGCCTCGCGGCCGCGACGTTGCAGGATCTCGATTTCACCCGCGCGACCGACCTCGACGGCGGCTTCCGCGCCTGGGCGGAAAGTGGGCTGCCCGTCCGGAAGAGCGCGGCGTAAGCTGGTCCGGTACACGACGTGCGAACGGGGGAGATCGTGATGGAGAGTCCGATGCATCTCGAAACGCTGGCGATCCACGGCGGGCACCAGGTCGATCCGGTGCACGGCGCGGTCATGGAGCCGATCGTCCTCGCGACCACGTTCGCGCAGCCCGAACCCGGGAAGCCCCTGCGCTTCGACTACGGGCGGAGCGGCAATCCGACGCGGGCGGCGCTCGAGGCCGCGCTCGCCGCGCTCGAGGGCGGCACCTCGGGCTTCGCGTTCGCGAGCGGCTGCGCCGCGGCGATGACACTCCTCAACACGCTCCGCCCCGGCGATCAGGTGGTGTGCGGCGACGACGTGTACGGCGGCACCTACCGCCTCCTCACCAAGGTGATCGCGCCGCTCGGGATCGCGGTCGAGTTCGTCGACCTTCGCGACCTCGCCAACCTCGAGGCGGCGCTCGGCGAGCAGACGCGCATGGTTTGGCTCGAGTCGCCGACCAATCCTTTGCTGCGGCTCGTCGACGTTGCCGCCGCCGCGGCGATCGTGCGGCGCCGCGGCGTACCGCTCGTCGTCGACAACACCTTCGCGTCGCCGGCGCTGCAGCGGCCGCTCGAGCTCGGCGCGACCGTCGTGCTGCACTCGACCACCAAATACATCAACGG
>JBGPIT010000386.1:0-4931 GCA_041485125.1 Binatia bacterium | reverse complement strand
GCTCACCGAAGGCGACGTCGCGCGGCTGCGCTACACCTCCGGCACGACCGGCCAACCCAAAGCGGCCGTGCTGGCGCACGCGAGCACGCTCACCTCGCTCCGCAACTTGCTCGCCGAGCTCCATGACCTCGGTCCGGACGACACCTTCCTGCACGTCGCGCCGCTCACGCACGCGAGCGAGGCGATGCTCGCGCCGGCGTTCTGGCGCGGCGCGCGCGCCGTGATCGCCCCGGCCTTCGACGCATCGGAGCTCTGCGAGACGATCGCGCGCGAGCGCGTCACGACGGCGTTCCTGGTGCCGACGATGATCCGGCAGCTCGTCGACGCGGCAGCCGCCGCGCCGGGCCAGCTCGGGACGCTGCGCACGATCGTCTACGGCGCGGCGCCGATCGCCGAGGACCTGCTGGTCCGCGCGCTCGACGTGCTCGGACCGGTGCTGCTGCAGATCTACGGGCTCAGCGAGTGTCCGTTCCCGGTGACGACGTTGGCGAAGGCGGATCATCTCGATCCGGCACACCGCCGCTCGTGCGGTCTGCCGACGCCGACGAACGACGTCCGCATCCTCGCCGACGACGGAACGCCGCTCGGCGCCGAGGCGGTCGGACGGATCGCGATTCGGGGGCCGCAGCTGATGCGCGAGTACTGGCGCGATCCGGCGGCGACGGCGGCGGCACTCGTCGACGGCTGGCTGCAGACCGGCGACCTCGGCTCGCTCGACCCGGCGGGCTATCTGACGCTCGTCGACCGCAGCGACGACGTCATCATCAGCGGCGGATTCAACGTCTACCCGCGCGAGGTCGAGATCGTCCTCGAGAGCCACCCCGACGTCGTCGAGGCGGCGGTCGCCGCCATTCCACACGAGCGCTGGGGGCAGGGCGTCTGTGCGTGGGTCGTGCGTCGCTCGACGTCGGCGACGACGGGCGACGAGCTCATCGCCTTCTGCCGCACCCGCCTCGCCGGCTACAAGAAGCCGGTCGAGGTCCACTTCGTCGACGCGCTGCCGAAGAGCTCGACCGGGAAGCTGCTCCGCCGCGTGCTACGTCCGGGCGCCGACACCTCGACGTCGCGAGCCTGAGCGCGCGTCGCTCCTTGACAGCGCGGTCGCGCGCTGCGCATCAGGGCGCGCTCGTGATCGCGCTGCACGAGAGGAGTCGGTCATGCGAGTGATGTTCCCCAACACGCTGCCGCGCCCGCACGAGCCGCGATACGCGGGCTGTCGATTCCGCGGCGCGGCAGGTCTCGCGGTCGTCCTGCTCGCGCTTGGCGTTGCGGCGAGCTGCAGCGGCCGTCGCGCGGCAGCGCAACCGGTATCGGCTATGGCCGTGGCGCCGGCCAAAGCCGCACCCGACGGTCTCGCGCGCATCCAGACGATCGTCGTCATCTACGCGGAGAACCGCAGCTTCGACAATCTCTACGGTCTCTTCCCGGGCGCCAACGGAATCACCGGCGCGACGTTCGCGCCGCAGAGCGACGACAACGGAACCGCCCTCCAACAGTTGCCGCGGGTTCAGCCGACCGGCAAGCATCCTCATGTGTATCCGACCAACTTGCCGAATCGGCCGTTCCGGATGGATCAGCCGCCGATCAACCTCTCCCTCGAGCAGCCGACTCGCGACCTCGTGCACCGGTTCTACAATCACCAGGAGCAGATCAACGACGGCAAAAACGATCGCTTCGCTCGCATATCGGACGCCGGCGGTCTGGTGATGGGATACTACGATGGATCGAAGCTGCCGATGTGGGGATGGGCCCACGACTACACGCTCGCTGACAACTTCTTCCAGGGCGCCTTCGGCGGCTCGTTTCTGAATCATCAATGGTTGATCTGCGCGTGCACGCCGAAGTTCGAAGGCGCGGACGAAAAGATGCATTCCGTGGTCGATGCCAGCGGACGGCGGCTCGCCCGCTCGCCGGGCCCGACCCCGAGCGCGCTCGATGGGCCTCCGAAGTTCATACGCGACGCTGCCCTGACGCCCGACGACTACGCCGTCAACACCGTTCAGCCGCCGTATCAACCGAGCAACGTGCGGCCCGAGCCGGGAGGCGACCCGCGTCGCGCCAACTGCAACCCCGCGGATGCCACGCGCCGTCCCCTTCCACCGCAGACCAACGACACGATCGGCGACGCCTTGTCACGCAAGGGCGTCGATTGGGCGTGGTACGCAGGCGCATGGAATGCGGCGCTGGCCGATGGGATGCAGGATCCGAACGCCGAGCGGAAGGTCATCGGCAACGACGCCAAGGGGTCGCCGAACTTCCAGGCCCATCACCAGCCATTCAACTACTTCGCGAGCTTCGCCCCGGGCACCGAGAACCGCGCGCGGCATCTCAAGGACTACCAGGAGTTCGACGACGCGATCACCGCGGGCACGCTACCGCCGGTGACGTTCTACAAGCCGCAAGGGACCTTGAACGAGCACGCGGACTACGCCGAGGTCCTGGCGGGCGACGAGCACATCGCCGGCGTGGTCGACAAGCTCGTGCGCCGCAGCCCGCAATGGCCGGGCATGGCGATCATCGTCACCTACGACGAGTTCGGCGGGTGGTGGGACCATGTCGCACCGCCGGCGGGCGACCGCTGGGGTCCGGGCACGCGCATCCCGGCGATCATCATCTCGCCGTTCGCACGCCGTCAGCACGTGGATCACATGCAGTACGACACCACGTCGATCCTGAAGCTGATCACCACGCGCTTCGATCTCGAGCCCTTGCCGGGGGTGCGGAAGAGCGCGGGTGATCTGACCGCCGCGTTCGACTTCTCGCAGTAGCCGGCGCGCGACGGCGCGCCGGCCGGCCTGCGCGTCGTCTCAGTACGCGGTCGAGAAGCCGCCGTCCGGCATGTCGAGGGCGCTGCGGTCGCCGGTGACGATCGCGTTCACCTTGGCGTGCACGCCCGGCAGGATGAAGTTCACGAAGTGCTTCGCGGCCATGACCTTACCGCTGTAGAAATCGAACTCCTCCTGGCTCTGCTCATCCTCGACATTGCCGCGCTTGCCGTCGGCGACGCTCGCCGCCTCGAGGAGAAGGTGCGCCATCGTGACCTCGGCCATCACCTCGAGGAAGGTGTTCGCGATCAAGGTGACCTGGTCGATCTTGCCGCCCATGAAGAACTCCATGAGCGCGCCGGCGGCACGTTGCAGCTCCGCCGTCGCCTCGCCGAGCGCGCGGACCTCGGCGCCGATGCCGGGCTGTGCGGAGTGCGCGGCGACGAAGTCGGTGATCTCGCGCAGGAAGGCGGTGAAGTTCTCGCCGCCGTGCTCCTGCAGCTTGCGCGCGACCAGGTCGAGCGCCTGGATGTGGTTGGTGCCCTCGTAGATCGAGAAGATCTTGGCGTCGCGACAGTATTGCTCGACGGGATTGTCCTGTACGTAGCCGGCGCCGCCGTAGGTCTGGATCGCGAGCTCGGTGATGCGGAAGGACTGATCGGAGCAGTAGGCCTTCAGGATCGGCGTTAGCAGATCCACCTGGCCCTGATGGTAGATCGCCTTCGACTCGTCGACCTTGGCGAGGCCGCGCGCGAGGTCGGCGTGCAGCGCCAGCTTGATCGCGAGCGTCCGCATGCCTTCGACCTTGGCCTTCATCTCGAGCAGCATGCGACGGACGTCGGAGTGGTCGATGATCGCCACGCGCGGTGCCTTGGGGTCTTTGAAGTGTTTCACCGACGAGCCCTGCAGCCGCTCGCGCGCATACGAGAGCGCGTTCAGATAGGCGGTCGAGGCGACCGACAGGCCCTGCACGCCGACGGCGATGCGGGCGCCGTTCATCATGCGGAACATCTGGCGCATGCCCATGTGCGGCTGGCCGCCGACGAGGATACCGCGGCAGTTGCCGTTCTCGCCGAAGTTCAACACCGCGGTCGCCGACGCTTTGATGCCGAGCTTGTGCTCGATCGAGGCGCAGGTGACGTCGTTGTCGTCGCCGAGCGTGCCGTCCTCGTTGACCCACACCTTCGGTACGATGAAGAGCGACAGGCCCTTGGTACCCGGCGGCGCGCCCTCGATGCGCGCGAGGACGAGGTGGACGATGTTGTCGGTGAGGTCGTGATCGCCGGCGGAGATCCAGCACTTGGTGCCGGTGATCTTGTAGACGTTGCCCTCGAGGTGCTGGGCGCGGCTCTTGGTGGCGCCGACGTCGGAGCCGGCGTGCGGCTCCGAGAGACACATGGTGCCGCTGAAGCGACCGCTCATCATGCTCGGGAGGAAGCGTTCCTTGTGCTCGGGGAGCGCGAACTCCTCGATCAGGTCGGCGGCGCCGTGGGTGAGGCCGGGGTACATGTTGAAGGCGGTATTGGCGCCGCTCTGCAGCTCCTGCAGCACCACCTCGACCGCGTGCGGGCCGCCGAAGCCGCCCGCGTCGGTGGGCATCGCGAACGACATGAAGCCGAGCTCGAAGAGCTTCTGCCATGCCTCGCGGAAGCCCGGCGGCGTGATCACCCGGCCGTTCTCCTTGCGACAGCCGAGTCGGTCGCCGATCCCGTTCAACGGTCCAGTCACCTCGCTCACGAAGCGGGCGCACTGCTCGATGGTCGCGTCGCAGTCCTCCCGCGTCAGGTGCGAGAAGGCCTCGAGCTCGAAGAGCTGCTGCACGCCCAAGTGCTCGTACATCGTGAACCGTATCGCGCGCAGATCGACCTTGAAGTGATTGACCGCAGCTTCGGGCATGGGGTTTCGACCTCCTCGAACGTCGGTGGGTACAGCCGGCAGGCGAACGCTGCCTCAACCCGCAAAAAAGTCAAGCGTTCGGCCGGATTCGAGACCCGCCGAACGGCGGCGTATCGGTAACGCTATAGCGATCAATACAAGACGGATGGAAACCAGCACCCGGCGGGATCGCGATACGGTCCGATCGTCATCAGACTGAGCGGCTTCACTACACGCAAGCCGGCGCGCAGCGCCCAGCGGAAGAGGCCGGCATCGCGCGTCGGCAACAGG
>JBGPIT010000385.1:0-4931 GCA_041485125.1 Binatia bacterium | reverse complement strand
TCAGCAAGGACGAGGTGCGGGCGATCGCCCGCCGGCTCGACCTCGGCGTCGCCGCCAAGGCGGAGAGCCAAGAGATCTGCTTCGTTCCCGATCGCGACTACGCCGCGTTCGTCGAGCGTCAGACCGACGCCGAGCGCCTGCGACCCGGCACGATCGTCGACGAGGACGGGCGGACGCTCGCCGAGCACGGCGGGGTCCATCGCTTCACGATCGGCCAGCGCCGCGGCCTCGGGCTCGGCGGCGGCGACGCGCGCTACGTCAGCGCGATCGATGCCGCCTCGGGTACCGTCCGCGTCGGACCGAAGAGCGCGCTCGCGAGCAGCGGCCTGGTCGCCGAGGGCGTGCAGTGGACCGGCGAGCCGGTCACACGCGCGAGCGTCCGTATCCGCCACCGGCACACGCCGGTCGCGGCGCGGATCGAGCCCGCCGACGGCGGCGCCGCGACGGTCTGGTTCGACGAGCCGGCGAGCGGCGTCACGCCCGGTCAGGCGGCGGTCTTCTATCGCGACGAGGAGGTGGTCGGTGGCGGCTGGATCAACGCGGCGCTCTAGAGGGAGGACGGCGTGAGCCATCCGATCGAAGAGCGGCTCGCCTACGAGTTCCGCGCCGCGGACCTCCTCGAGACCGCGCTCACCCACCGCTCGCTCGCCGCGACCGCGGGCCCGCGCAACAACGAGAAGCTCGAGTTCCTCGGCGACGCCGTCCTCGAGCTCGCCGTGAGCGACGTGCTGATGCAGCAGTTTCCGCAATTGCAGGAGGGCGACCTCTCGAAGCTGCGCGCCTCGCTGGTGAACGCGAAGATCCTCGCGGAGAAGGCGCGCGCGATCGGCCTCGGCCCGCTGCTCCGGCTCGGCAAGGGCGAGGAGAAGAGCGGCGGGCGCAACAAGGAGTCGATCCTCGCCGCCGCCTACGAGGCCGTGATGGGCGCGATCTTCCTCGACCGCGGCTTCGCCGCCGCGCGCAAGGTGGTGGCGCGGCAGTTCGCGGCCGACGTCGAGGCGCGCGCCGCGGGTGCGGTCGAGGACTGCAAGACGCGGCTGCAGGAGATCACGCAGAAGCTCTTCAAGGCGACGCCGACCTACGATCTCGTCCGCGAGACCGGGCCGGATCACGCCAAGCACTTCGTCAGTCAGATCTCGGTCGCCGGCCGCAATCTCGGCCGTGGGGAAGGCAACAGCAAGAAGAGCGCGGAGCAGGCGGCGGCCATGGAGGCCCTGCAAGCGTTGCAGGAGGAGGCTGCGGCCCTGGCATCCCACCGGACGCCAGGCGGGAAGAGGGCGGGCGCGGCGCGCCAGAGCTCGTCTTCCGGAACGGGAGGCTCGTGATGATCGGTGTGCCAGCGATTCGCGTGCGACAGTTCGGAGTCGACTTCTACCAGGCGGTGCTCGCCGGACCCGACGTGCAGCAGCTCGTGAAGTTCGAGGTGCTGTCCTACGAGGCCGGGGTCGTCAGCAAAGAGACGACCGGGAAGAAGGCGCGCAAGGCGAAGATCAACTGGGAGATGCTCGAGAAGCGCATCGCGCGGAGCGCCGAGGCGTATCAGCGCCCGGTGATCCGGAAGAAGATCGTCGAGCTCGTCGACTACTACAACCAGTGCGCCGAGGCCGGGAACCTTCCCGCGATCGCCGGCGCCGTCCTCCTGGTCGCGGATCGCCGTCTCGAGTTCATTCCGGGCAGCAATCGCCAGCTCGGCATGCTGCAGGTGCCGACCGAGCAGGGCGTCCTGCGCGCACTCGACGGCCAACACCGTTTGCTCGCGCTGCACCAGCTCGCCGAGACGCGGCCGGTGACCGACATCCAGGTGCCCGCCGTGATCTTCGACACGCTCGCCCCCGACCAGGCCGTCGAGCTCTTCGTGACCATCAACGCCAAGCACACCAAGCTCAACCCCTCGCACCTGATCAGCCTCTCGGGCCGGCGCCTCTATCCCGACAAGGTCCTCGCCGCGAGCCACGACATCATCCGCGCCCTCAGCGAGGATGCCTCGTCGCCGCTGCACGGCGAGATCAAGCTCTTCGGCGTCGGCCGCGGCAAGGTCGCGCAAGCGCCGCTCGCCGAGGAGCTCCGCAACATCTTCACCTCGGTGCAAGCACTCGGCGGCCGCGAGTCCGACAAGTTCCTCGACGGCGCCAAGCGTTTCTTCCTGAACTACTTCAAGCAGATCGAGCGCATCTTCGAGAAGGCGTGGCACGGCCGGAAATACTCGATCAAGACCGGCATGGCGCTGCGCGCGTTCCTGCGCGTCGTGCCCGACGTGATCGCCGCCGCCCGCGAGCGGCGCCGCGACCCCGCCGACGCGCTGGTGATCCGCGAGATCATCGGCCCCTGGGTCGAGACCATCCGCGACAGCCGCTTCGAGACCGAGGGCGAATGGCGCCAGAAGCTCGCCGGCGGCACCAGCAGCACGGTCGATCAGCTCGCCCGCGAGCTGCGGAGCGGTCTGCGTCGGTAGCGGAGCTGATCTCGGAATACGAATCGTCGCCGGGAAGCTTCCGGATGTTTTGCTCGCGTTGCGGCTCTCCAGTGGGCGGCCGTATTCCGGGCGTTGAACTCATCCGGGTGCGCCTCGGGAATCTCGACGGCGACCCTGGTCGCCGGCCGGCAGCGAACATCTGGGTCGGGTCGAAAGCGCCTTGGTTCACGCTTCCGGACGGGCTCGAGCGATTTGAAGAGGAGCCGCCCATACAGTACTGCGCACCATCATGACGCCTGAACCGCGGTCGTCGAACGTCTGGGATCCGGAACAGTACGAGCGCTTCAAGAGGGAACGGGCGCAACCGTTCCTCGATCTTCTGGCGCGCATTCCCGACGGGCCGGTGCGGTACGCAGCGGATCTCGGCTGCGGAACGGGCGAGCTCACGCGGCTGCTTCTCGCGAAATGGCCGGGGGCGCGAGTGTGGGGAGTCGACAGCTCAGCCGAGATGCTGCGGCGGGCATGCGACGGCGAGCCGGATGACCGTCTGACCTTCGTCGAGGCGGATCTAGGGCGGTGGCGTGCGCCGCAGCCTTTGGATCGCATCGTGTCGAACGCGGCTCTGCAGTGGCTGCCGAATCACGCCGCGCTGCTGGCGCAGCTCGCGGCTCAGCTTGCGCCCGGGGGTGTTCTGGCGGTCCAGGTGCCGAACAACGGCACCGAGGCTGCGTATCGAGTCCTCGCGGATCTCACGGCCCAGCCGCGGTGGGCGGCGCGGCTACGTCGCAGTGGCGCGCGTCCCGCGGTCGAGCTGCCCGAGTCGTACATCATGCATTTGCGCGGGCTCGGCCTCGCGGCCGAGGTCTGGGAAACGTCCTACTACCACCAGCTCCCCGATCCCTTGGCGATCGTCGAGTGGCTGAAGGGCACCTCACTGCGCCCGGTCCTTTCCGCACTCGCGCCGGAGGAAGCGTCGGAGTTCTTGTCGAGCCTCCGCTCCGGCATTGCCAAGGTCTACGAGGCAGGGCCGTTCGGAGTGGTGTTTCCGTTTCGTCGCCTCTTCCTGGTTGGCTGTTGTGCCTAGGCGACGGACGACTCCGTCTCACACCGCGATCTCGTCGATGTAGCACCAGCGCCACTCCTCGCCCGACGAAGGCAGCCTCGTCGAGTGGATACGCGTCCGCAAGCCGACGCGCGGCGCATCGCCAAGCCGTTGCGCGTCTGTCAAAACGTCGTGCTCCGGCACCGATCGAAGGAGGCGCAGATGCTTCGAGGCTCTTGCTTGTGCGGCAAGGTCACCTACGAGATCCAGGGCTCGCCCGCGATGATGTACTACTGTCACTGCGGCACGTGCCGCAAAGCTTCCGGCTCGTCGTTCGCGACCAACCTCATCGCGGCCACGGATGATTTCACAATCGTCTCGGGTGAAGCGTTGCTGTCCTCGTTCGAGTCGAGCCCGAACAAGCGCCGCTACTTCTGCTCTGCGTGCGGCTCGCCGATCTACAGCCAGGCAGAAAGCAACAAGTTCATCGTCTCGGTGCGTTCCGGAACGCTCGACACGGAGCCGGCCATCGCTCCGTCGGTTCATGCCTACGTCGCGTCGAAGGCTCCGTGGCTCGAGATCCGCGACGACCTACCGCAAAAACCCGAGGGGATCGCATGAACGCCTGCTCATGGCGCTGACCGCGACCCTGTACACGTTCGAGGTCCGACTCGCCGACGTGGACCGCGGCGTCTACGAGTCGCTGTCGATCCGTGCCGCTCGGCAGCCGTCGGAGACCGCGGAATATCTCCTCACGCGCGTCCTGGCGTATTGCTTGGAGTACGCCGAGGGCATCGCGTTCTCACGCGGGCTGGCGGAGCCCGACGAGCCGACGCTCGCGGTGCGCGACCTGACGGGCGCGTTGCGAGCGTGGATCGACGTCGGCGCGCCCGACGCCGCCCGGCTCCACAAGGCGAGCAAGGCGGCGCCCCGAGTGGTGATCTACACCCACAAGGATCCCGATCAGCTCGTCCGCCAGCTCATCGACGCGCGCATCCACCGCGCCGACGCGCTGGAGATCTACGGCGTCGACCGCGTGCTCCTGGCGGCGCTGGTCGCGTGCCTCGAGCGTCGCATGGTGTTCGACCTCGCCGTCAGCGACCAGCACGTGTACGTGACGCTCGGCGAGACCACCATGGCCGGCGTCATCACCCCGTACACCCTCGTCGCCGAGTGACCGACGGTACCATAGCGGTCGCTGGCCCCGCAGGAGCGTACTCGCGTGTTGGCCGCCCGGCGGGATACCATGGCCGGCCGTGGAGACTGGCACCCCAAACTCGGACGCTACGGAGCATCGCGCCGGCTTCGTGACGCTGGTCGGCCGGCCGAACGTCGGCAAGTCGACCTTACTGAACAAGCTCGTCGGTTCGAAGCTCGCGGCCGTCTCCGACAAGCCGCAAACCACACGAAATCGCATCGTTGGCATCCTCAATCGGCCCGGCGCGCAGATCGTGTTCGTCGATACGCCGGGGATTC
>JBGPIT010000384.1:0-4933 GCA_041485125.1 Binatia bacterium | reverse complement strand
TGCCGCTGGTCCCTCCGGTCGCGCTGCTACTCGGATGGTGGTGCGCAGGAATGCGTGCGTCTCATGTAGTGGCTGAGGAAATCGTAGTGCCCATCGAACCAAGCGGTCGCGAACGTACCCGCCCACACGGACCGGATGACGTGTGGATCGGCGACCCAGGGCCGCAGCATGACTGCCGGCGCGAACCTCACGTAGTCGACGACGCCGCGCGTGCCGGGCTGCTGGTGATAGCTGCCGACCAGATCGAGTGAGGTGAGAAAGAAGTGGCCCGAGTGCATCCAATGGCGGACGTAGTACCAACCGCTTGTCAGCAGTGCCGCCGCGACGACGAGGCACGACGAGCGAATCGCGACGCGCGGTCGCGTGCGACCCTCTATCGCCGGCGCTGCCACGGAAACAATCGCGGTGACCAGCAGTGACACGCCCGTATACTTCGAAAGCAGCGCGAGGCCGACCAGCGTGCCGAGGACCAGCGCCTCGCGATCCGTGCGGCAAGCGTCGCGCCCGACGAGAAGCGCGACCGCGACCGAAGTGAACAGAGCGGCCAAGAGATCGCCGCGAAGCCAAGGGGCGAGTACGACGTGCATCGGCCAAAACAAGACGAGCGCCAGAGCGGTGATATGGACGAGCGCATCGCCGGGCTCGAGACGCCGCACGACTGCAACGGCAATGGCGGCGACGCCGAGCCCGAGGAACGATGAGAACAAAGGCAAGAGCGCGCGCTGAGGCCACGCGAAGAGATCGAATGGTCGTTCGGAAAAGGGCGCCGCGAGCGTCCACAGTATCGCCGAAATCCAGTAGTAGAGTGGCGGTTGCCATGCCTCCCAGCTGGCGTCTGGCGCGGGCTGCCGCCAATGCGTGGCCACGTACTGTATGTACGGGATGTGGCCGACCTGGGCGTCGTACGTTCCATCGAGTGGGAATGAGAGCGCGTTGTGGACGCGGAGCGCGATCGCCAATATCCAAAGGCCGCATGTAGCGAGGGTGTACGGGCGAATAGGCATCGACCCGGACCTTAAATCGTTTCCGGTATCGCCGTCATGCCTTCCATTCGCTCCCCGAGCGGATCGCGAAGATGGGGCATGCCCCCTTGCCAATTCAGCCGTCGGCGGGCATGACCCGCGGCGACATGGCGACGCACGACGCCGACGTCCCGACCCGCACCGCCGGGCGGCGCGCGGCGCTGCTCCTCACCGCGGGGCTGCTCGCGAGCTACGCCTACTTCTACCAGGCGGGAGGTTGGAACCAGAACAGCCGCTTCGCGCTGGTGCGCGCGATCGTCGAGCACGGCACGCTACGCATCGACGAAACCTTCCGCTGGGACGGCAAGGACGTCACTGGCGACCTGGCACACCTCGGCGGGCACACGTACTCCGACAAGGCGCCCGGCCTGGCGTTCGCGGCGGTGCCCGTGGTGGCGACGGCGCGGCTGTTCCTCGGCGCGGCGGACACCAAGCCGCGCATCGCCCTGCTCTCCTACGTGGCCACGGTGGCCGTCGCGGCGGTCCCCACCGCGCTCGCGGCGCTGCTCGTGTTCTGGCTGGCGACGACACTCGGCGCCTCGCCGGGCGGGGGTTTGTTCGCGGCGGCGACGTTCGGGCTCGGCACGCCGGCGTGGTGCTACGCGACGCTCCTCTTCGGGCACGGCCTTGCGATCGGCTGCGTGGTGGCCGCGTTCGCCGCCGCCGTCGCCCTACGCGAGGCTCAGAGCGCGATCCGCGACCGGGTGCTGGCCGCGGGCACCGGCCTCGCTGCCGGCTGGGCGACCATCACCGAGTACCCCACCGCCGTCCCCGCCGCGATCATCGCCGCGCTCGCCCTCGTCCACGCGTGGCCGGGCGGCAAGCAACGCCGCCTGCGCGTCGCCGGCGCCCTCGTGGCGAGCGCGGCCGCCTGCTTCGCCGTTCTGCTTGCCTACAACCAAGCGGCGTTCGGCGCGCCGCTCAAGATCGGCTACGGCTTCGAACAGGGTTTCGGCGGCATGCAGCAGGGCTTCCTCGGCCTGACGTATCCGAAGCGCTACGCCCTCGTTGAGCTGCTCGTGGGTCGCTATCGCGGGCTGCTGTTTCTGGCACCCGTGCTAGCGCTGGCGCCCTGGGGGCTCGCGCGGCTCGTGCGCGCACCGGCGTCGCGGCGGCCGGCGATCGCCGCGACCGCCATCGTCGCCTACTACATCGTGTTCAACTCCTCCTACTACTACTGGTCCGGCGGGTGGTCGTACGGTCCACGCCACCTGGCGCCGGCGCTGCCGTTTCTCTGCCTGGCGCTGGCGCCGCTCTGGACGAGCGCTTCACCAGCCTGGCGCGCCGCGCTGGCCGCCCCCGCGCTCTACGGCAGCATCCTCGCGCTCATGGCCGTGGCGGTCACCGCGCAGCCGTCCACCGACTACGCGCATCCAGTCGAGCAGCTCATCTGGCCGAGCTTTCGGCGCGGGGAGCTGTCGGCGAACAAGCAGTCGTTCGTGGAGATGAGTCAGGCGAAGGTACGTGATCCGGTCGCCCATGCCTGGAACCTCGGCGAGAAGCTCGGCTTGGAAGGAAAGGCGAGCCTGCTCCCGCTGCTCGGAGTCTGGGGCGTTCTCGGCGGGGCGTGGCTGAGCGGGCGCCGGTCCGGGAGATACGCTCCTTCGCCTGCCCGGTCCGTACGCGAGCGCGAACAGAAGGATGACGAACCTCGCTGAGCACGCAGTGTTCTCGACCGTTGTCGCCCCAGCGGCTCTTTCGTACGCATGGCTTCTCATTGACGGTCGGATCTCGCGTCTGGCGACTACCGAAGCCGCGGACCCGACCTTAGTGTGGAACGTGAACTTCTCCGACGGATCCGTGGGCGTCGGCAGCAAGGCCAACGTCTACCACGTGCGGGCAGTGCGTGACGGCTTGTGATCGATCATTCGATGATCGGTGACCTCAACGAGGCACCGCGACCGGGGAAGACGTCGACGATCGTCGCCGCGTCGCAGGACTCGTCACCGTTCGGGCCGCAATGGGGGCAGTTGCGGACGCCGGGCGTCGCGACGACGTCGTCGATGCGCGACGGATCGAACACCACGCCGGGACCGATCACGGGATCGGCGCCGGGCGGATGTGTCGTCGTCACGGCGCCGTCGGGTCCGGCGAGATAGCGCGAGCCGGCGCCGAGCTGGAGCGGGAGACCCGAGACCATGCGAACGCCGCCGCCGGGACCGCTCGCGGCGTGCGTCCCGCCGTCGAGCGTGACGCCCTCGTCGACGTGGACCCTGCACGCATTGATCTCGATGAAGGCCGCCGGCGGCCCTGCCGACTTGCCCGAAGCCGTGATGTCGTCGGCAATCATCAGCGTGCCTTCGCGGAGCTGACCGGCGGCGAGCGAGACGACTCCTCCTTCGCCCGTCGTCGTTGACGCGGCGGCGACGAGCGGACCGGCGACGACGGCGTCGCCGCCGGCTTCGACGAAGCACGTTCCGCCGCCGTCGTGGCCGGTGACGTCGGCGTCGCCCGAGAACACGAGCTGGCCTTCGGAAACGAGGTCGATCTCGCCGCCCAAGCCGCCGAGGCGGCCGGAGCGCGCGGAGATGGACGCGGCGACGTCGAGTACGGCCGGAACGTGGTTCGGCTCGTCTTCAAACGCTGCCAGGATGACGATGCCTCCGTCGCCGTCGAAGCTCGCTGAAGCGCTGGCTCGGATGACGACGTCCGCACCGACGCGCACAGTGCCGAGTGCCTCGCCGTCGAAGAGGCCCCCGAAGCCACCGAGTTGGTTGGCGCTGCTCCCGGAGAGGTCGAGCAGCGCGTGATCGATCGTAAGCCGGGCGGGCACGATGTCACCGAAGCCGGAACCGGCCGCCAGCTCGATCGACCCGCCGTCGCTGCCGCCGAAGCGGCTCGACGCGTCGATCCAGCCGCTGAGCGCAATCTCGACCCCGGCGTCCATGGCCACCCCTCCGCCGGAGAACGTCCCGCCGCCGACGTCTATGCGGCCGTCCGCGACGATCGCCGTGTCGGCCTCGACGTCGACGAATCCGCCCGCTACCGCGCCACGGGCGGCGATCTCACCATGCAGCGCCGCCGAGTTGGCGATGATCTCGATCGAGCCGCCGTCGCTCTCGCGGAAGCGGTCGACGAGCGGGGCGACCCCGTTCGCTAGGAGACGCGACCGCTTCTCGAGCGTGACCTGGTCAGGCGCGGTGAGGTCGATCTCGCCGCCCGCTCGAGCGCCACCGACGTCGATGACTCCGCCGACCACGATCCCGCGCTGGCTCATGAGGGAGATGCGCGAGAACGGGAATTGCCCGCGGACGAGAAGCTTGCCGCTGCGGGCGACAGTGATGTCGCCGGCGTTCTTGACGTGGATCACGCCGTCTCCGGGCTGCGGCTTCGACGGCACCATGCGGACGGTGCGCTCGATGCGGAGGTCGCGCCCGGCGAGGTCGAAGTCGCAGACACCGTTCGCGAGACGGAGCGTGGTGCTCACGACCACGAGGTTCGCGTCGCACGGTCCACTCGGCGGCGCGCAGAGAACAGTCGCGGTGTTCGCGATGGCGTCGCCGCCGCACGTCCTGACGACGGCGTGCGCCTCCGACGAAGCGACGAGGAGCGTCAGGAGCGCGGCGGCGACCGCGGCGCGTCGACTACCGAGTCGATGCGAGTGCAAGCGCGACATGGTCGGCGTCGCACAGCAACTCACATACCAACTCGGCGGTCTCGTTTGTCAGGTGATCACCTGAACCGCTTCGTGCGAACGTGCCCGTATCGGCAGCGCTGCACGAAACCGTATATCAGCGGGTTCGAGCGCTCACGACAGCTCGTCGAGGAGCGCGCGGGCGTCTTGCAGGTCGGGGGTCGCGGCGCCTTCGCTGAACCAGGCGTAGATCGGCGCGAGCAGCGCACGCGCGCCGCGGGCCTCGCCGCGGCGGCGCAGCAGCCGGGCGAGACTCACGGAGGTGCGGAGCTCGAAC
>JBGPIT010000383.1:0-5009 GCA_041485125.1 Binatia bacterium | reverse complement strand
TGGCAGCTCGGGCAGTGACACGCGCCGTGATCGCGGACGCGCGGCCGGCATCGCACGGCGACCGGCGCGGACGGCGGGCGCAGGGCTACTGAGTGGCGCGACGCCCCGGCGGCGGCTTCTTCGAGCCGGTGAGCGTCTCGTGCAAAGGCGCCGCGACCTGCTCGGCGCCGATTTCGGCGAGCTCCCCCGCACGCACCCACTTAGCGCCGGCGCGGAAGAAGCCGGCGACGTTCAAGAAGTTGTCGGAGAGCGCCTGCTGGGTCTCGTCGTATTCGGCCTGCCAGACGCGCTCGCCGCTCGGAATGCGGTCGAGCTCGACGGCGAAGCCGACGTGCGCCGGCCTCTTGGCGCCGATCTCGCTGCCGACGCGCTCGTCGAACGCCAGCACCTCACCGCGGAGGACGGCGTCGATGCCGAGGCGCTTGCCGACCGCGACGGCTTCTTCCGGCGTCGGCGCGCGCACCTCGCCGTACAGGCGAACGAAGGTGTTGGTGACGGCGGCCGGATCGACGATCTGCCAATCCGGATAGCGCCGCAGCGCCTCGGCCATCACGCGCGTCGCCGTATCGGCCGGCGGCTCGACCAGCGGCTCTTGGCCGGGCTCGGACGGCGGCAGGTGCAGGCCGGCTTGCGTGAACGGCATGACGGCGATGCTGCGGATCTCGCCGGGTGCCAGCGGTAGCAGCCGGTGCGCGGCGACGTTGCCGGACGCCGTCGCGCTGCAGCCGGCGAGCCCGCTCGCGAGGGCGACCGCGACGACGGCGCGCGCGAGCCTTGCCGGTGAAGAACCCAATGCGCCGTGCGCGCCGCCCTGCCGTCCCGTTGCCATCATCGTCCCCTCCCCGGTCGTGGCGAGGTCAGCGATCGAGCTTGATGCCGAGCTCGCGGAGCTGGCGCGGGTCGACCTCGCTCGGAGCCTCGGTCATCAGATCGACGGCCTTCTGCGTCTTCGGAAACGCGATCACCTCACGGATCGACGGCTCGCCGGCGAGCAGCATCACCAGACGATCGAAGCCGAAGGCGAAGCCGCCGTGCGGCGGCGCGCCCGAGGCCAGCGCCTCGAGCAGGAAGCCGAACTTCGCGTGCGCTTCCGTCTCGTTGATGCCGAGGAGCGCGAAGACCCGCTGCTGCAACGCGGTCTGGTGGATACGGATGCTGCCGCCGCCGATCTCGGTGCCGTTCAAGACGAGATCGTATGCCTGCGCCCGCGCGCCGAGCGGGTTCGACTCGAGCGTGGCGAGATCTTCCTCGTTCGGCGAGGTGAACGGATGGTGCACGGCGACGTGGCGGCGCTGCTCCTCGTCGTAGTCGAAGAGCGGGAAGTCGACGACCCAGAGCAGGCTGCGCGCATCGTCCCGAACCAGGCCGAGCCTGGCGGCGAGGCGGAGGCGGAGCGCGGCGAGCGCGTCGTGTACGATCTTGGTCTTGTCGGCGACGAAGAGGATCACGTTGCCGACCTCGAGCGCGGCGTGGGCGCGCAGCTGCTCGCGCTCGCCGTCGGAGAGGAACTTGACGATCGGCGACTGCCAGCCGTCGGCGCCGATCCGGATCCAGGCGAGTCCCTTGGCGCCGTAGGGCGCGACGAATTCGGTGAGATCGTCGAGGTCCTTCCGCGACAGCGCCGAGCCGTCCGGGACGACGACCGCCTTCACCGCACCGCCCTTCCCGAGCGCAGCGGCGAACACCTTGAAGCCGGAGCCGCGGAACACCTCGGAGCAATCGACGAGCTCGAGGCCGAAGCGCGTGTCGGGCCGATCCGTGCCGAAGCGCGCGACCGCCTGGTCGTGGGAGAGCACCGGGAACGGCGCCGCGGGGGCTTCCTGCCCGGCCTCGGTGAAGAGCGCGACGACGAGGGATTCCATCAGCCGCATGATCGCGTCGCGGCTCATGAAGGAGACCTCGAGATCGATCTGGGTGAACTCCGGCTGGCGGTCGGCGCGCAGATCCTCGTCACGGAAGCAGCGCGCGATCTGGTAGTAGCGGTCGACGCCGGCCACCATGAGGATCTGCTTGAAGAGCTGCGGCGACTGCGGCAGCGCGAAGAACGCGCCGACGTTCACCCGGCTCGGCACCAGGTAGTCGCGCGCACCCTCGGGCGTGCTGCGCGTCAGCACCGGCGTCTCGACCTCGAGGAAGCCGGCGTCGTTCAGATGGCCGCGCGTGCGCGCCGCGAGGCGATGGCGCAGCCAGAGGTTGCTGAACATGCGCGGCCGGCGGAGGTCGAGGTAGCGGTACTTGAGCCGCACGCTCTCCGCGACGTCGACGTCGTCCTCGACGGGAAACGGGCTCGGGCGCGCCGCGTTCAGCACGCGGACCTCGCGGCCGACGATCTCGATCGCGCCCGTCGGCAGCTCGGGGTTCAGGGTCTCGGGCGAGCGCGGCACGACCTTGCCTTTGACCGCGACGACGTACTCGAGGCGGACGTCGGCGCCGCGCTCGTGCGCCGGGGCGCTACGCTCCGGATCGAGGACGACCTGCACCAAGCCGCTGCGGTCACGCACGTCGAGGAAGACGACGCCGCCGTGATCGCGCCGGCCGTGTACCCAGCCCATCACGGTCACGTCGCGGTCGACGTCGGTGGGACGGAGGTCACCGCAGTAGTCGCTGCGCGACCAGTCGCCGAGGAGGGCGAGCTCTTCACGCATCGACGTGCTCACCCAGATCGCGGATGGCGCTCGCGAGCGCGCCGCCCGACCCGCCGAGCTCGACCGCCAGGCGATGGTCGGTCTGCCGGCGCATGTCGCGCAAGGTCGCGCGTCCGGCCCGCAGCTCGTCGTCGCCGAGGAGCAGCACGTAACGCGCGCCGAGCTTGTCGGCGCGGCGCATGGCGCTCTTCACGCTCCGGCCGGGCGCCTCGAGCTCGCAGCGCGCGCCGGTGAGACGAAGCTGGCGCGTCAGCTCGAACGCGGGAGCCGCGGCTGCGTCGGTGAGAGGGATCACGCACACCTCCACCGATGCGGTGCGGGCTTCTTCGCCTGCCGCCATGATCATGCGCTCGACGCCGAGCGCGAAGCCGATCCCCGGGACGCGCGCGCCGCCGAGCGCCTCGACCAGACCGTCGTAACGTCCGCCGCCGCCGACGGCGTTCTGCGCGCCCAGATTCGGCGCCGACACCTCGAAGGCGGTGCGCATGTAGTAGTCGAGACCGCGCACCAACCGCGGGTTCTTCACGAACGCGATGCCGGTGCCCTCGAGCAAGCGCTCGACGGTCGCGAGATGGGCACGGCAGTCGTCGCAGAGATGCTCGGTGATGAGCGGCGCCTCGGCCATGATGCTCCGGCACGCCTCTTCCTTGCAGTCGAGAAGACGGAGCGGGTTGCGCTCCAGGCGCTGCCGACAATTCGCGCAGAGCGCGTCGAGGTGCGCGCGTCCGTACGCCGCGAGCGCGTCGCGGTAGGCGGGACGGCAGCGCGCGGCGCCGAGCGGGTTGTGGACGTTCTCGGCGCCGCTCACGCCGGCGGCGGCGAGGCAGTCCGCGAGCAGCGTGATCACCTCGGCGTCGGCGTAGGGATCGTCGCGGCCGATCAGCTCGGCGCCGACTTGATGGAACTGCCGCGAGCGCCCGCGCTGCGGCCGCTCACGCCGGAACATCGGGCCGATGTAGTAGAGCTTCGTTTGCCGGTCCGGCTGCGCGAGACCGGCCTCGATCGCCGCGCGCACGACCGACGCGGTTCCTTCCGGACGCAGCGTCAGCCAGGTGCCATCGCGGTCCTCGAAGCTGTACATCTCCTTCTCGACGATGTCGGTGGTCTCGCCGAGAGAGCGCGCGAAGAGCTCCGTGCGCTCGGCGATCGGGGGTCGGATCTCGTCGTAGTTGTAGGCGGCCAGCACGTGGCGGAGACGTCCTTCGAGCTCGGTGAAGCGGTCGCTGTCGGGGGGGAGAATGTCATGGAAGCCCTTCACCCCATGGAGTTTCATCATCGCGGCACTTTCAAAACCCTTCACGGCTACCATCGCACCCTGGTGATTTCAAATCGAACGTCCGCTGCGCGCGTGCGTTCGCGATCGTGAGACGCGTGCCGCTCGACTCGAGCCACACCGCGCCGTCGCTGTCGGTGCGCCACACCGTCGTGCCCGCGGCGGCGAGACGTGTGAGCACCGTGGCGGCCGGAAAGTGGAAGCGGTTGTCGGCGCCGGCGGAGATGACCGCCGCGCGCGGCGCCACCGCGGCGAGAAAGCGCGCCGAGCTCGACGTGCCGCTGCCGTGGTGCGGCACCTTGAGGACGGTGCTCGCGATCGACCGGCCGCTCTCGACGATCTGCGTCTCCGCCGGCGCCTCCACGTCACCGGTGAAGAGCACGCTCACGCAGCCGTACACCAGGCGGACGACGAGCGAGCCGTTGTTGGGATCGTCGCCGGGTGTCGCGCCGGGATGCACGATCTCGGCGCGCGCGGCGCCGAGCGCGATCGGGCCGTCGGCGCGCGACAGCACGCGCCGGCGCGTGCCGGCGGCGTCGAGCGCGCGCTCGAGACGCGCGAATCCCGGCGCCGGGCTGGTCGTGCCGTTCGACCAGAACTCGCGCGGCGCGAACTCCTCGGCGAGCGCGGCGAGCCCGCCATAGTGATCGAGCTGCGGGTGCGAGAGGACGAGGGCCTGCAGTCGCATCACTTTGCGCGCACGCAGGAACGGCGCGATCAGGCGCTCGCCGGTATCGAAGCCGCCCGCGAAGCCTCCGCCGTCGATCACGATCACGCCGCCGCGCGGCAGCTCGACGACCGCGGCGTCGCCCTGCCCGACGGAAAGAAAGGTCGCGCGGAGGCGCGGGTTCAGGGTGCGCTCCCAGATCCAGTAGCCGCCGTCGCCGACGGTGAGGATCGCGAGGACGGCGACGGCGAGGCGACGGGGTCGAGGCCGCGTCACCGCTCGCGGCGGGGATGCCGTCGCGGTCTCCGCGGACGACGCGTGCCGGCGCGGCACACGCGTGACCAGCACCAGCAGCCACGCGTAGCAGAGCGCGAGCTCGAGTCCCGACGGCATCGGCGTCGCGACCGCCGCGAACGGAACGTCG
>JBGPIT010000382.1:0-5027 GCA_041485125.1 Binatia bacterium | reverse complement strand
GAGCGCTGTGGGTCCGTCTTCGCGATGCACAGTACCGATTTCGCCATGAGTGACCTCCTCAGCGAGGAGCGTGCCATCGAGCAGCGGACGGAGCCGTCAGCGCACTCTCAGGTGTTTACGAAAACTCGAGTCGACGGGCGCGTGTGGTGTGTAAAGGTTCGACCAGACGAGGTGTAACTTCTACAGCTCCGGGCCGGGGGACTCCCCTCCTGTAACTCGATCTGCTACGGCGCACGATCACCGAAGCTCGCCCGACGATGATGACTCCGTTGAACGCACGATGCAGCGACCGAATGTCATCGCGCGACGACGCGCGGCGATTCGAGTGTGCTCGCGCGCTCGTGATCGACGCTTCGATGCGCGTCAGGAGTGGTCGTCACGGCAGATAGAGCCCGTGACCGATCGCGACCGCGCCGACGCGAGTCGCAGGATGATCGGCGCGCCGGCGGCGCCGCTCGTCCAGCGATACCGTGGTGGGCGTTCGCGGCGGTCGCGGCCCTCGCGGGCGTGATCTACGCGAACACGATTTCCGGGCCGCTCCTCTACGACGACATCAACGCGATCGTGCGGAACGCCTGGGTGCACCAAGGCGATCCCGCGGCGATCCTCGCCAATCCATCGTGGTGGTCCGCCGGGCACGGTCACGGCTGGCGGCCGATGACGACCTTGACCTTCGCCGCCAACTACGCGGCGCACGGCCTCGCGCCGGCGGGCTACCACGCGGTGAACGTCGCTCTCCACGCCGCGGTGAGCGTGCTCATGCTGAGCGTCTTCGCGACCCTCGGCGTGCCGGTCGTGACCGCGGTGATCGCGGCGCTCCTCTTCGCCGCCCATCCGGTCCATACCGAAGCGGTTGCGAGCGTCGTCGGACGCGCGGAGCTCCTCACCGCGGCGGCGTTCTTTCTGGCGTGGCGACTCTTTCTCGCCGCCGACCGGCGGCTCGTCGTCGGCGGCGCGCGGCGCACACAAGCGTCGCTCTACGACGCGCTCGGATGCGTGGTCTATTTCTTCGGCTTGCTCGCGAAGGAGAATACGCTCGCGTTGCTGCCGACCTTGGCCGTCGCCGACATCCTCTACGGCCGGTCCCCGAGCGTACCGTCGCCCTCCGCGCAGGCTACGCAGTCGAGCGCGGCAACGCGGCGGCTGCCGCTCCGCCGCTACGCCGCGGTGTTCGTCGTGACGCTCGTCTTCGTCGCATGCCGGGCGGCGGTGCTCGCGGGTCGATCACCGGGCATCGACGTTCTCGACAATCCGCTCGTCGCGCTGCCGCTCGGCACGCGTCTACTCACCACCGTGAAGGTCGTCGCGCTGTATGGCTGGCGGCTGATTTTTCCGCTCTCGCTCGCGGCCGACTATTCCTTCGATCAGATCACCGCGGTCCGCTCGGTCGTCGATCCGCTCGTTCTCGCCGGTCTCGCGGTGATCGCCGGCGTTCCCATCCTGGCGTGGCGGGCGCGCCGGGGCGCGCCGGAGATCGCGCTCGGCGCGGTGCTGATGATGGCGTCGTTCGCGCTGGTCTCGAACCTGGTCGTTCCGATCGGGACGATCATGGCCGAGCGGCTGCTCTACTTGCCCTCGGCGGGATACTCCCTCGTTCTCGCCGCTGCGCTCGTGCATGGCGCGACTCGGCTGGCAGCGCGCGCGGCTGGCCGTTCCATGGTCGCGGACGCGCGTGCGTTGCGTATTGCCGCCGGCCTCGCGGCGGTGATCCTCGCGGGGTATGCGCTCCGCACGTGGACCCGCAACGTCGTCTGGACCGATCCGCTGCGGTTCTTCACGACCATGGTCGACGATGCGCCGCGCTCCGCGCGCAGCCACCGCGAGCTCGGCGGCATCCTCGCGGAGCAGCGTCGATTCGACGACGCACGGCGCGAGTTCGATCGCTCGCTCGCGATCAAGCCCGGCGATGCCGCGACCCTCTACAATCTCGGCAACGTGCAGCTGCAGGCCGGCCGACTCGACGACGCCGTCGAGAGCTACCGGGCGGCGCTCGCGGCGAAGCCGGATTTCGCGAGCGCGATGGTGAACCTGGGCAACGCCGAGAGCATGCGCGGCGATCAGCAGTCGGCGCTCGGATGGATGCGGAAGGCGGTCGATCTCACGCCGCCCTCCGAGCTGGCCTCGCTGCGGATGAACATCGCGAACACGCTCTTTCGCACCGGAGCGCGTGAGGACGCACGGGCCGAGTATCGCGCCGCGCTCGCGCTCGCGCCGGATGCGCCCGATATCCTCGTCAACTACGGCGCCTTCCTTTATTCAGGCGGTGAGCTCGACGAGGCGATCGACGTCTATGCGCGGGCGGCACGGCGGCCGTCGCCGACGAGCTTGGTCGGGCTCGTCGCGAGCTATCGTGGGAAAGGGATGACACGCGAAGCGCGGGCGGCGCAGGCGCGCGCCGAGGCGCTGTTCCCGAACGAGCCATCGGTGCGCCAGATGGCGGACCTGCTGCGACACGACGGTGAGGAGGAAGGACGGCCCCAGTCATGAGATGGAAGCTGCTGCTGCTCGTCGTCGTGACATCCGTAGTCTACGCCAACAGCCTCGGTGTGCCGTTCGTCTTCGATGATCACAACGCGATCGTCTCGAACCTCCGCATCCGCGAGCTCTGGCCCGCACCGCTGACGGCCTCGCGTCCGGTCGTCGAGCTCTCGCTCGCCATCAACTACGCGCTCGGCGGCCTCTCGGTCGTCGGCTATCACCTCTTCAACGTCCTCGCGCACGTGCTCTGCGCGCTCATCCTCTTCGACCTCGTGCGGCGGACGTTGACCCTGACCGGCACCGAGCCGGGGCGCGAGAGCACCATCGCGTGGTGGGCGGCGCTGCTCTTCGCGGTGCACCCGTTGCAGACGGAGGCGGTGACGTCGGTGATCGGGCGCAGCGAGGTGCTGGTCGCGCTCTGGTATCTCGCGACCCTCGATCTCTTCCTGTTGGGCGTGATGCGACCCGAACGCGCCCGCCTCGCATGGTCGGCCGCCGTGGTCTGTTGCGCGCTCGGCATGGCGACCAAGCCGGTCATGGTGACGGCGCCTCTCGCCGCGATCGTGGCGGCGCGGCTCGTGGTGCGACGGCGGTCGGCGACGACACCGGCGTCGGCCGACGTGCTCGACGCGGCGGCGCCGCGACGGCTGTCGGCGCCGCTCTTGGGATTCGTCGCGACGTGGAGCATTCTCGCGTACCTCATCGTCCGCCGGCCGAACCCCGGGGCCGGCCTCGACATCGACATTTCGCCCACGAGCTACTTCCTCACCCAGCTCGGCGTGACGTGGCACTACCTCGGCCTGCTGGTCTGGCCGGTGCGCCAGACCCTCGACTACGAGTGGCCGCTCGTGACCGATCCGCTCTCCGCGGCGGTCCTGGTGCCGGCGATCGGTTGGGTCGTGGTGCTCGGGCTCCTCGTCTGGCTCGTCCGCAGTCGCCGCTCGGCAGCGGCGTTCTGGTTGGCGTTCGCGCTCATCAACCTCGCGCCGAGCTCGACCTTCGTGCCGATCGCCGACGTCGCGGTCGAGCATCGGATGTATCTGCCCCTCGCCGGCTTCGCCGCGTTGGTCGCGCTCGCGGGCGCCGGTCTCGCGCGCCGCGCGCCGCGCGTGGCGGTCGCCGTCGGTGCGTGCACGGTGCTCGCGCTCGGCGTCGCGACCGTGAAACGCAACACCGTCTGGCAGGATCCGGTGACGCTCTGGGAGGACGCGCTCAGCAAGGCACCGACCAAGGCGCGCATCTTCCGCAACCTGGAGCACGCATACGAGGAGCGCGACGACCTCGTCGGCGCCGCCCGCGTCGCCGCCGCCGAGACCGACGCGCTCGAGCGGCTGCGCCGCGAGCACCCGCACGATCCGGACGTCATGACCGCGCTCGCCAACTCCTACGCCAGTCGCGGCCGGACCGCGGAGGCGATCGACCTCGCCGCCGAGGCCGTTCACACCGCGCCCGAGGACGTCGTCTCACGCGCGGCGTACGGCAGCCTTCTGATGCAGGTTGCGCGCAACGACGAGGCGATCGCCCAGCTCGAGATGGCGCAGGCCCTTGCCGAGGAGCAATCGGACTGGGTCGCGCGGGACGCGTTGCGCTCGATCCGCACCAATCTCGGTTGGGCATACGCCGCCGTCGGCCGCGAGCAGGAAGCCGTGCGCGTCCTGCGTCTCGCCGCCGAGGACGACGGTGTCTCCGCGCTCAACAATCTCGGCTCGATCCTCGGCCGGCTCGGCAAATGGGAGGAGGCCCGCGAAGCGCTCGAGCGTGCCCGCCAGCGCGACCCCGGCGACCCGAACGTGCAGAGCAACCTCGGCTGGGTCTACGCCAACCTCGGCCGCCTCTCCGACGCCGCCGCGTTGCTCGAGGCCGCGATCATCACGCAACCTCAAGAGCCGTCCGCCCACGGCAATCTCGCCTGGGTCCGCCTCCGCGCCGGCGATCCCGCCGGCGCCCTCGCCGCTTTGGCAATGGCCGCCGACCTCCAACCCGAAAACGCCTGGATCATCCACCTCGAAGGCGTCGCCCACGCCCAGCTCGGCGAGTGGGACGCCGCACTCGACGCCTTCAGCCGCGCCCAAGAGCTCGCTCCCGACGACCCCCTAGTCCAATCCAACCTTGCCCGCGCTACACACCACGAACCCCCGCTCATGCCCGGTTCCGGTCCGTGAGATCGCTTCACCCGAGTCTGGGGTACGCGGCGTGTGCGGTCTCATCAGAAGAGGTCCGCAGAGGTCCGCGTGGTGCGGCGGGGGGCGGGGCACACCGTCGCCGCCGCGGAGAGCCGCCCGGTGCTTAAGTCGATTGCAGACCGAGGCGTTTCCCGCAGCCTTGCCCACATCAGGCGGCTCTAACGCGGCGTCGACGGTGCGCCCCGCCCCCCGACGCACCCGCCGCCTCCGACGATCCGAAGACAACGCAGCGACGCCGTCTTCGACGGCGCGCTCTCGCGCGGTCCCACCTCGACCTCTTCCTCCGACATCGACGCCGACGCGAGCGAAGCGAGCGAGATACGCAGAGTCCCACCACGCCCGACCACTTTCGGCGCGAGCCCTGCG
>JBGPIT010000381.1:0-5049 GCA_041485125.1 Binatia bacterium | reverse complement strand
CTTTGGAAGACGCCGCGTACGGCGGGCGCAGCGCTCGATCCCGTTCTTCCCGAGCGGTGCCACCCGGACTCGTCGAGAAGCGTGCGGAGCGACGCGCGGAGCGTCTCGTGGCGCTGGAGCGTCGGCTGCGGGGCGGAGAGCCTCGTCGGCGAGCGCTTTGCGGTGCGCGGGCTGGACGCCCAGCGCGGCGACGCGCTGCTGCGCCTCGAGCTCTTCGATGGACGGCACGTGCAGGCCGTCCTCCGTGCGGATCGACCTGCGCTCACGGTCCCGGCGAGGGACACCGTGCTCGACGTGATGGCGTCCTACGTCGCGCTCGGCGTCGAGCACATCCTCAGCGGGATCGACCACCTGCTGTTCATCCTCGGGCTGGTGCTCCTCGTCCGCGGCCGCCGCGAGATCCCGTGGACGATCACCGCGTTCACCCTCGGTCACAGCGTGACCCTCGCGCTCGCGACGCTCGGGGTCGTCAATGCTCCGACCCAGCTGGTCGAGGCGCTGATCGCGGCGAGCATCGTCGTCGTCGCTCTCGAGCTGACGCGCGGGCGAGGTCTCGTGGAAGATGCCGCGAGCGCGCCGTCGCTGCTCATGCGACGACCGTGGCTCGTCGCCTTCGCGTTCGGACTCCTGCACGGCTTCGGCTTCGCCGGCGCGCTCGCGCAGATCGGCCTGCCGCACGGTGAGATCCCGCTCGCCCTGCTCTCGTTCAACCTCGGGATCGAGCTCGGGCAGATCGCGTACGCGGCGGCGATCCTCGCCGTCGTCGCGGTGCTCCCCCTGCGCTGGCACGCGGTCGGCCGGCTCACCGCAGCCTACGGGATCGGAGCGCTCGCCATGCTGTGGCTCTACGAGCGCGCCCTGCCGCTCTTCATCGGCAGCGCCTGACCTGCGCCGCGGCACACGGCTCGCGGCGTTCGAGCTCTGTGTAGAGGGGTGAAGGTTCGACCTCTGCGCGAACTGGCTCGTGAGCTGCGGAAGTGCGCGATATCCCGCAGCGGCTGCGGGGCAAGGGGCATGCCAGCCTTCTACACGAACGCTCGCTCGGGACGCGAATCGTCGCCCACGAGCGCGCAGCCCGCGACCGGCAGCTCGATCGTGAAGCGCGTCCCTTTGCCGACCTCGCTCTCGACGGCGATGGTCCCGCCGTGACGCTCGACGATCTTCTTCGCGACCGCCAGGCCGAGCCCGGTCCCGCTCGACTTCGTGGTGAAGAACAGCTCGAAGACGCGCTTCAGCTTGTCCGGATGGATGCCGGGGCCCGTGTCGGCGACCTCGAGGCGGAGCCGGCGATCGTCGATCGCGCGGCCCGTGACCGTGATGCGGCCGCCTTTCGGCATCGCCTCGACGGCGTTGGACAAGAGCGCCAACAGCACCTGCTCGATTTGCGCGTAGTCGAGCCGGGCCTCCGGGAGCGCGGCGTCGATGTCGGCGGCCAACTCGACGCCGTGGGCGGTCATCTGGCTCCGGAGAGAACCGACTGCGTCGTCGACGATCCGGTCGATCCGGCAGGACGTTGGGTGTGGCTCGAAGGGCGTCGCGAAATCGAGCAGCGTCCTGATGCGCGCTTCGAGCTTGTCGGCTTCGCCGACGATGTCATCGATGTTCTCGTGCAACGGGTGGCCGGCGGGCAGCTCCATACCGGCGAACTGCGCGGCCGCCTTGATGCCGGCGAGAGGATTCCGGATCCCATGTGCGACCGCCGCCGACAGCTCGCCGATCGCGGCGAAGCGCTCGGCCTCGATCAAGCGCGCCTGCGCCGCCTGGAGCTCCTCGTTCGTCCGCAGCAGCAACCGGATCAGCTCCTCACGTTCCTCCAAGCGCTGCTCGAGCGTCCGCCGCGAGCGTCCGAGCTCGACGCGCATCTGCTCGAACGACCGCGCCAGGGTCGCGATCTCGTCACGCCGTGCGCCGACGACCACCGCTTGCGAGAGGTCGCCGCGCGCGACCGTCTCGGCGGCGTGCGTGAGCTGGTTGATCGCGCGCACGAAGCCGTTCAGGATCGGCGCGGCGACGGCGCCCGCTGCGAGCAGGAGCGCGACGCCGATTCCCCATAGCGCGCGTTGCAGCTGCCATACGGGTCCGAGCGCGATCGAGCGCGGCTGTCCGGCGACGATCCGCCACGGGGCGCGCGACAGCGACACCGATGCCAGCATCGGCGCCTCGCCGTCACCCGGATGAGCATCTTCCGCGGGCTGCGCGAGCCGACCGGCGTCGGTGCCCGCCAGCACGATGCCGTTCTGGTCGACAACCTCCACGAACCGGCCCGCCGTCGTCGACACCGCCCGCAAAATTTCGCGGAGCTCGCTCGCGCCAAGGTCGATGACGCCCGCGAGCACGCCTTCCACGCCGCCGCTGTCGTTCTCGATCGGCACGCCGATCAGCACGTGTGGATCCGTCGACAAACGATCGCGCGCGAGCGCGCCCGAGATCACGCTGCGGCTCGTGCGATAGATGTCGGCGATGGGTGCGACGTCGGTGAGCGTCTGCCCGGTCCACGCGAGGCTCGGCGGCTCGGTCCACAGCACCTTGCCGACGCGATCGAGGAGGAAGACGCCGCCGGTGAACACCGGCGACTTGAAGAACAGGTAGTGCAGCGTCGTCCATGGCGGAATGTAGCCGTCGCGTCCCGCCTCCTGGATCGTCTGGAGCCCGTACGTCAGTCCTGGCAGGCGCGTCACGGTCTCGAGGCGTTGCTCGCCGCTCGCGACGTAGGCATCAAGCTCGGCGGCGACGATGCGCGCGGTCTGCTGGAAGCGTTCGTGAGCTTCCGCGAGCTCGCGTCGATAGAGATAGACCGAGAACGCGCCGTACACTGCGGAGAGCGCCAGGAGATAACCGACGGCGAGCATCGCGCTCTTCGCGCGGATGCTCAAACCTCGCGGTGACGACGCCGATCGCACGTACCGCGCTCGCTATCTGCTCTTCGCCGCGTTGACGTCGACGGTGATGTCGCCGCTTCCGGGCACGTCGACAGTCTCGGCGAACGGTAACCAGCGTCCTTGCCAGATCTTCAACGCGTACGTGCCCGCCGGCACGTTGCGGATGAGGTAGCGGCCGTCAGAGGCGACGAGCGAAAAATACGAGTCGTCGAGCACGAGAATATGCGCCTCCATCTCCATGTGGATGTTGCAGAGGATCAACACGTCGCCGGGCTCCGTGAATGTCACCGTGCGCGTGGCGCCCGGGCCGTAGCTCCCGAGGTTGAACTTCCCTGCGATCGCCGACGGCGTGAAGACGTTGTGTTGGACGTCGTCGCTGTTGGTGAACTCGACGGTGGTGCCGCGGACGATCGGCAAGACCGCCGGCAGGAAGGCGAGATTCTTCTGATCCATGACCCGCGCGGGCGCATTCGGTTGAGCGACGGTCGGGCGGCCCGCGACGCTCTCCGTGCGCTCGAGATACGCGACGGCGTTCACGGCGGGGGTGCCGTCGACGGTCGCTGTGCCGCCGATCGTCCCGGCATTCGTCCACGACGGTGCCGTGAACGACACGGCGACCGTCCAGAATGCGAGCGCCCGCCTGGTGCGGGCACACGATTGCCGGATGCGCGTCATGGTTGCCGGAACGGCCACAGACGGGTGCCGGCGGGCGGCGCGGGGATCCAGAACGCGGTGACCATCCGCACCGTGACGGACCAGTTGCTCGCCGTGACGTCGCTCATCGCCTCGCGGTTCTCGCCGTACGTCGCCTCCGCGACGAGCTTCAGATTCTCGAAGAGCAGCCACTGGGCGCCTCCCGTGACCGCCCAGATCCAGCGCCGGACCCGCGTGTCGCCGCCGTGATCGGTGTCGTCGAACGTCGGCGTCCACGCGTACTCGCCGCGCCCCAGCACGAGCAGGGTAGGGGTCAGCCGGTACTCGCCCTCGACGAACGCGCCGTAGTACCAGAGCGCTTCCGAGCGACCGGTCGGGTTGGACTCGAAGTTGGCGAGGAACTGCGCCAACACCCGCGACCGACGCGTGTACCAGTTGAAGTCGGGACCGAGACGCAGCGTGCGATCGTCGACCCCGCCGTACACGTCGGGGCTGTAGAGCAGGAAGAATCCCGCCTTGTGCAGACCGATCTGCTGACTGACGCGCACGTAGAAATCTCGGCTCGCCTTGTCGTCGAGGCGATTGTTGCTGCCGTTCGTGAGACCGAGCGCCCACCCGAGGCCGCTCGCGGGTCGTACGCCGCTCAGGTCGGCGCCGATCTGGGACTCACCGACGACCGCGACGTTGTCGCACTGCACGCCCGCCGGTGCGCGTCCCAGCAGGTCGCACGCGCGGAGATCGTACG
Source organism: Binatia bacterium (assembly GCA_041485125.1). Classification (GTDB taxonomy): domain Bacteria; phylum Desulfobacterota; class Binatia; order UTPRO1; family UTPRO1; genus JBGPIT01. The sequence goes on along the minus strand of JBGPIT010000381.1, from coordinate 771 downwards.
CAAGATACGGCTGCTCCGACAACCGATGCACGCGCGGAGAGACCCCGAGCGGCAGCTCGAACCACCCGACCCTCAGATTTCCGAGCCACCCGAATGGCTCCGCGTGCGCTTGCATGTACGCCTGCTCGGGAAGTGAGTTGACGGCGACCTTTCCGGTCGCCGGCTCGGTTTCGACGAGCTCGTAGTCGGCAAGGAACGCGAGGTGCTCGCCGAGCTCCCCGCCGCTCAACAGGCTGAGATACTGAAGGTTGAAATGCGAATCCGTCGCGCGCGGCTCCCCCGGCGCATCGACGCGGGTGACGTCCGCGCCGGTCGTGAGATAGACGGCGAGCGGCAACGTGCCCGGGATCTCCAGTGGACCCGCTCGGAGCGGCTTCACGGCCGGCGGCAAGCCGTGAAATCCGTGCGCCCGGAACGCCTCGCCCGCGGGATTCAGCTGCGGGAACACCGTGTGGCACGTGCCGCACGGCTTGTCGTAGATCCGCGCGAACAGCGGAATCGCGCCGGCGGGAGTCGGGCAGACGGCCGACGCGATACCGTACGACAGCGCGACAGTGATGAGGCGCATCGAGAGACGCATGCTAGGGGCCGTTCATACCATCTCAGCCGCTCGCCAAGCACGGGCCGCGGGCGCATGGTCAGGCGGGAATTCTATACTTCTCCATGCGGGTCTCTGCGCGAAGCGAATGTGGACGACTCTGTCACTGCTACTGTGGCTCGAGCGAGCGTGCCGGTTGAGCGCCGGGCACGCGCGCGAATGCGACGCCGATG
>JBGPIT010000380.1:0-5059 GCA_041485125.1 Binatia bacterium | reverse complement strand
GGTGCAGCGCTTCCTCTGCTACGTGATCGAGGATGCCGCCGACGAGTGGCTCTACCGACCCGCCGTCGGGAGCCGCTGGTACTTCGCGGAGAACAACGCCGTCGGTGGGTTCGAGCTCGCGCGTGACATCGCGCTCCGGATGCCGGTCTCGTGCGATCAGGCGTTCGCCGGGGTTGGCGAGCACGTGCGGAGTAGCTGTCTATTGCTCGGGGTGACCGCCGACACCATCCAGCTCTGGGTCGACGATGTCCTACGGCCCTGGATGCGCGCCCTCGGCGCCCATCTGGCGCGCCGACCCTACGTCTTCGGCGAACGCCCATCGCTCGCCGACTTCGCGCTCTTCGGCGGCAACGCCGCCCACTTCACCAACGACCCGCTCTGTCGTCGCTGGATCGAGGAGGACGGCCCCGCCGTCGTGCAGCACACGCACCGTCTGCTGGAGCCGGAGGATCAGCAGTTCGGCGGGTGGGACGACTCTCGAGCGGTGTCCGACACCTTGATCGATGTGCTCGCCGAGCTGGGCAAGCGCTACCTTCCCTGGGTCAGCGATGCGTGCGTCGACGGCGTCGCCGACGTCGTCTTCGAGAACGGAGCACGCGTGCCCGTCCACGCGACGGACTTCCTTCGCGACGCGCGCGCTACGTTGCTCGCTCGCTACGTCGAGCTTCGCAGTGAGCGGCTCGATGCCCTCCTCGACCGGGCGGGCATCCTGCCGTTCTTCGCAGACTACGTCGCTGGTGCAGGCTCGATACCCGATTCCCACGAGCCGCCGCGCCCGGCGCTGAACCGTCCGTTCCCGCCGGCCCAAGCGTGAGCCTCATGCCGCGTGCGTGCGCACGGAATGTCGGAATGATTGCGGAATGTTCTCAGGATCTCGGCAGGAGCCGCAGCGTAGGGTGCCCGCATGTCGAACCGATGCGGGATCGGGCGCGCGACCGCCACTGACGCGACGGTGCTCCCGCCCGAGCGGGCGTTCGTGGTCGAGTTCAGTAGCGACGACGCGACGGCGCGAGCCGCTCACCTGAGCGGCCGCGTAGAGCACGTGGTCTCCGGCCAGGCGGCGCGTTTCGAGTCGGCCGGCGAGTTGCTCGAGTTCGTCCAGGGCGTCATGCGTTCGCGCAAGCCCACGCGAAAAAAGGTTCTGAAGGAGTGACCCATGGTCGCCAGACGATTTGAGGCGGTGCTCATCGCGCTCGTGCTCTTGGTGCTACCGGCCGGCGGTGCATGGGGTGAGGTTCCGGCGCAAGACTGGACGCGTACGGAAACACGCGCGGACTGCGCGAGCTACAACCCGCTGCGCGCTCCGTTCTTCGGTGAGACCCACATCCATACGAGCTTCTCCGGCGACTCGGTGTTCGTCCGTGTCCGCAACACGCCTCGAGAGGCCTACATGTTCGCTCAGGGCGCGCAAGTCGGGCTGCCGCCGTACGACGCGATGGACCAGCCGACGCGCTTCGCGCAGCTCCACCGCCCGCTCGATTTCACCGCGGTCACCGATCACGCCGAGTGGCTGGGCGAAATCCGCACCTGCCTCAACTCCGGTCTGCCCGGATACGACGATCAGACGTGCCAAGACCTTCGCACCGAGCTCAACAGCACGCCGGCGGGAATCAACGCGCCCCTTCCACTCGTCGTCATCGCCTTTCAGCTCACCATCCAAGCCGCGAATCCGATGCGGATGGGGCTCTGCGGCGCCGGCGACGTGAATTGCCACACCCAGGCCGCGCTCGTCTGGCAGGACGAGCTCGATGCCGCCGAGGAATTCTACGACCGGACGGCGGGGTGCACGTTCACGACCTTTCCGGCCTACGAGTGGACGAACAACCTCAACGGGTACAACCTCCATCGCAACATCATCTTCCGAAACGCCGAGGTCCCGGCGCTCCCGACGAGCTACTACGAGGAGCCGCGGGTGGAAGGCCTGTTCACCGCGCTGGAAAACGACTGCCTGAACGCGTCAGGCAACTGCGACTTCGTCTCGATCCCTCACAACTCGAATGCGAGCGGTGGTCTGATGTTCAAGCCCGCCAACGCGGACAACAGTCCCCTCACCAAGGCGGACGCCGTCCGCCGCGCCTCGCACGAGCCGCTGGTCGAGGTGTTCCAGCACAAGGGCAGCTCCGAATGTCACCCCGCGAGCTCTCCCAACGACGAGCTTTGTGAGTTCGAGCAGCTGAAGCGCTTGCAGCTCTTCTCGGGCGCCAGTACCGCAGTCGTGCCGCCCGCACTGAACTTCGTGCGCACCGCGCTCGAGGAGGGAATTCGGCAGCACGATGTGCTCGGCGCCAACCCATTCATGCTCGGCATGGTCGGCGGCACCGACGGTCACAACGGGACGCCTGGATCCACGGTCGAGGAGGACTTTCCGGCAACCGGGCACTTGGGTGTGCGGGACGGAAGCCCCCAGAACATCCTGTCCCGCAACGGGCCGGGCGGCATCGTCACCAACGGCGGAGGGCTGACGGTGCTGTGGGCCGAGGAAAACTCGCGCGACGCGCTGTTTGCCGCCATGCGCCGTCGCGAGACCTACGCCACGAGTGGGACGCGGCCGATCGTGCGTTTCTTCGGTGGCAACCCACCGAAGAAACTCTGCGACGACCCGAACTTCGTCGAGCAAGGCTACTCGCACGGCGTGCCGATGGGCGGAGAGATCGGTCCGGCGCTCGGACGCAAGGGCCCGCGCTTCGCGGTCATGGCCATGCAGGATCCGGGCGGTGGCGGTGAAACCGGCACACCGCTCCAGCGGATTCAGATCGTCAAGGGATGGGTCGACAGCGCAGGCCAGACGCACGAGCAAGTGTTCGACGTCGCGGGCAAGGCCGGTAACAAGGCGACCGTCGATCTCGACACCTGCGCGACGAGCGGCACCGACTTCCCGTCACTCTGCACCGTTTGGCAGGACAAATCGTTCAGCCCCCACGAGCGCGCCTTTTACTACGCTCGGGTGCTCGAGAACCCGGTCTGTCGTTGGAGCACGCGCCTCTGCAACGACCTCGGTGTGGACTGTAGTGGCTCCGTCCCGGTGCAGTACCAGGAATGCTGCACGGGCCTCGTCGACAAGGCGATTCAGGAGCGGGCGTGGACGTCGCCGATCTTCTACCAGCCGGAGCGGCTCGGCGTTTCGAAAGCACAGCTCAAGTATGGAAAGGTGCCGGGGACGGACAAGCTCCAACTCGAGCTCACCGTCGGTCGGCTACCACCCGATTTCAACGTCAACACGAACAGTCTGACGGTGACGGTTCGCGACGACGACACGGTCTACACCGCAACGCTTCCCGCGGGCTCGTTGATCGAGAAGAGTCCCGGCAAGGTCTTCAAGTACAGCGGTGTACCGAGCATTCCCGGCGTCAAGAGTGCGAGCCTGAAGATCGACGAAGAGCGCACCGGGACGCTCAAGCTGGATACGCTCGCCGTGGATCTCTCGCACGCCGAGGCGTCGACCCACCGTGTTTCCGTCCAGCTCACCAGCGGCACCTACGATCAGTCGGACAGCCGACTGTGGACGTTCGCGCCGGGGAAACTGACAGCCGAGCAATGATCCTCGAGCGGCTCATTCGCGCCCCGGCACTGCATTTTCTCGCCTTGGGAGCGCTGCTCTTTACGGTGAGTCAACGCTCCTCCCAATCCCCGGCGCCGGCGCCACGCGACGCAATCGTGATCACGGCGGCGCGTATCGCGGAGATCCGCGACGACTACCAGCGCACCGTGGGTGCCGACCCGACACCGACCGAGCTCGCCGCGTTGATCGACCGCGAGGCAGAGGAGCAGATGCTCTACCACGAAGCGCTCCTTCTCGGACTCGACCGTGGCGACCGCACGGTCGAGTGGCGGGTCGTCGAGAAGATGCGCTTCCTCTACGGCGATGCCGCGGGCGACAACGCGCACGCGTATCGCCGCGGGCTCGCACTCGGTCTTGCGCGCGACGACATCATGGTGCGGAACGCGCTCGTCACCAAGATGCGGCTGCTCGCCAAAGCGGCGAGCCGCAAGCAAGAGCCCGACGGGATCGCCCTCGACCGCGTGCTCGAGCAGTACTTTCGGGACCATCGCGACGCCTATGCGCAGCCCGAGCGCCTGAACGTGACGCACGTCTTCTTGAGCGCCGCCCGACGTGCCGCCTCGCTCGAGACCGACGCGCAGTCGTTGCGAGAGCGACTCCAGGAGTCGCGCGCTACGCCCGAGACAGCCGCACGATGGGGTGACGCCTTCGCCGCCGGCAATGCGCTCCGGAACGTCGCGCCGAGCGCGTTGGTCAAGACGTTCGGGGAGGCCTTCACCACCGCGGTGCTCGAGCTCGAGCCCGGTCGTTGGTCGGAGCCCATCCGCTCCCCGTACGGTCTCCATCTGGTCTGGGTCTCCAACCGTCAGGTCGTGAGCGTCCCGGCTTTCGAGGCCGTTCGTTCACGGGTGCTCCGCGCCTTTCGCGCCGAGCGGAACGCGCGGTACCTCGCGATGATGCTCGCCGAGCTGCGCCAAGCGTATGCGGTCCGAGTGGAGCAGGACGACCATGCGCGCGGCTGAACGCGTCGTGCGAACCGCCCGCCCAAGATGGCAATGGGCGCTTGCAGGAGCGACGCTCGCGCTTCTCTGCGCGGCCACGGCGGGGGCGCATTCGCTGTCGCCGTCGTTTCTGCTCGTCCACGAGCGTGAGCCCGGTATCGCCGAGATCACGTGGAAGAATCCCCTGCTTCAACTACCCGGCGCTGACCTCGTTCCAGTGCTTCCGGCCGAGTGCCGGGTGACGATTCCGGCAACTCTCAGCGAGGGCGAGGACAGTGTGACGACACGGTGGGAGGTCGACTGCACGCCGATCGCACTCGTCGGACAGCGCATCGGCATCGAGGGGCTCGGCGCCGCGCGAACGGACGCGCTGCTCCATGTCGAGCTCGCCGACGGCCGCTCCATCGACACGGTCCTCCGCGCAAGCGAGCCGTTCTTCACCGTGCCCGACCGCAACCATCCCCTCGACGTCGGCCGCCGCTACGGCCAGCTCGGTTTCGAGCACATCATGTCGGGATACGACCACCTGCTCTTCGTCTTCGGACTTCTCCTGCTCGCC
>JBGPIT010000379.1:0-5095 GCA_041485125.1 Binatia bacterium | reverse complement strand
GTGTCGAAGGTCGCCTCGTAGAGATCGAGCAGGCCGGCGGCGAGAAACGCGTAGTCGTCGAGGAACGCCTCGGTGCCGGGCGCGCTGCCGTCCGAGCGCCGCAGCCGGGCGCCGTCCCACATCGTGTCGAGGATGCACTCGGCGGCACGGCGGGCGCGCGCGGTGAGGGCGGGATCGTCGAGGACGACGCCGCCTTTCGCGAAGGCGGAGATCATGAGGCCGTTCCACCCGGCGAGGATCTTGGTATCGACGTGCGGTGCCGGCCGCGCCGCCCGTACCGCACGCAGGCGCTCGCGTGCCGCGGCGAGCACCGTGGTGAGCTCGGCGGTCGTCGTGCCGAGCTCGGCCGCGACCGTCGCCGCCGGCCGCGTCACCGCGAGGACGTTGGCGCCTTCGAAGTTGCCCTCGGGTGTGGCGCCGTAGTACGCGCGCACCGCGGCGAGCGCGGTCGGATCGAGGGCGGCGGCGAGCTCGCCGTCGGTCCATACGAAATACTTGCCTTCCCCCGCCCCGCTGTCCGCATCGCTCGCGGCGTAGAACGCGCCGCAGGGCGCGCCCAGGTCGCGCGCCATCGCGGCGAGCGTCTCGCCGGCGACCCGCGCGAGCTCCGGGTCGCGCGTGAGCCGGTACGCGTCGAGGAAGACCGCCGCGAGCTGGGCGTTGTCGTAGAGCATCTTCTCGAAGTGCGGGACGCGCCAGGCACGGTCGGTCGCGTAGCGATGGAAGCCGCCGCCGACGTGATCGTAGATGCCGCCCGCCGCCATGTGTGCGAGGGTCTGCGTGACCATGGCGAGCGCGTCGCGATCGCCGGTGCGGCGATGGTAGCGCAGCAGGAAGTCGAGGACGGCGGGTGTGGGAAACTTCGGCGCGCCGCCGAAGCCGCCGTAGGTCGCGTCGAAGCGCCGGCGATACTCGGCGAAGGCACGCCGGATCGGCGCGGCGCCGGGTGTCGCGCCACCCGACGGCAACGTCGCGACGCTCCGGATCCGCTCGGTGAGCTGCGTCGCCTGCTGCGCGACGGTGAGCGGATGCTCGCGGTAGGCATCAAGTAGCTCGCGCAAGACGGTGAGCAGCCCGGCGCCGCGCTCGCCGTCGCGGGGCGGGAAGTAGGTGCCGCCGAAGAACGGCTGGCGCGCCGGCGTGAGCCAGACGTTGAGCGGCCAGCCGCCGTTGTGCGTGAGGAGCTGCACCGCGGTCATGTAGGTGTCGTCGACGTCGGGGCGCTCCTCGCGATCGACCTTGATCGCGACGTAGTGCTCGTTCAGGTACTGCGCGACCTCGAGATCCTCGAACGACTCCTCCTCCATCACGTGGCACCAGTGACAGGTCGAGTAGCCGACGCTCAGAAAGACCGGCTTGCCCTCGATACGCGCGCGTTCGAAGGCCTCCTCGCCCCAGGCGTACCAGCTCACCGGGTTGTGCGCGTGCTGGAGGAGATAAGGGCTGCGCTCGAGGATGAGCCGATTCGTATAGCGCGGCGAGCCGTCGGGCCTTTGGTGGCGGGTGCGCGGAGCCGTCTTCGGCGCCGCCTCGACGGCCGCCCGCAAGCGCTCGCGCAGCTCCGGCGCGAACTCCTCCGCGCCCGGCAGGCGGTCGGTCGGCGCGGTGGCCGGTGGCCGATCGCAGGCCGACCCGATCGCGAGCGCAACGGTGATGACGACGACGACTCCGAGATGGCGCACGCCGCGATCATAGGCGGTCGCGGTCTCCCGCGCAGCGGCGTGACCGCGCGTGCGCCCGGTCACGCAGGAACGGAGCTAGTCAGCAGGCGCTGCCTCGAGGATGGCGTCCTCGAGCCATCGGAGCAGCAGCGCGCCGGCGTGCGCCGCCGCATCCTCCGCGGGCATGTGTTCGGCGAGCCGATCGCACACGGTACCGAGCGGCGCGCCCGACGCGACCACCGTCAGGGCCTCGCGCTCGAGCGCGTCCATGCTCGCCTGATAGACGGTGTAGCCCTGACGCCACACGCGCAGCGTCGTGGCGCGGCCTGCAAGCGGCGCATCGTCGTCGGCCTCCGACTGCGCGTCGTCCTCCGCCGGCGTGACGCGGCTCCACAGCTCGTGGACCGGCCACGCGCTCTCGAGCGTCGTGCACGCGGCGATGACGCGGAATGCGAGCGTGCCCCACTCTTCCGGCGGCACCCGGCGCAACGCGGACGCGCCGAGCGGATTCGGGTCGGGCGCATCGAAGACGGTGAGACGCGCCCACTCGAGGCGGGCGAGATCGGCGAGCCACGGCCGCTCCCGCGCGACGCGCGCGTGCGCGAGCAGCTCCGGGAAGCCCGCGCCGAAGAAGCGCAGCGAGGGATGCGTCGACAGGTGGCGCGCGACGTAGCGCCGGCCCGCGGCGGCGAAACGCGCGGCGCCGAGAGCGCGCGCGGTCGCCGGAAAGTCCTCCTCGAGCACCTCGCGCAAACGGGTCCGGTACATGTCGCGATAGATATGGAGCCGCGCCTGCGCGTCGAGCGCCGGCGAGGGCGCGATCACGTCGTCGAGCGCCGCGCTGCGCCCTGCCGTGCGCGGCTGGGTCAGGGCTGCGAAGAACCGTGCTTGCAGCTCACGCAGTGCGGGCACGCGGTCCCCACACCTCGCGCTCGATCGTGCGCGCGCGGTCGGCCTCCGCGAGCAGCACGGCGAGCTCCGGGATGCGCGCGTCCCATTCGATGAGCGTCGACACTGGCCCACAGGCGCGGAGCGCGAGCCGGTAGAGCTCCCACACCGGCGCGATCACCGGTCCGTCGTGGGTGTCGAGCAGATGCGTCCCGTGGTCGCTGTGACCGGCGAGATGGATCTGCCCGACGCGATCCGCCGGCAACGCGCGCACGTACTCCTCGGCGCTGAAGCCGTGGTTCACCGCGCTCACGTAGACGTTGTTGACGTCGAGGAGGATGCCGCAATCGGCCCGCGTCGCGACGGCGGCGAGAAACTCCCACTCCGGCATCGTCGCGTGGGTGTAGGTGAGATAGCTCGATACGTTCTCGACCAGGATCTGGCGGCCGAGACGGTCCTGCACGGCGCCGATGCGGGCGACGACGTGGTCGAGCGCTTCCTCGGTGAAGGGCAGCGGCAGGAGGTCGTGGGCGTAGTGGCCGCCGACGCTGCCCCAGCAGAGATGATCGGAGACCCACGCCGGCTCGACGCGTGCGATCAGCGCCCGCAGCTCGCGAAGATAGGGCTCGTGCAGCGGATCGGTGGAGCCGAGCGACAGCGACACGCCGTGCAAGACCACCGGGGCCTGTGTGCGCGCCCGCTCGAGTGCCGCGAGCGGCCGGCCGCCGCGGATCATGAAATTCTCGCTGATCGCCTCGAACCAGTCGGCGGCGGCCCGACCGGCGAGCAGCTCGGGAAAGTGCGTGGTCCGCAGGCCGATGCCGTGGCCGAGATAGCGAGCGTTCCACGCCATCAGCGCGCCGTGCCGAGGTCGGCCGTCACGAGATCTTCACGTGCGTCCATCGCTCGCGCTGGCCATAGCACGACACGCGTGTGCGCGGCAGGTCCACCCACCCCCCGTTCATGGTGCTTCGATGCCGAGCGCGGCTCGAGGTCGCGCACCGGAATCTGCTTGACAGTCGGTGCCGGTATTGGGGACTGTGGCGGCGCAGCGGCAGGTCGCCCACACGGCTCCTGGCCCCGCTGTAACCGGCCGGCGCGGCGCGCGTAATGAGCAGACGAAGCAGTGCCACACGAGAAGAACGGAGCCGGCGCCGCGCCGAGTGGATGGCGCGGGCGCAACAGGGGGATGCCGCCGCGTATCGGGCGCTCCTCGACGATCTCGGGCCCGAGGTTCTCGGCTTTCTCCGGCGCTGGATCTCGGAGGCCCCCGACGTGGACGACGCGTACCAGGAAACGTTCATCGCGCTGCACCGCGCACGCCATACCTACGAGCCCTCGCGGCCGATCGAGCCGTGGCTCTTCGCGATCGCCCGCAACATCGCCATCGACTTCGCCCGCCGGCGCCGCGCCCGCGGGGCGCACGAGGTCCAGGTCGCGTCGGCGCCGGAGCGAATGGTCGAAGGCGACCGCGACCTGCGCGCGCAGTTCGAGCAAGCATTGCGGAGTCTCTCGCCACGCCAGCGACAGGCATTCGAGATGATTCAGGTGGAAGGACTGAGCGTCGCCGAGGCGGCGGCGCGTGCCGGCACGACGACCGGCGCGTTGAAGGTGCGTGCGCATCGCGCCTACGCCGTGCTCAAGGCGCTCTTCCGGTGAGGGGGTCGCGCGCATGAGTGTACCGAGCATCCATCCGTCCGTGACGGCGCGCCTGATCGCCGACCTGAGGCCGGTGCGGCCCCTGTGGTCGTTTCGGACGCGCTTCACGCTTTGGACGGGGTTCGGTCTGGTGTCGTTCGCCGTCGTCGTCGCCACCAGCTGCCGGCCGGACATCGCGGCCGAGCTGCGCGACCCCGCCTTCGTCTTACACCTCGCGGTGTTGCTCGCCGCCGCCGCGTGCACCGGTGCGTTGGCTCTGCGTGCCGCGGTTCCGGGTGGGGAGCCTGCGCGCGCCGCGATCTTTCTCACCGGCGGCTTGGTCGCCGCCGCGTTCCTGCTGGCACTCGCCGTGCCCGCCGGCGCGGCCGTGGTCAGTCAGGAGTTCGTCGCGCGCGGGATCACCTGCGTGCTGTGGACTGCCGTGCTGGCCTTGCCGCCCTGGCTCGGCTTGCTCGTCGCGCTCCGGCGCGGTGCGCCGCTCGCGCCGCGCACCGCCGCCGCGCTTGCAGGTGCCGCCGCCGTCCTGCTCACCGCGGCGGTGTTGCGGACCGCCTGTCCGATCGAGGAGCGCTGGCATCTCATCGTCTGGCATCTCGCTCCGGTCTCCGTCGCGGCGGCGGTCTCCGCCGCGCTCGCCGCGGCCTGGTTGCGACGATGGCGGACGTCCTGAGGACCGACGCCGCAAGCACGCCAGCGAGCGCAACGGACACCAGCGACGTTCCGGGCGGGAATCCGAGCTTCGCGGTGGCGCTCGCGACGTACGGTCTTCCCGCGCTCCGTCGCACGCCCGTCACGACGCTCCAGGTGAACGTCGGCAAGGTCTGCAACCAGGCCTGTCACCACTGCCACGTCGACGCCGGTCCGACCCGGACCGAGCGCATGGAGCG
>JBGPIT010000378.1:0-5108 GCA_041485125.1 Binatia bacterium | reverse complement strand
CGAGATCGAGAGCTTCAGCCGTCGCTACCGCGGCGGCGAGGAGAAGGCGCTCGTCTTCTTCCGCGCCCCGGCCGAGCTCCGCGGCACCGGGTTTCTTCAGTGGGCGCACGGCGGGCGCGACGACGAGCAGTGGCTCTACTTGCCGGAGCTCAAGCGCACCCGCCAGATCGGCGCGCGCGCCAAGAACGAGAGCTTCGCCGGTACCGACTTCTCCTACCGCGATCTCGAGATCGTGAACGAGATCACCCGCTGGACCGACGCCGAGGCCGCGGTCGTGCTCGGCGCCGACGAGCCCGTCGGCGGCGAACCGGCGTTCGTCCTGCGCTTCACGCCGCGCGATCCGGAGACGGTAGGGTACACGGCGGTTCGGGTCTGGGAGCGCAAGTCCGACTTGGTGCCGGTGAAGATGGAGTTCGTCGGCGCCGACGCGCCGGTCAAAGTGCTCGACCTCGGCGACTTCCGGGTAACCGACGGCATACCGACGCCGTATCGCCTCGAGATGAAGACCCTCGAGACCGGTGGCCGGACGGTCGTCGAGGTGCTCGAGCTCACCCACAACCGCGGCCTCGCGGACGATCTCTTCAGCCAACGCACGTTGGAGCGCGGCGAGCCGTAACGGGAGGAGGGGACGATGTTCAAGGTGATCAAGAGGATCGTGCTGACAGTGGTCGTGTTGATCGTGCTGTTCGTCGCGCTGCTCGCGGGCGGCGTGATGGGAAACGCACTGCCGCTCAACGACCCGCCGGGCTCGTTCGTTCGGCTCTACGGCTATCTCAACTTCCACACCGCGCAGACCGACCTGCGCTCGCCCTTCCCGGAGCTGCGCACGCGGCACTACTCGCTCTCCGCCGACGAGCTCTTCGGCAAGGTGAAAGAAGCCGTCGGCCGCATGCCGAGTTGGACGGTCGCGGAGAGCAACGACAACAGCCGCGAGCTGCACGCGATCGTGACGAGCAAGCTCTTTCGCTTCAAGGACGACGTCAACGTGAGCGTCGTCCCCGAGCCGGGCGGCCGTCCCCTGGTGCAGATCAAGTCCGTGTCGCGCGTCGGCCAAGGCGACCTCGGGGCCAACACCCGCCACGTCATGGATCTCTACGACGCGCTCGAGGCGGTCGGCGCGCACGGCGAGGTCGAGCGGCTGAAGTAACGGCGCGCCGGCGGGCCGCGTTTCTCCGCATTCGCGCCGCGCCGGCGCTCCTGTATGTTGACTAGGTGACCCCGTCGATCCGCGACCTCGCACCGATCGTGATCGAGGCCGGCGAGCTCGCGCGCAGCTACTTCCGGAACGTCGCCGCCGAGCGCAAGGCCGACCGCACGCTCGTCACCGAGGCCGACCGCGCCGTCGAGCGTTTCCTCATCGAGCGCGTTCCCGTCGTTGCCCCGAACGCGCGTTTGCTCGGTGAGGAGCACGGCTCAATCGGCCCGTCCGACGCGGAGTGTACGATCACGCTCGACCCCATCGACGGCACCTCGGCGTTCGTCTCCGGATTGCCGACCTGGTGCGTAACCGTCGGCATCGTCTGCCGCGGCCAAGCGATCGGCGGCATCACCCATCTGCCGATGACGGCCGAGACCTATAGCGCCGAGGACGGCAAGGCGGAGTGGAACGGCCGCGCGATCGGCGGTGAGCCGCGGATCGTGACCGACAGCGACCTCTTCATCGCGACCCACTCCGACCTGCACCGGAGCGGCGGCATCCGCTTCCCCGGCAAGGTCCGCTCGCTCGGCTCGACGGCGTATCACATGGCGCTGGTCGCGCGCGGCGCGGCGGTGGCGGCGCTGCTCGGCCGGCCGCGCATCTGGGACATCGCCGCCGGCGCGGCGTTGCTCGCGGCGGTCGGCGGCGACCTCGCCTATCTCTCGGGCGTTCCCGTCGACCTCGCCGCCTTGCTCGACGGCTCGCGCGCGCCGGAGCCGATCGTCGCCGCCGCGAAGGGCGTGATGCAGGAGATCCTCGCGCAGGTGCGGCAGTGAATCTCGACGGCCGCGTCGCGCTCGTCACCGGCGCCGGCCGCCGGCTCGGTCGCGCGATCGCCGAAGGTCTCGCCGCGCGCGGCGCGCGCGTCGCGGTCCACTACGGCCGCTCCGCGGACGAGGCCGCTGCCGTCGTCGCCGGCATCCGCGCGCGCGGCGGTGACGCCGCGGCGTTCGCGGCCGACCTCGCGTCGACCGCCGAGGTCGAGCGTCTCGCCGACGCGGCGAGCGCGCATTTCGGCGCGGTCGACGTCCTCGTCAACAGCGCCTCGGTCTTCTACCGCACGCCGATCGAGAGCGTCGGCCTCGACGAGTGGCGGGAGAATCTCGCCGTCAACCTGACCGCGCCGTACGTGTTGTCGCTGCGGCTCGGGCGCGCCATGCGGGCGCGCGGCGCCGGCAAGATCATCAACATCGGTGACGGCGACGGCGAGCGGCCGTATCGCGACTTCGTCCCCTACAGCGTGTCGAAAGCCGCGCTGGTCGCGCTCACGCGCGGTCTGGCGAAGGCCCTCGCTCCGGAGGTGCAAGTGAACTGCGTCGCCCCCGGGCCGATCTTGATGCCCGAAGGCAGCAGCGAGGAGGAGCGCGCGTGCGCCCTCAGCCGCACGCCGCTCCGCCGCTTCGGCGATCCTCAGGACATCGTCGCCGCCGTGCTCTTCCTGATCGAGCAGGGCGACTTCATCACCGGCGCGACGCTCCCGGTCGACGGCGGCCGCGGTATCAGCTGAGCCGCTCGGTCCTAAGCGACGTCAGCGCGCGGCGAGGAAGTCTCGCAGCTCGTCGCGTCGATTGTGGACGACGGCTTCGGCGAAGCGGGTCCCCTCCATCAGGTGAAGACCGCGGTCGTCGCGATAGAAGACCTTCAGCGAGAAGAGCTTGGTGCCGAGCAGCGCGAGACCGTACAGGCGGTTCGGCTGCAACGGCGCGACCGAGCCGGACGGCGGCTCGATCTGCTGCAGCCCGTCCGGCACCTTGCCGTAGGTGAGCTCCGACAGCGTCTGCGCCGGCCTCGACTCGAGGCATGGCGACCACTCGGGGCATACGCCGGCCGCCCATGCGTACGCCGACGAGCCGTCGGGTGGGACGAAGGACAGGTGCGCGTCGCCGGTTGCCGCGTCCTGGTAGTCGATGACGGCGACGGCACGGACGTCGGTGGGCGGAAAGCGGAAGACGAGCGGCTCGTCGTCGACGATGTCGAGCGGGCGCTCGCTCTCGCGGACGAGCGAGAGCAGGACGTGCTCGCGGACGCGCCGGCAGCCCGGCGGTCCGAGGAGCGCGATCACGAGAACCGCCATCGTCACGTAGAAGAGGATGCGCATCGGCTCGCACGCGCGTAGTGCAGGAGCCGCGAACGGTCAAGCGCCGCGACCTCACGCGCTCGGCGCGCCGGTCGCGGTCGATGGAACCGTTGCACGACACGTGCTAGCTCGCCCTCGTGCGCTACCTCGCCGGGCGACTGTTGTGGGCGCTCGTCATTCTGCTCGGCACGACCTGGGTCACCTTCGCGATCGTGTTTCTCGTCCCGGGCGATCCGGCGCGGGTGGTCGCGGGACCGCGTGCCGACGCGCAGACGATCGCGACGATTCGCCGCGAGCTCGGTCTCGATCAGCCGCTCTACGTCCAGTACGGGCGCTATGTGGGCCGGCTGGTGCAGGGTGACCTCGGACGGTCGTACGCGACGCGCCAGCCCGTCCGTGAGATTCTCGCCCGGCGTCTCCCCGCGACCGCGACGCTCGCGTGCGCCGGTCTCGCAGTCGCGATCGTCGTCGGGCTCGCGGGCGGTCTCGTCACGGCGCCACTCGCCGGGAGTCTCCTCGATCGCGCGGCGCTCGTCGGCTCGCTCGTCGTGCTCTCGGCGCCGGTCTTCTGGCTCGGCATGCTGGCGCTCTACTACGTCGGCTATCGCTGGCGCCTCTTGCCGCTCGGCGGCGCGGGCGATCTGCGCCACCTGGTGCTGCCGGCGCTGGTGCTCGGCGTCGGCACGGGCGTGTACTACGCCCGGCTCCTGCACACGAATCTTGTGGCCGTTCTCGGATCCGACTACATCCGCGCCGCGCGGGCGCGCGGTGTCGGGCCGCTGCGTCTCATCGCGGTGCACGCGCTGCGGAACGCGAGCCTGCCGTTCATCACCGTCCTCGGCCTCGACCTGGCGGCGCTCTTGAACGGCGTCGTCCTCACCGAGACGGTCTTCCACTGGCCCGGTCTCGGGCGGCTCGCCTTCGACGCGGTCTTGAGCCTCGACGTGCCGGTCATCATGGGCACGGTCCTGCTCGGCGCCGCGCTCGTCGTCGCCGCCAATCTCGCGGTCGATCTCACCTACCGCCTCGTCGATCCGCGGATTCGTCTCGGATGAGCACGCGGCACGCGGGCTCGCGCTGGCTGCTTGCGAGCGGTCTCGTCATGGGAGCTGTCCTGCTCCTGCTCGCGGCGCTCGGGCCGATTCTGGCGCCGTACGATCCGACGGCCGCGGTCGCGCCGCAGCTTGCCGAGCCGATGCCGCCGGCGGCCCCGTTCTACCTCGGCACCGACGACCTCGGCCGCGACGTGCTCTCGCGCTTGCTGTATGGCGCCCGCATCTCGCTGCTCGTCGGCCTGGTCGCGATGCTGGTGACGATGACGATCGGCAGCGCGATCGGCCTGGTGGCAGGTTACTTCGGCGGCGCGACCGATGTCGTGCTCATGCGCTTCACGGACGTCATGCTGGCGTTTCCCGGCCTGCTCCTCGCCGTCGCGCTCGCCGCCGTCCTGCGCCCGAGCGTGTGGACGATCTTCGTCGTGATCGGCCTGGTCAGCTGGACGGGCGTGGCGCGCGTCATCCGCAGCGAGGTGCTGTCGCTGCGCGAGCGCGAGTACGTGCTCGCGGCCCGCGCCATGGGCGGCGGCCACGCGCGGATCCTCCTCCGCCACGTCCTGCCGAACGCGCTGCCGACGATTCTGGTGATCGCGGCGCTCAGCACCTCGGGCACGATCCTCCTCGACGCCGGCCTCAGCTTTCTCGGCATCGGCGTGCCACCCCCGACGCCGACCTGGGGCCGGATGATCCAGGAGGCGACGAGCTACTACCGGGTGGCGCCCTGGCTCATGCTCTTTCCCGGCGCGGCGGTGTTGTTCGCGGTGCTGGCGTTCAACTT
>JBGPIT010000377.1:0-5133 GCA_041485125.1 Binatia bacterium | reverse complement strand
ACGAGCGCCGGACGAATCCCGAGCGCCGTGAGCGCCCGCATGCCACCGATCCCCAGCACCGCGTACTGCGCGAGCCGGGTATGCCGGTCTCCGATGTAGAGCCGCGCCGTGATCCAGCGGTCGATCGGATGATTGTCCTCGCGGTCGGTGTCGAGGAGGTAGAGCGGGACGCGTCCGACCTCGACGCGCCAGATCTGGATGCGGACGAGGCGCCGCCGGAGCGTCAACTGGACGATCAACGGCTCGCCGTCGGCGTCGTGGATGCGCACCGCGGGCAGGCGCTCGACGGCGGTGCGGACCCAGTACTCGTGCTGCCAGCCGGCGGGATCGAGGCGCTGGTGGAAGTAGCCTTCTCGGTAGAGCAGGCCGACGCCGACCATCGGCAACGCGAGATCCGACGCGGCCTTCAAGAGATCGCCGGCGAGGACGCCGAGACCTCCGCCGTAGAGCGGCAGCGAGCAATGGACCGCGAACTCGGAGCAGAAGTACGCGACCGGATGCTCGGCGCAGATCGGGCCGGTCGCCGCCGGCGGCCGCGTCTCGAGCGTTCGCGCCAGGGCGGCGACGCGCGCGACGTAGATCGGGTCCCGCGCGAGCGCCGCGAGGCGACGCGGGGGGATCGCCTCGATCAGGTGGCGCGGGTTGCAGTCGCTCCGACACCACAGCATCGGGTCGACGTCACGGAAGACCGCGGCGCCACCGGCCGTCCACGACCAGCGGTAGTCGTAGGCGAGCCGCGCCAGCGGCGCGAGCGGTGGGGGGAGACGCTCCGCGAGGTCAGCGACCGCACGCTCGAGGTCGCGCGCTCCGCCGTCGGCAATGCTCACGGCGCCGCCGCCGGCCGCCGGAGCGCGTACGAGCGCAAGACCCGCAAGTAGTTCGCGCGCTCGAAGGCCGCCGGACCGGCGACCGCACGATGGCTCATGCTGCCCTGCATCTGGCGGATCGACGCGTACTCGTGCTCTTCCATCCACGTCGCGATCTCGCTCCGCAGCCGCCGCACGTGGTCGAATCCGTGCATCAGCACGGCGGAGGTCGTCATCGCGACCGCGGCGCCGGTCATCATCGCCTTCAGCACGTCGGTTGCGCCGTGGACGCCACCCGTCACCGCGAGATCGGCGCGCACGCGACCGTAGAGGATCGCCACCCACCGCAGCCGCAGGCGCAGCTCCTCGGGGGTGCTGAGGACGAGGTTCGGTACCACCTCGAGCCGCTCGAGGTCGAGATCCGGCTGGTAGAAGCGATTGAAGAGGACGAGCGCGTCGGCGCCGGCCTCGTCGAGGCGGACGGCCAGGTTGGCGAGCGCGCTGAAGAAGGGCCCGAGCTTGACGGCGAGCGGGATCGTGACCGTCGCGCGCACGGCGCGCACCAGATCGACGTACCGTTGCTCGACCTCGCCCGCGGTGAGCTGAGGATCCGTCGCGATGGTGTAGACGTTGAGCTCGAGCGCGTCGGCACCCGCCGACTCGATCCGCCGGGCGTACTCGATCCAGCCGCCGGTCGAGACGCCGTTCAGACTCGCGATCACGGGAACGTCGAGTGCGTCCTTCGCGCGCCGCACGTGCTCCAGGTACCCTTCCGGCCCGAGATTGTAGTCGCGCATGTCGGGGAAGTAGCTCTGCGCCTCGGGGTGGCTCTCGGCGGTGGACGAGAGATGGTGATCGAGATCGTCGCTCTCGATCGCGAGTTGCTCCTCGAAGAGCGAGTGCAGGACGACGGCGCCGACGCCCGCGTCCTCCGCTTGCCGGAGGTTGTCGATGCTCTCGGAGAGCGGTGACGCCGAGAGCACGATCGGGCTCGGGAGCGAGAAGCCGAGATAGCGCGTGCCGAGGTCGATCATCGCCCGTCTCCTCTCGGCACGGCCGCCGTGCCGACGCCGGCGCCGTCTCCCGGCATCGCGGCGAGATGCTGGTAGAGCCGCCAGCGTGCCGCGACGTCCTCCTCCGCGGCGGCGAGGGCGCGGGCGGCACCGTCGGGGTCGGCGAGCGCGAGCATGGTGTAGCGCGTCTCGTTGTACGTGTAGCTCCGCAGCGATACCGACGGCGGCTTCGAGTCGAGCTGCAGCGGGTTCTTGCCCTCGCGGCGGCGGCGCGGGTCGTAACGGTAGAGCGGCCAGTAGCCCGAGGCGACTGCGGCCTTCTGCTGGTCGAGGCCGTGAACCATGTCGTAGCCGTGCGCGATGCAGTGGCTGTACGCGATCACCAGCGACGGGCCGTCGTAGGCCTCGGCCTCGCGCAGCGTCTTCAGCGTGTGCATGTCGTCGGCGCCCATCGCGACCGCGGCGACGTAGACGTTGCCGTAGCTCATCATGAGCAGCCCGAGGTCCTTCTTCGCCTGCGCCTTGCCGCCGGCAGCGAACTTCGCGACCGCGCCGCGCGGCGTCGCCTTCGACATCTGGCCGCCGGTGTTCGAGTAGACCTCGGTGTCGAGGACCAGCACGTTGACGTTGGTGCCGCTCGCCAGCACGTGGTCGAGACCGCCGTAGCCGATGTCGTAGGCCCAGCCGTCGCCGCCGACGATCCAGACGCTCGATCGCACCAGCGCCTCCGCGACGCTGGCGAGGTCGCGCGCCACGGGCGCGTCGATCGCCGCGAGCCGCGCGCGCAACTCGGCGACCCGCGCGCGTTGCGCGACGATGCCGGCGTCGTTCGTTTGATCGGCAGCGAGGAGCGCCGCCACGAGCGGTGCGCCGAGCTCGGGTGTCAGGCGTTCGAGCAGCTCGCCCGCGTACGCCGCTTGCTGGTCGCGGGCGAGCCGTATGCCGAGGCCGAACTCGGCGTTGTCCTCGAAGAGAGAGTTCGCCCACGCAGGGCCGCGGCCGGCGCGGTTGGTGGTCCACGGCGTCGTCGGCAGGTTGCCGCCGTAGATCGACGAGCAGCCGGTCGCGTTCGCAATCAAGGCGCGGTCGCCGAAGAGCTGGCTCACGAGCTTGAGATAGGGCGTCTCGCCGCAACCGGCGCAGGCGCCGGAGAACTCGAAGAGCGGCTCGAGCAGCTGCACGTCCTTCACCTGATGCAGGTGCAGCGGCGCGCGATCGACCTCGTCGAGCTCGTCGGTGAAGAACCGCCAGGCCTGCCGCTCGCGGGCGCGGACCGGCTCGACCGGCGCCATGTTGATCGCCTTGAGCCGCGTCTCGCTCTTGTTCTTCGCGGGGCAGATTTCGACGCAGAGGCCGCACCCCGTGCAGTCGTCCGGCGAGACCTGGAGCGTGTAGACGTGCTCGGGCATCTCGCGCCAGCGCGCCGGCCGCGCCTGCCAGCCGTCCGGCGCCGACGCCAGGCGGTCGCGCTCGTAGACCTTGGCGCGGATCACGGCGTGCGGGCAGACGAGGACGCACTTGCCGCACTGGATGCACACGTCGGGGTCCCAGAGCGGGATCTCGCTCGCGATCGCGCGCTTCTCCCAGCGCGCCGTGCCGCTCGGGTACGTACCGTCGACCGGCAGCGCGCTCACCGGCAGCGCGTCGCCGCGACCGGCGATCAGCGCCCCGGTCACGCGTTGCACGAACGCCGGTGCCTCGGCCGCTACCGGCGGACGGCGCTCCTCGACGCTCGTCACGGCGCGCGGGACCGCGACCTCGTGGAGCTGGTCGAGCGTCGCGTCGACGGCGGCGAAGTTCTTGCGGACGACCGCCTCGCCGCGCTTGCCGTAGGTCTTCTCGATCGAGTGTTTGATCGCGGCGATCGCCTGATCGCGCGGTAGCACGCCGCTCAGCGCGAAGAAGCAGGTCTGCATCACCGTGTTGATGCGGCCGCCCATGCCGGCCGCGCCGGCGACCTGCATCGCGTCGATCACGAAGAAGCGCAGGCGCTTCTCGATCAACACCTGCTGTACCGGACGCGGCAGCCGATCCCAGACCCGGTCGGCGGCGTACGGACTGTTCAAGAGAAACGTCGCGCCCGGCTCGGCCGCCGCGAGGACGTCGAGGCGCTCCAGCAGCGAGAACTGATGGCAGGCGACGAAGCTCGCGCGCGTGACGAGGTAGCTCGCGCGAATCGGCCGCGGCCCGAAGCGAAGATGCGAGACCGTGACCGATCCGGACTTCTTCGAGTCGTAGACGAAATACCCCTGCGCGTGCCGGTCGGTTTCCTCGCCGATGATCTTGATGGTGCTCTTGTTGGCGCCGACGGTGCCGTCGGCGCCGAGGCCGAAGAAGACCGCGCGCACCGTGTCGGGATCCTCGATCGAGAAGGTCGGGTCCCACGGCAGACTCGTGTGCGTCACGTCGTCGACGATGCCGATCGTGAAGTGATTCTTGGGATTCGCGCGGGCGACCTCGTCGAAGACCGCCTTCACCATCGCGGGCGTGAGCTCCTTCGACGCGAGCCCGTAGCGGCCGCCGACCACTCGCACGCTCCGCTCCGCCTCGTTGAGCGACGTGACGACGTCTTGGTAGAGCGGTTCGCCGACCGCGCCCGGCTCCTTGGTGCGGTCGAGGACGGCGACGACGCGCACGGTCGGCGGCAGCGCGGCCGCGAAGTGCGCGACCGAGAACGGCCGGTACAGGCGGACGGTGACGACACCGACCTTCTCGCCGCCGGCAGCGAGCTGCGCGGCGGTCTCCGTCGCGGTCTCGGCCGCGCTTCCCATGACCACGATCACGCGCTCCGCATCGGGCGCGCCGGCGTAGTCGAAGAGACCGTAGCGGCGCCCGCTGCGCTCCCCGACCGCCGCCATCGCGTTCTCCACGATCGTCGGGCAGGCGAGGTAGAAGGGATTCACGGTCTCGCGCCCCTGGAAGTACACGTCGGGATTCTGCGCCGTGCCGCGGATGCACGGATGCTCGGGCGAGAGCGCGCGGGCGCGGTGGGCGCGCACGAGGGCATCGTCGAGCAGCGCGCGCACGTCGTCGGCGCCGAGCGGAGCGATCTTCGCGACCTCGTGCGAGGTGCGAAAGCCGTCGAAGAAGTGCAGGAACGGGATGCGCGACTCGAGCGTCGCGGCATGTGCGACCAGCGCCAGATCGGCCGCCTCCTGGACCGAGCTCGACGCCAGCATGGCGAAGCCGGTCGCGCGCGCCGCCATGACGTCGCTGTGATCGCCGAAGATCGAGAGCCCTTGGGCCGCGAGCGCGCGCGCCGCGACGTGGATCACGAGCGGCGTCAGCTCTCCCGCGATCTTGTACATGTTCGT
>JBGPIT010000376.1:0-5134 GCA_041485125.1 Binatia bacterium | reverse complement strand
TCGAGCGAGAGCGCCAGGTGCGAGCCGCGCTTGTCGCCGGCGACGGCGTGGATCTCGTCGACGATCACCGTGTCGACGGTCGAGAGCACGCGGCGGCTGCGCTCGGCGGTGAGCAGGATGTAGAGCGACTCGGGCGTCGTGATCAGGATGTGCGGCGGCCGCTTGATCATCGCTTGGCGCTCGCTCGCCGGCGTGTCGCCGCTCCGCACCGCGACGCGGATCTCCGGACAGGCGTGGCCGTCGCGCATGGCACGGGCGCGGATCGCCGCCAACGGCTCCTCGAGGTTCCGCCGGATGTCGTTGCCGAGCGCCTTCAGCGGCGAGACGTAGAGGACGCGCGCTTGGTCCTCGAGCCAGCCGGTGCGCGCGACCCGCACCAGGCGATCGATCGCCCAGAGAAAGGCGGCAAGCGTCTTCCCGGAGCCGGTCGGCGCCGCGATCAGCGTGTCGCGGCCGGCGGCGATTTCACGCCATCCGGCGTGCTGGGGCGGGGTCGGGTCCCCGAAGCGTTCCGCGAACCAGCCGGCGACGACGGGATCAAACAAACCGTCGAGCATGGCCGGGCATCTTACATTTCCTCAGGGGCACGTACACTGCGCCGTGCAGGTCGCCGCCGCCGGGCACGAGGTGGCGCCGGGCGGATCGCAGTCCTCGCCCGCTTCCTTGATGCTGTCGCCGCAGACCGGGCAGACCGCGAGGATGGTCGCCGTCTCGTTGATGGCTCCCGTCGTGGCGGCGACGAAGAATGCCGGATTGGACATGCAGTCCGGCCGGTCGCTGCACTTCTTGTCGATCGCGGTCACGGCCTTGTCGTGCGCCTTGGTCAGGCAGGCCGCGGTCTTGGTGTCGTCGGCGACCGGATCGCAGCTGCCGTCGGTCTTGCCTTTCGCCTCGCGCTTGACGCACTTCGCGTAGCAACCGTCCGCGGTGGCGGCCATCTTCGCGAGCGCTGCGGCCAGCGTTTGGCGGCACTTCGACTCGACCTTCGACAGCTGGTCACCGCTGCCGCTGTCGTCGCAGAAGATCTCGTCGACCAACTGATCGATGCCTAGATCGAGGAGGCCGGCGCTGGCGATCGCGTCGGTGCACGAGCCGAGCGCGTTCTCATAGCATTCCGGACAGGAGTCGTCGGCGGTGCCGTCGCTGACGCACTTGGCGCCGAGCGTTGCCTGCACTTTGTCGTCGACCTTTTGTACACACGCGAGGGTCTTGCCGCCGTAGGGCCGCGGCACTCCGCGGCCTGCGGCGTCTTCTTGTCGCACTTCAAGACGCAGCCGGTGCGCTTCACGAGGATCTTGCCGACCTCTTTCGCGGCGGCCTGCTGGCACTTGGCTTCCGTCTTCGAGAGCACCTCGCGCTCTGCGAGCGCGGGGACGGCGGCGAGCAGAACGGCGGTGGCGAGGGCGAGAGCGGCGGAGCGGCGACGGTTCATGGTGATCTCCTCGAGCGCAGGGTCCGTCCGTGGTGGCGGAAACCGGCGCCGCTTGTCAACCGCGAGGTTGACGCGCACGGGCTCATCGGGAAGAAACGCAGCGACGGAGGAACGGGCATGAATCGCGAGGACTGCATCCTATTCAGTGGCGCGGCGAGCGGCGCCGAGGCGGAGTTCGGCGCGACCGCCGAGCGCTACGGCATCGACGAGGTGAACTTCACCTTCGAGGGCCACAAGGACGCGCGGACGCGCGGCATGCGCGTGCTCACCCACGCCGAGCTCGAGCACGGCGACGTCAGCCTCGCCTACGTCGGCAAGCTCATGCACCGCCGCTATCCCGATACGGCGATGTTCAAGAAGGTGCTGCAGTGCATCTGGCACCAGGTGAACAACGCCCAGGAGATCTACGTCGTCGGCAAGATCCTCCCCGACGATACCGTCAAGGGCGGCACCGGCTGGGGTGCGGAGTTCGCGAAGCTCTGCAACAAGCCGCTCTTCGTCTTCGATCAGGAGCGCGAGGGCTGGTTCCGTTGGACGGGTGAGGCGTGGGACGCGACGCCGGCGCCGGTCATCGGTCATCCGCGCTTCGGCGGCACCGGCACGCGCTTCGTCCAAGAGAACGGCCGGCGTGCCATCCAAGACCTCTTCGCCCGCAGCTTCGGCGGCGCGCCCGCGTCGTAGCCGGGGCGCGGCGCCGCCCGCGCGTGAAACATGATGGTCGCGGTAGCGGACGCTGTGGCTGCTGCATGTTGCGATCGTGATCGACTATCCGATCTCGCATTTGCTATCGACTTTGCATATCGCGGAGATCGGAAAAAGTTGACGCTCGCGTTACGCAGCTGATACACGACCCACTGTCCCGCAGATCGATTCCACGCGCCCGCGGGTCGGTGCGAAAGGCTTCCGGTGTCAGCGTCGCCCCCGATTTCCATCGACGTCAGCTTCACGCTCAGTTTCGATCCGGCCACCGCCCGCCTGTCGGAGCTCGAGCGTGACCTACGACGGGAGTCGCGCCGCGCGCTCGGCCGCGCGCTCGCCGTCGCGCTCGGACGCGTCGAGGAGCGAGTGGTCGCGACGCTCGCCCCGTGCGCGCGCTGCGGCGGGAAGATGCGGAGCCGCGGCCGCACGTTGCGTCGCCTGATCACGCTCTTCGGCGCGCTGCCGGTGCGACGAGCCCGCTATGCCTGCATGAGCTGTCGCGCCATCCGCCAGCCGCTCGACGACTGGATCGCTCACGAGCGCTACGGCGTCTACAGTCGCTCGGTGTGCGAGCAGGCGCTCTATCTCGCCGCCGAGCTCTCGTTCGAGCGTGCGGCCGAGGTGTTGCGCCACGTCGGCGGGACCGCGATGAGCGGGCGCCAAATCGAGCGCGTGTTGAAGGCGGAGAGCCCGCGCATCGCCGCCGCGCTCGGCGTCGAGGCGGCGAGGCTCGCGGCGGCGTCGGCGCAGTCCGCCGGCGCGCGCTCGCTGCTCGACGAGGCACCGGGTGCGGCCGGCGGCAGCACGGCAATCGTGCCCGCCGCCGGCATCCCCGTGGCTTCGCAGATGACGGCGGCGGAGCTCGCGCTGCTCGTCCCGGCGGGCCGCTTTCGTCGCGGTGGCGGCGCCTCCGCGGTGGCGCGCCTGCGACATCTCAAGGCGGTGGGACGCTGGAACGCGTACTGGTCGAGCCGCGTCGTCGCCGACGAGGCGGTGTCGACGGACGGCACCGCGACCCAGGCCGGTCCCTCCGCCGCCGAGCGCGCGGGCAAGCCCTCAGCCGACTGACGGTACGGCCGGCGTCTCTTCGGGTGCGCGCGTGCGGCGGAACGCGCGGTACAGCAAGACGTCGTACGCGATCTTCATCACCGCCCCGATCAGGAGCGGCGTCGCCAGCGAGACGCCTTGCATGAAGAGCCCGGCGAACGACGGCGCGATCGCCCAACCGGCGAGACGCACCAGACTGGTCACGCCCGACGCGACGGTGCGCTCCTCCGGACGGACGACCGCCATCACGTACGATTGGCGTGTCGGCACGTCCATTTCGACCAAGCCTTCGCGCAAGATGAAGAGCACCGCGGCGATCGGGAACGTCGGTGCGAACGGCACCGTCATCAGGAGCAGGCTCGACGGTACGTGCGTGAAGACCATCGTGTTGACGAGGCCGATCCGCGCCGCGAGCCACGCCGCGCCGACGTGTGAGGC
Organism: Binatia bacterium; assembly: GCA_041485125.1. Lineage (GTDB taxonomy): Bacteria > Desulfobacterota > Binatia > UTPRO1 > UTPRO1 > JBGPIT01. The sequence goes on along the minus strand of JBGPIT010000376.1, from coordinate 1,518 downwards.
CGCGTTCGCGACGCGCGCCGCGAAGAAGAGCGGGCCGATCGTGCCGGCGTCGACGCCGAAGCGCTCGTAGAAGAAGAAGGAGAGCAGCGCGGTGGTGAGGAAGCCACCGGCGAGGCTATCGAGGGCGAAAAGCGACGACAGGCGCCAGAGGATGCGGCGGCTCTCGGGGGAGAGCCGGACGCGCTCCTCGCGGCGCGGCGCCTCGACGACCGGCGAGAGCCGCAGGTAGAGCACGGCGGTGACGAGCAAGAGCGCGACGTAGAGTCCGAGCGCGGCACGCAGCGCCGTGACCTCGCCGAGCTCGCTGCGCCAGAGCGCGGGTAGCGCGGCGGCGAGGCCGCCGAGCGCGTGCCCGGTGTCTTGCAGGATGTTGTACCAGGCGAACGCGCGGGTACGGCCCGCGGCGGGGACCGTCGCCGGCAAGATCGCCTGCTCGATCACGACTGCCGCGCCGCGATCGCGTCCCATGCCGTTCACCATGCCGAGGAACGCGGCGGCGAGGATGACGCCGAAGCTCGAGGCGAACACCACCGCGGCGCCGCCCCCGACCATGAGCGCCGCGATCGCGAGCAGGAAACGCCGGCGGCCGAGGCGATCGGCGGCGAAGGTCGCGACGAGCGTCGCCGTCGCGGCGCCGGCGAGGCCGGCCGTGACGACGAAGCCGATCCGCGCCGCGTCGAGCTCGAGCTTGGCGAGGTAGAGACCGATCAGGACGCCGACGAGCCCGGTCGCGATCGCGCGCAAGAAGGCGGTCGCGTAGAGGAGGAGTCGATCACGGGGGTCGGTTGCGGCGCTCACGCGACGGTGACGATAGCGCGATCGCGCCGGCATGTCCGGTGCGGCGTCCTGCACGTCGGCGCCGCGCGGGACACCGCGTTCTGCGCAGTGACCGGGTCATGCCGCGTCGGCATCGTCGAGATATCGATCGCCGAGGAGCCGCAGCAGCGCCGTGCCGTCGCGCCCGACACCGAGCTCCCACAGGATCGCGTCGGGTGCCGTGCCCGTCGCACGAATGAGGCCCCGGTGGATGCCGTGGAGGTGGTGCGCGGCGCAGATCGCGACCCGGTTCGTGAGGTCGTTGTTGCCCGCGCGTGAGCGGAAACGGATGTGATGATCGTTGAGGTTGCGCCGCATGCTGCAACCCGGAACAGCGCACCGCCAGTGCTCGCGCGCGAAGATCGGGTCGCGATGGCGCGGCGAACGCTCCCATTCCAGCCGGACGTGCGTCAGCAACCTCGCCAACCCCACCCAGCGGGGCTCCGCGTCGTTGGTGAAGGCGCCGATCGCCGTCCAGAACAACGAGACTACCGAGTGCGGCGCGGCGAAGCTCACGGCGCTGCTGCGACGTGCATCCGTCTCGAGCGCACACATTTGCCGCGCGGGCGACTCGTCGAGGTCGGCGTCGAGCGGCGGCGGATCGATGGATGCGCCGGCCGGCGGCGTGGCACATTCGCGGCGACCATTCCGCTGCGCCAGCGCCCATTCCGCTTCCGCGACGAGACGGCGCAGCGTCACGAC